>NZ_CP040676.1:2295000-2615862 GCF_005960665.1 Exiguobacterium mexicanum
GTTTTTTCTTCTGCGAACGAAGGAGCGCCTCTTTCCGGACTCGTGTTCGAAGTGATTGTCGAAGCGTCGCCACTTCGCCCCACTCCTCCCCAATGATTGATTGGACGAACGGAAGTGCTTCTTCAAGCGAAAGATCACCCGCTAACGACTGCGCTTTTTTCAGCGAATAGGGTGTCGGTTGACGATACCAGTCAGCGAGGGCTTGTAGTCCTTTCTCCCGCCCTTGTTCAGCTTTCGTCCGTCGCTTCGGACGATAAGGGAGATAAATATCATCGACTTGTTGCAGGCTCGTCGCCGCTTCAAGCGCCCGTGTCAATTCCGGCGTCGCCTTCTCGAGTTCTTCAAGTTTGGCGAGGACGTCCGTCTTACGCTTGTGCAAACTCTCTTCATATTGTAAGGCGTCGAGAATCGCTTTGATTTCGACTTCATCGAGATTACCGGTCATTTCTTTACGGTACCGGGCCATGAACGGAATCGTCGCTCCGTCCGCGGCAAGTTGTTGCACCGTCTCGACTTGACTCGTCTTCAACTTCAACTCTTTTGCGACTTTCGTAATCAATCGAATCACTTCCTTTTCTCTTCTCTCTAGAAGTGTAGCAAACTCACGCCTAGACGACAAAAAACGATGACTATTTAGTCATCGTTTGAAAATACTTCGTTGAGCGGGACTTTGATGGCCTCACGTAACTTCTCAAGTGCGCGTCGCTGCAAGCGCGATACGTGCATCTGCGAAATCCCGAGGAGTTCACCCGTCTCTTTTTGGCTCATGTTTTTATAATAAGCACATTCTAAAATCGCCTGTTCCCGTTCGTTCAGCACACTGAACGCTTTTTCAAGGATGAGGCGCTGGTCGACCGATTCGTAGCCACGTTCTTGGCTTCCGACAAGGTCGAGGAGCGTGACGGTCGAACCTTCGTTGTCCGCTTCGATTGAGCTGTCGACGGAAAGGGCTTGGTAGCTCTTGCCCATCTCGAGCGTCTCGAGAATCTCTTCATCGGAAACGCCGAGGTAATCGGCAATCTCATCGATTCGCGGTGAACGTTGCAACTCGGTCGTCAATTCTTCGACCGTCTTCTTGATTTTCGGTCCAAGCTCTTTAATCCGGCGTGGAACGTGGACGCTCCACGTCTTGTCACGGATGAAACGCTTGATTTCACCGATAATCGTCGGAACGGCAAACGACTCGAAACTGCGTCCAAACTCAGGGTCGAAACGACGAAGGGCAGCGAGAAGTCCGATCATGCCGACTTGAACGAGGTCGTCATGAATGGCCCGGCCTCGCGAAAACTTTCGTGCAAGCGCCTCAACGAGGTCCGAGTATCGGTTAATGAGGAGCATTTGGACTTCTTCATTTTGATCGTCCTGTTGATAACGCTCGATCCACTCTAATACTTCATCATCACTGTGATGGCGTTGTTGAGATTTTGCTGGCACTCTGATCCACCTCGTCCCTGTTAAGGAGTTTCGTCATCGTCACCTTGACACCATTGTCCTTGTTGATCGAGACGTCATCCATTAAGGCTTCAATGAGGAAAAGACCGAGTCCTCCTTCGTGAAGCGATTCAATTTCAGCCGTCTCTTCGACTGGCGCCGCTTGGCGTTTCACGTCGTCGGCAAATGTTTTGCCCGAGTCCTCGATCGTCATCTCGAGACGATCTTGATGGACGCCACACGTGAGTTTCACTTCACCTTCTTGGTCTTCATAAGCATGTTGAACAGCATTGCCACAGGCTTCCGAGACCGCGATTTTAATATCTTCGATCTCGTCGTACGTATATCCCATACGGTTAGCGATTCCTGAGACGACTAAACGGACCACACCGACATACTCCGGTTTGGCCGGGAACGTCATCACCGTCTGTTCGATGTTACTCATTGCGTGCCACCTCTTACGTTTGTATTGATCGAAAGCAACTTGTGCAGTCCTGTCAATTCAAAGAGACGATTGACGCGGTCGGTGACGCCGACGAGCGACAACTCTTTCTCATTACGTTTGGCTATTTTAAGGGCACCGACAAATACGCCGAGACCAGTTGAATCCATATAGTCCACTTCATCCAAATGAACGGTAACATCTTGTTCCGTGATAGCCGGGTGCAAGACTTCCTTCAATTTTGGTGCGGTATATGTATCCACTTCTCCGGATACGTAAAGGTGTAATTGTTCTCCAATGACTTGCTCGCGAATCGCTAAATCCATCGTATATTCCCTCCTAATGTGCGTACAGAAAAATTGAGTACGATTAAACTAAATTCCCGTTTTACAGAATTCTAAACTATTTTTTAAAGATTTTTTTGAAAAAAAACCGATACCCATGTATCGGTTTCTTTATATGTAAGCTAGAGAGGGATTAATCCCAGACTAATCTCTAGCGCTCGGTCAACTTTGTGCATCGTCTCATCATCAAGATGAGTGACTTTATCCGTCAGACGACGCTTATCAATCGTTCGAATCTGTTCAAGTAAAATCACGGAATCTCGTTCGAGACCATGTTTGACTTGATATACCTCTACATGAGTCGGCAGTTTTGCTTTCTGGATCTGAGCCGTAATCGCAGCGACAATGACGGTCGGGCTAAAGCGATTGCCGATATCGTTTTGAATGACGAGAACCGGACGAACTCCACCTTGCTCTGAACCGACTACGGGCGACAGATTCGCATAAAACACGTCACCACGCTTTACGATCACTCCGCTCACACCCCGCTTACTTGACGTAAGAGAGCATGTTCGGCTTCCGTCTCAATCATCAGCATCTCTTCTGCCATATTCAAATTAAACGCGGCCATCTCTTGATAGCCTCTCGCCAATTCTTCGCGCAGTGTTTGTTGTCGATCAGCAATTTCTTTGGACAAGTACGTCACTACATCGTTCAATGACAATGATTCACGGTCTTTCATCGAAATCGGACCCCCATGCTGCGAGAACCGATCTGGAACGGACGCTAAAGCACCCGCAGTTCGCTGTTTCAACATCTTACACCTCCAGAATCGTTTCAATGACTGGCGGAAATATTCCCGCGTTCTTTACCAATATAACACGCGAGTTTGGGAAAATATAGAGAATTCCCGAAAGAATTCAGATAATTTCACACGTTTTCCGCTTTACACATAACGTCGCGGGAGGCGATTCGTTAATTGACAGACGACCTCATAGTTGATTGTCTCGAGATGCGTGGCCAGTTCGTCAATCGCGACTGGTCCGCCGATGAGCGTGACCACAGTTCCGACCGGCAGCTCTTTAGGAAGCCTCACCATGAAGCGATCCATGCAGACACGACCGATAATGGGACAGCGCTCTCCATTGACGTCTACTTCGAAGCCGCTCGCTTTACGAATCCAGCCGTCGGCATATCCGACCGGCACGGTACCGATCCACTCATCTTCAGTCGTCGTATACGTCGCCCCGTAGCTGATCGTCTGTCCAGCTTCGAGTTGCTTCACTTGCATGAGCTTGCTCTTCAACGTGAAAGCCGGACGTAAAAATGAATAGAAGGAAGCCATTTCAGCTGACGGGTAGAGCCCATAAATCGCAATTCCGACCCGCACCACGTTGTACGGTACGTCTTGTCCGGCCATGCGGATCGCTCCGGCCGAGTTTGACGTATGGATGTAGCGGAATCGCGAGTGGAGTCCATCTATCAACTGACCGAACCGCTCCTGCTGCTCATAGTAAAGCTCACTGTCCGGCTCATCCGCTGTCGCAAAGTGCGTATAAATCCCTTCGACGGTAAAACGGTCATCTGCCGCTTCTAAAAGGGCATCAAGTTCGGCGCGGGTCCGCAGACCGAGACGACCCATCCCCGTGTCGACTTTCACATGAACGGTGAGTGGACGGTCAGAAAGATGCGTGCGCGCCTCACGCAACCAGTCGGCCGAAAAGACGGACAACGTCACATCGTGTTCGGCTGCGACGCCCGCATATTCTGGGAACTGGGCCTCCATGACGAGAATCGGCGCTTTAATCCCGGCCTCTCGGAGCTCGATGGCTTCCTCGAGTAAGGCCACGCCGAGCATCGTCGCTCCGTTATCAAGCGCGATCTTTGCCACTTCGACGGCACCATGCCCGTAAGCGTTCGCTTTGACGACGGCCATGAGCGCTTGCGGGATCCGTTTTTTGATTTCGATTACGTTATGTTTGATCGCCGCCCGATCGATTTCAATCCAACTTGGACGAAACATCGTGATCCCCCTCTTCAATGATGACTTGTGCCACGGCGTATTGCTCGCTGTGGCTGATACTCATATGAATCCGGCCTGAGTACGGCGCCGTCATATGCGGCCGTCCGGTCTCATCCGGTAAAATTTCGATTTGTTGCCACGACAGGCCCCGGGCAATCCCGGTCCCGACCGCTTTGGCATACGCTTCTTTCGCCGCAAATCGTCCAGCGACGAATTCGATGCGCCGTTGTTCTGGATAGGCGTCCGCAAGCGCCCGCTCGGCTGTGGTCAACAGACGTGCGACGAAACGGTCATTTTTGAGCGAGCGAGCAATCCGCTCGAGCTCGACGATATCGATTCCGATTCCCACAATCACAGGACACTCGCTCCTTTCCTTTTTCACTCGTTTCCTTATACAATTAAGGAAAGAGGTGATGTTATGTTTAGTCGTACTGAGAATGTTCAAACGTTCGTCCGGGCGTATCCACTCGTAACGCTGTTCATTGTAATCCAACTGCTCGTGTTTGTCATCGATTCTTTGGTCCCCGACCTCCGGATCGTCGCACTCGGCGGGTCATTCCATCTCGCACTCGCCCAAGGGGAATGGTACCGTCTCTTGACGGCCAACTTCATCCATTTAGGGCTCGGTCATTTGCTGTTCAACTCGTTCGCTTTGATTATATTCGGACCTGCCATGGAACGCATGGTCGGTCACATCAAGTTCGCCGTGTTCTATATCGTGGCCGGTGTGCTTGCCAACTTGCTCACGTTCTTCACGGTGAGTGAACTGTTCTACCTGCAAGCCGGTGCTTCAGGTGCGATTTTAGCGATTCTTGGCTTCTATGTGTACATCGGTCGGTTCCGCCGGACGCTCATCTATAGCCAGGACGCGCGACTCGTCTATATCTTCGTCGCCATTAGCGCCGTGTTCACGCTCATCGGGGCGAACGTATCACTTTGGGGACATGTGTACGGCTTCCTTGCCGGGTTCTTGCTCGCGATCCCGCTCTCCCGGTTCGCGGTGCCGTATTCGCGCCCGCTCCGTCATGGGAAGTACCAACCACGCAAGTATTCCCCGCCGATCATTCATACGGGTGAAGGCAAATGGATTTTTTACGTAATTGTCGGACTGGCCGTGTTCGGCCTGTTCGCCCGCTTTTTGTAATCACTAGTGCTCCTGAAAAGCAGACGGGTTTCGTCACGTGACCGATTTGTTTTCAGGAGCTTTTGTATTCGTGAAACATTTATCATATAGGGACAGCGATGAAGACAACATAAAAAACAGCCCGGCGCAACAGCACCGGACCGTGAATATGAATTAGATTTGATTTTTGTGACGAGCGTCTTGGAGCGCGTCGACCAAGTCTTTCACATCTTCGACGAGATTTTGAATCGTATCTTGGTTCTCTTCGTAGAGCGCCTTCAAATCCATGACGCGATCTTTCAAGCTCCCTTTCGATGAGGCTTGAAGGCCGACCGAATGGCTTTGTGTTGACGCATCCTTTGACTTGAGTCGTGATTTCATATGTTTGAGCTGGCTGACTTGTTGTTCGCGCGTCTCTCTGTGGAGAAGCGATGCCCCGGCTCCGATGACGGCACCTGCGGCCATTCCCATCCAAAAGTAGTTCTTGTTCATAAAAAATCCTCCCCTAACATGACGTTATGTTTATTATAGGTCATCCGCTTCATCGACGACATAGTGTTTTATGATTGGACCGGCTCCTTTTTGTTCGACGGCTTCTTTCAGCCATTCTTGGAACAAGACATAGTCGGTCGAATCACGGAAACGATTTCCGCCCTCGGTGAATTGGATGAAGATAATCCCGTGGTGATCGTCCGGGTCGACACCGAGCCGATAGGCGGCAAAACCGCTATGGCCAGACCCAAGACGTGATTTGTCTTTCAACAAGCGATGGAACAAGAGCGACCGGGCGTTCGAATCGACCGGAATGTTCGCATAGACAATATTCCCTTTCGAGGCGAATTGTCCTTCCGCTTCTTCGATTTGAAACGTCTTCCCGCTTTGGAAGGGAGACTTGTCGCCCTCTGCGAGCAAAATCGTCTCGGTTCCGTTGGCGACAAGGATACCGGGTTGTTGACGCAATCGTTCAGCGACAGTTCCTGAGGCAAACGTCATGAACAGTTTAGACAAGCCCCTCACACCCTTTCGCGAGCATGATGTCTTTCTCCGTGATTCCACCTTCGTCATGCGTGGACACGGTCAATGTGACGTTCCGATACTCGATCAAGATGTTCGGATGATGATTGAGCTCCTCCGCCAAATCAGCGACGAGATGGACGAACTGAATCGCCTCTGGAAACGTCTCGAGCCGATACGTCTTTTGTAATTCCCCTTCAACAACATCCCAGCCATTTAAGCGGGATAGTTGCTCTGACAGTTCGGTTGATGACAGCAGCATGTGCTGATTCCCCTTTCGCAAACGGTTCTTCTTACACCTAGTACCCGACCCTGATCAAAAATAATCTTTTTCGCATCACGCAAAATGATTTAGAATAAGAAAGATAACCAACTATTCTTTACATGAGAGAGGAGAGCTCCCCATGCGAGCATTGATTGTGATCGATTACACGTTTGATTTTATCGCAGATGCGGGTCGTTTGACTTGTGGAAAACCAGGGCAAGACATAGAAGAACGAATTGTCCAGTTGATCGAGGAGTTTGCGGACGAGGATTATGTCGTCATCGCGAACGATGTCCACGACGCCGGCGACACGTATCATCCTGAGACGACGCTCTTCCCGCCCCACAACATCCGCGGTACAGAGGGCCGTGAATTATACGGTGCCGTCAAAACAGCGGTGAGCCGGGCCGATCATTGGATCGATAAGACACGCTATAGTGCCTTTGCCGGCACAGACCTCGACTTGCGCTTGCGCGAACGGGCCATCACAGAGATTCATCTCGTCGGTGTGTGCACGGATATTTGTGTGCTTCATACCGCTGTCGACGCTTACAACCTCGGCTATACAATCGTCGTCCACGCCGACGCCGTCCAAAGCTTCAACCCAGTCGGCCACGATTGGGCGCTCGAACATTTTGTCACGACCCTCGGAGCAACGGTGACCGGGAAGTGACGTAAAACAGAAAGGATCGATTATGTTACATCGCAACTTAGCACTTCACACAGACTTATACCTCCCGCGTTGGATGTATATCTATTGGAAACAAGGCCGTCACAACGAACGAGTCGTGTTTGACCTATACTATCGCTCAAACCCGTTCAGCGGAGGGTACGTCGTCTTCGCCGGCCTCCAAAATATCGTGCATTATTTAGAGAACGTCTCATTCACGGAAGAAGATATCCGCTACTTGAAACAGCAACTCGACTTCGAAGACGAGTTCGCGGATGTGCTCCGTAACTTCAAGTTCACGGGCTCGCTCTACAGTGTCCGTGAAGGAGAAGTCATCTTCCCGAACGAACAAGTCGTCCGCATCGAATCGACGATCTTTGAGGCGAAGTTGTTCCAGACGGCGCTCTTGAACATCGCCAACCACGAATCACTCATCGCGACGAAATACGCGCGCATCCGCCAAGCTGCGCCGAACGAGACACTACTCGAAGGCGGTGCTCGTCGCGCCCAAGGCGTCGATGCTGCGTACTACGGAACACGGGCCGCCTATATCGCCGGTTTCGACGTCACGAGCTTGGTTTCGGCCGGACGTGATTTTGACGTCCCGACCGGTGGAACGATGGAGCACGCCGATATCCAGTTCCACGATGACGAACTCGAGGCATTCCGCTCGTTCGCCTCGATGTACCCGGACAATACGAGCCTGTTGATCGACACGTACGATACGCTCAAGTCAGGTCTCCCGAACGCGATCACGGTCGCCAAAGAACTTGAAGCGAAAGGCTACCGCTTGAAGTCGGTCCGACTCGACTCGGGTGACTTGGCCTACTTGTCGAAACGGGCCCGAAAAGCATTGAACGCGGCCGGACTCGATTACGTCAAAATCGTCGTCTCGGGCGACCTCGATGAGTACGTCATTCAAGACTTGCGGATGCAAGGAGCTGAAGCCGATACGTTCCTCGTCGGGACGCGCGGTATCACGGCCTATGAGCAACCTGCACTGGGTATGGTGTACAAACTCGTCGCCCGCGAAGGCGCCGACGGGAAGCTGAAGCCGGTCATCAAAGTGTCGTCTTCGAAAGTGAAAACGACGACTCCGCACAAGAAAGAATTGTATCGCATCATCGATAACGAGACCGGGAAGTTCAAAGGTGACTATATCGCCCTTGCCGACGAACCAGTCGAGTCGTATAACGAAATTGACTTGATTGACGTGCGCGACCCCGCGTTCCGCATCAAGACACGTAACTTTAGCGTCAAACGTTTGCTCGTCCCGATTTTCCAAGACGGCGAACGCGTATATGAGTTACCGAACGCGACAGAAATCCGCACGTATCATCAAGAGCAGATGAACGGTCTGTGGGAAGAGTACAAACGCCTCCGCTTGCCGGAAGTGTACTCGGTCACATTCAGTAAACCGCTCTGGGACTTGAAGCTCGAAATGATTCGTCAAACTCGGATTCCGAAATAAAAACAAGAGGCTACGGATTTTTTTCCGTTAGCCTCTTGTTTTTATGCCGTCGTCATCTCATTCGCATGGATTTTATCTTCTTTTCTCCGAAAGTAAAGGGCGATCGAAAGAGAGATCAAAATCAATATGAAGTAAACGGTCCGTTGCCAAAACGTCGCTTCCGTATCCCCTCGGAACAACGCGATGATATAGTCGCTCCCGCTCACGAAGAACAAGCCCGCGAGCAAAAGGAAGATTCGATATCCGGCCCGACTCCGCTCCTGCTTTACTTTGAAGAAAAGGACACCATAATAACCGATTGCTAGAATCGCGATATACCCGATTATGCCAACAACCCAACTCATCTTGATGCCTCCTTGTCCTCTATTTTTTTTACGTCGCTTCCCCGCTATCGTAACACAATCTTCGAATCAGACTGTGTTAAGATGAGTTAAAGAAAATGTGGAAGGGATCGATACGATGAAAACGTTCCGCCTAGTCCAAGTTCGCCTCGTCCAAGACGAGTACGGCAACGAATTGAACCTGCCCGTCGAACTGGTCGATGGGTTGATCATCTCAAAAGAGCACGACAACGAATGGCTCCTCGAGATGCTCGTACCGACTGAATTTGCCGTCACGCTTCATCATTACTTGAATAAACGAATCCTGCTTCTCGCCGAGGCCGTCATCACGTCTCCATCGAACCGGCCGGCCGCCCTCGCCTTGACGTTCACGAGTGAACGGTCGCTGAGCGACCATCACACGTTCGTCGCCGAAGGGCTCATGCTGATGCCGAAACAAGACCCGACCAAGCAAGTGCTCGATTCGTTGATTTCCGAAGGCGTGGCGAACGCCGAACTCAAACCGTCCTTCTTCGAAAAACAAGTCGAACAACAGCAGTCGTTCAGCCGCTCCGCCTTCACACAGCTCGTCAAGACAGGATCGTTCGAATAAGTCGAACGGTCTTGTTTTTCTTTCCCCGTTTTTATAAATAACTCAACCCAAAAAGGCGAAGAAATTTCTTCGCCTCAAATGTAGATGAAAAACAAGATGACCATCATCGTCATCCCGACAACTTTGAGCACCGTGCTGCCGAGGAAAGCGAGTACGGTCCCGACACCGATACTCCACGCTTCACGCGTCGACTTCCCGAGCGTGAGTTCCGCTAAAAATGCGAAGATGAACGGGAAGATGAGTACCCCGACGAGCGGGAAGATGAACGGACCTGCGATCAATCCGATCGTCGCTCCCCACTTCGCCCGTTCGGAACCGCCTCGTTTATCGACCGTCGCCCGAGTGACGATATAGTCGACTACGAACAAGAAGATCAAAAATACGGTTTGCCAAAGCCAAAACGTCCATGTGAGCGGCTCGAACGAGAATCCAAAACCGTAAATCATATAACCGATGAATAAGAACAAGACGCTCGGGATGACCGGATAGATCAGACCCGCGAACGCGACAACAAACGATGCGATGATGAAAATCCAGAGCAATGTCGTCATGAGCTTCTCCTCACTTCGCGACGATCACATTCGTAATATGGTCGGCGACATTGACCGCCTTGACCACGAACTGACCATCTTGATATTCGATATAGTTCGAGCAGGCGTTGCGCATGGCGTGGCGGAACGTATACGTGTCGTCAATCGCCGATAAGGCGGCTTTAATTGCATGTGAATGACAGACGACGATGATACGTTTTCCAGCATGCGCCTCGACGATGTCTTCCATGCCGCTCAAGACCCGGGCCCGCATCTCATCTTCTGACTCGAGACCCGGGACGCGGTCTTGATCATCGGCTTGGACAGCTTCGTAAATACCAGGCACCGGTTTTCCCGACGCATGACCGAACTCCCGCTCAATGAACCGTTCGTCCTGAATAATCACGCCTGGGTCAATGCCGCACGCCTCTGCGATGTAGCGGGCCGTATCCATCGCTCGCGAAAGCGGGCTCGCGACGATCACGTCCCATGATTCTTGGCTTAAAAAGGCCGCACTCTCTTCGGCCTGCCGATGTCCGAGTGCGTTGAGCGGGATATCTTCCCGCCCTTGAATGATTTCTTGAAAATTCCAATCTGTCTGACCATGTCGGACCAAACAAAGTTCTGTCACGCGAGTCACTCCTTTTTGATTCCTAAATCCTACCCCATCGTACCATCTTTGAAAAAAAGCGCAACGTCACATCATCGCGTCATCGATGAAACGATCGATCCGGGCCATGAGTTGTGTTTCTTTGATCGGATTATCGGATTGGAGGAAACTCGCTAACGAATGGGTGCCGTTCGGAAAAGAAATCAATTGCACGTTCGCGCCGACCTCGCTCGCATGCTCCACGAAATGGAGTGCTTGCCCGAACGGAACGATGGGGTCTTTCTTCCCATGCAAAAGGAGAATCGGCGGGGCATCATCGTACAGATGCGTGACCGGAGAACACTTCACCATCAGTTCGCGCCACGCCTCACGACTACCTTCGTAAAACTTCAAATGGGCGAGCCACGTCTGGATGAACTTGAACAACAAGAAGTTCGTCGGCGGATAAAGGGCGATGACACCTTTCACCGGCGGCACGTCATCGCCGAGTTCTCCTATAAACTGCTTGCTTCGGTCGAGTGCTGTCGCAAGGACAAGTGCCGCGCCTGCCGAGTCGCCCCAGACAATCAATTTGTCGATGTCAAGATTGAGTAGACCGTCGTGTTGTTTGAGATAGCAAAGCGCATCGGAGACGTCGATGATGTTGTCCGGGAAATAGACCCCGTCCTCGAACAGACGATAATCGATGCTGATGACCGCGAATCCTTTTGCGAGGAAGTGGTCGAGCAATGGATGGAACAACGTCACCATGCCTCGATTCCCTCGAACGAATGCCCCGCCGTGTGCATAGACTGCGACCGGAAATGGTCCTTCGCCGGGTGGGTAGTACACATCAAATTGGAGCGGACGGTCATTGACAATCTTGTACGTGTGAGTCCGGCGTTTACGGGTCGAGGGACACACCGGCAACTCAGGCTCTTGCCAACGCACGAGCGATCCGTATTGGTTCCATACGCTTGCCCCGGCTGCGGTGGCGGCCGCGAGCGCCGCACCACCGACGAACCAGGCGGTCTCCTTTCTCATATACATCCACTCCTCGTTCTTTTTTTTAATCATATTCCCTTTTTCTCGAAAAACCATCCATCTGAAGTCGGACTTGACGTGTTCGCATTCGCCCCCTATAATATAAAACGCAGCCTCAGAACGTAACGGTTACGATTTAAAGGTTTTATATAGAGAGGACAGGTGGAGAGAGTTATGAACAAAAAACTTTTAGGTGTCGCCGCTGCCGGGACACTTTTATTAGGTGGTTGCGCAAGCAATGAAGAGGGCGGTGCCACAGAGGAAGCCAACGACCAGTTGACCGTATATGCGTCAACGTTCGCGTTGAAATCATTCGCCGAGGAGATTGGCGGCGACCGCGTCCGCGTCGAGATGGTCATCCCGCCTGGTGCCGACCCGCACACGTACGAGCCTACCTCAAAACAAATGACAGACATCGCTGAAGCGGACTTGTTCTTGACGGTCGGCTATGACCTCGAGCCATACGTCGAGTCAATGGAGAAGAGCTTGGCCAATGAGAACGTCACATTCGTGAAAACGGCCGAAGACATCACCCTTTTATCGGCTGATGACACGGTCCACGTCCACGGTGAGGACGAGCATAGTGAAGAAGACGAGCACGGACATGATGACGATGACCATGCTGAGGAAGAAGCCGGTCATAGTGAAGATGACGGCCACAACCACGGTCAATACGACCCACACGTCTGGCTCGACCCAATGAATGCCGTCTCGATGGCCAAAGCGGTCGAAGCGGCCTTCAGCGAACAGGCCCCTGACTATAAAGATGAGTTTGCGGATCGCTTGAGCGCCTTCAAAGAAGAAGCCGATACGCTCGACGCCGAGCTGAAAGCGGCAGTCGAGGGCGGTTCGAAGTCAGAGCTGCTCGTGACGCACGCCGCCTATGGCTACCTAGCGGAGCGCTACGGATTCGACCAACTCCCAATTACAGGTCTCACGCCTTCGGAAGAACCGTCACAACAGGCGTTGAAGCGCGTCATCGAAGAGGCTCAACTTCACGACTTGAAATACATCGCCTTCGAGGACACGGTTACCCCGAAAGTCGCCCAGGTCGTTCGAAATGAGATCGGCGCGGAGACGGTGACGATCTATAACTTGGAATCGGTCACGAAAGAACAGATGGACAAGAGTTACTTCGATCTCATGCGTGAAAACGTCAAAGCGCTTGAGACGGCATTGAAATAAGACAAAAAAACTCGGCGCTGCGGCGTCGAGTTTTTTTGTCTAAATGGTAAAACTAGCGTTTGGCGTTGTCCTGTAGAATTCGTTCCGCGACCAAGACGTAGACTATAGAAACCAAAACGCCTACGGTACCTGGTAGAACGGCGACAATTGGGTCGGCCAAATATGAGGCCGGGATTAGGTAAGTTAACAAAACCTTAACGCCATAGAGTGCGATTAAAGCCGTAAGTAGAATTAAAGTAATCGTTTTTTTCTTCACATTCGCGAAAAATTGACGTTCAGTTTGATTTGTCTCATCTGCATTCGTTATACCTAACCAAGATAACATTCAGCGAACCCCCATGATCATCACACTTGTAGCACTTCTCCCCCATTAATTCACGTGAATCGAGACTAGAAGTGACTGACATCTTTCCTAATTATACCATTTAGAGGATCTTACTCATAATAAATCAACACGAGCTCATCCCGTTCAATCGCTTCTTCGCAGAATCGTTTCAACAACGTCCATTTGAGCCATACATCATCGAGGCCTTCATGGTCGACGAACGCCATGTCGGCGACACCCTCTTTCGTGAACGCGTTCATCGCGTCTTTGACGATATGGAGCAGTTGCGGCGTCAAAATCCCGACGACGACCGCCTGCTTCTCGTTGACGATCAACTCTTCTCCAATGACCGCCATCTCCAAGTTATACGTGTCATCCCCATCGATATAGACTTCGATTTGCCCGAGAATTTTTTGGAACCGTTCAATGTTCGGGAGCGTCAACGTCTCATACGTGTCACGCTGTTGAGCGTGAACGTGCAACAGCCAATCTAAAATCATTTCCGGGTCTTGCCCGAACGAGACCCATACTTCTGGGGAAATGCGTATATAATGTGTCGTCTCCATGATTGAACGCCCCCCTTTTCTTCAGTTTACCCATCTTTTAGGCGCAAAAAAACCGCCTACGTGTTTTCGTAGACGGTTTGTCGCTTATGAACGAATCGTGCCTGTCTTGACTTCTTCCTCTTCTACCGTCTCCCAAGCCTCGATGTACTCGCGGCCTGGCAAGTTGTCGATCGAATCGGCGTAAAATACCGGGTCATCACCTTGACGGCGTTGCTCCAAGTAATCGTCGAGGACGAGACGAGCGACTTTCGCGAGACGGAAAATCGCATACAAGTTGACGAGCGCCATAAGGCCCATGAACACGTCCGCAATCGACCAGACGAGACCGGCCGAACGGACGGCTCCGAAGAGGACCATACCGACGACACCGATGCGGTAGAGCGTGACGTAAATCTTTTTATCCGAGATGAACTGGATGTTCGTCTCGCCGTAGTAGTAGTTTCCAAGAATCGAGCTGAACGCGAACAAGAAAATCGCGATCGTGAGGAACGATGTCGCCATCGGACCAATCTCAGCCGTAAGCGCCGCTTGTGTCAATTCAACACCTGCGAACGACTCCGATCCGGCTACACCTGACAACAAGATGATCATCGCTGTCGACGTACAGACGAGAAGCGTATCAACGAAGACGCTGAACGATTGAATCAAGCCTTGCTTGACCGGGTGCGATACTTCCGCTGTCGCCGCCGCGTTCGGGGCAGAACCCATTCCGGCTTCGTTCGAGAAGAGACCGCGACGAATTCCTTGGAGCACCATCGCTCCGATGGCACCGCCGAACAGTTGCTGCAGACCGAACACGCCTTCTGAGAAGATCAAACCGAACACTTCCGGCAATAATGATGCGTTTGAAATCATGACCCATCCTGCGAGCAAGATATAGCCACCGGCCATGACCGGGACGATGATACTCGAGAGCACGGCGATCGACTGAATCCCACCGAAGATGACGATTGCTGTGACGACGGCCAAGACGAGACCGACTGTCGTCGTGCTCACGCCGAACTGATTGCTCATCGAGAGCGAGATTGTGTTCGACTGCACCGAGTTGAAGGCGAATCCGAACGAGAACGTGATGAGAATTGCGAACAAGATCCCCAGCCAACGTTGACCGAGGGCGCGCTCCATATAGTACGCCGGGCCTCCACGCCATGTGCGTCCGTCCCGAATCTTGTAGACTTGTGCGAGCGTGCTTTCTACGAACGCCGAAGCCGATCCGATGAGGGCGATGAGCCACATCCAAAAGACGGCTCCTGGACCTCCGAGCGCGATTGCTGTCGCGACACCGGCGATGTTACCCGTTCCGACGCGGGCTGCTGTCCCGATCGCGAACGCTTGGAATGACGAGACTTGGCCTTTTTCACGTTTCATGCCGTCTTTGAACAAGAGGCGGAACATTTCAGGCAACATCCGGAACTGGACAAACCCCATCCGGACGGTGAAGTACAAACCTAAGGCGACAAGGACAACGATTAGCACTGATGACCAAAGCAAGTCGTTGGCTGATGAAACGAGACCTTCTACGAACTTCTCCATCTTTAAATCCTCCGTGTATGTATGAGTTATAAGAAAAAGTTATGTCAACTTTCTTTACATGAGTAGAATTATAGGAAAAACGTCTAAGAATTGCAATCTTTTTTCGACAAATTTCACATGAGCTGTCGAACAACAGAAAAAGCGACCGGTCAAGTGACCGATCGCCCATCCTGCATCATTTGATTAGATGAAGAGGTTCAAGTTGCCGCCTTCAGCCGCCCCGAGGTATGCTGCCACACCACCGAGATCGATGCCGTCGATCAACTCTTCTTCTTTGATTCCCATGACGTCCATCGACATCGTACAAGCGACCATTTTGACGCCTGCTTCTTGAGCCGATTTGATCATTTCGTCAAGTGATGGCACATTTTTGTCGCTCATCACTTTTTTCATCATCTTTTGACCAACTCCACCGAAGTTCATGTTCGAGAGTGGAAGTTCACCCGCATGCGATGGCATCATCATGCCGAACATCTTCTCGAGACCTTGTTTCTTCACTTCCGGTGCATCTGGCTTACGAATGACGTTGAGTCCCCAGAATGTGAAGAACATCGTCACGTCTTTGCCCATCGCCGCCGCACCTTGGGCGATGATGAACGAAGCGAGCGCGCGGTCGAGATCTCCGCTGAAGACGACCATCGATGCGCCGTCTGTCGCTGGTGCCCCTGCTTATACAGCCGCAGGACCATTACCTTTTTGAAGAATTGCTTCCACGCGACCATTCACGAACTGTTTCGAGACGAGCTTGTTGCCGGTTTTCTTAGCCCATGCTTCGATGTCTGCAAAGAAACCAGGGTCACTCGCGAGGACACGAAGCGTCTCGCCTTCACCGAGCTCGGCTACTTTTTTATTTACTTCTAAAATTGGTCCCGGGCATTGCAGACCGCATGTATCTAGGAAAATCGGTTCCCCGACTGGTTCATTTGTCATTGCTGGCGGTGCCTCCTCCGTTACTGTTGCGGCAGTCTCACTCTCTGCCTTCGTGCCTGCCTCAATGGCATCAAAATCACGTTTTACTTGTGACCATGTTTTGTAGCCACCGCTCAAGTTTTTCACCTTGAAGCCGTTTTGACGCAAGATACGGGATGCGAGATATCCGCGAAGCCCGACTTGGCACGTCACATAAATCGTTTCGTCTTTGCTGTAGTTGTCCAAATGATCGCGTAGCGAGTTGAGCGGAATGTTGATTGAACCAGGAATTTTGCCAAGTTCATGTTCTGACTCGTCACGGACGTCGAGCAATGTCGCGCCGTTTTGGACCAACTCGTCAATCTCATTCCAGTGCACGACTTCGTTATCGCCGAGGACGACGTTCGACGCGACGTAACCGATCATGTTGACTGGATCTTTCGCTGAGCTGAACGGTGGTGCGTAGCTGAGTTCAAGGTCTGGAAGGTCAAGGACCGTCAAGCCACCTTTCATCGCTGTCGCAATCACATCGATCCGTTTATCGACGCCGTTCATCCCCACGCCTTGCGCGCCGTAGATTTCACCTGTCGTCGGATGGAACAAGAGTTTGAGTGATACCGGTGTCGACCCTGGGTAATAACCCGCATGTGAACCCGGGTGCACGTGAACGGCTTCGAATTCTTTACCAGCTGCTGTTAAACGTTTTTCGTTCCAACCTGTCGAAGCAACTGTCATATCGAATACTTTGGCGATCCCAGTCCCCATCGTTCCGTTGTATTTAACGTCACGACCGTTGATGATATCGGCGACAAGACGGCCTTGGCGGTTGGCCGGCCATGCAAGCGGAACGACCGTCGGCTCTTGGAAGACATAATCGAGTACTTCAACAGCATCTCCGATCGCGTAAATGTTCGGGTCTGACGTGAGCATCTTCTCGTTGACGCGGATGGCGCCGCGGATGCCTGTTTCAAGTCCTGCTTCCGTTGCGATTGACGATTCTGGCACGACGCCGATTGACAAGACGACCATATCGGTATCGATGACGCGACCGCTCTTCAAGTGGACACGTTTCCCTTTCTCAGAGAACGAATCGACACCGTCAGAAAGCTGAAGGTCGACGCCATGGAGACGCATGTGTTCGTGAACAGGTGATACCATCTCACGATCGAGCGGTGTCATAACTTGGTCGGCCATCTCGACGAGCGTGACCTCGACGCCGCGCTCACGTAAGTTTTCAGCCATTTCGATCCCGATGAAACCACCACCGATGACTGTCGCGTGTTTCGGTGCTTTGTCGTCAACGTAGCTGCGGATTTTATCCGTATCCGGAATGTTGCGGAGCGTGAAGATGTCTTCTGCTTCTTCAATTCCAGGGATGTTCGGACGAATTGGTTTCGCTCCTGGTGACAAGACGAGTACATCGTACGACTCATCGTATGTTTCGCCCGTCTTAACGTTTTTCACCGATACCGTCTTCTCGGCACGGTTGATTTTTGTCACTTCCGTCAAGTTGCGGATGTCGAGTTGGAAACGTTTATTCATGCCCTCGACCGTTTGGACGAGCAATTTTTGACGATCTTGAATCACGTCACCAATGTAATATGGAAGACCACAGTTCGCGAACGAAATGTATTCGCCCCGGTCGAACATGACGATTTGGTTCTCTTCGTTTAAGCGACGAAGGCGTGCGGCTGCTGAAGCGCCACCGGCGACTCCACCGACGATTACGATTTTTTTACTCATTGCTCATTTCCTCCTTTGACGACTTCACCAGGCCAGCTCATCAAGCCATCTTCTATATTGATCACTTTATAACCTTTCGCTTCCATTTGCCAAGTTGCTTGCGTGCTGCGAGCACCTGAACGGCAGAGAACGATGTATTCTTCTTCAGGGTCGAGTGTCTCGATCCATTCCGAAATTTCAGATAGCGGATAATTGCTCGCGCCAGCAATGTGCGCTTCTTGGAACTCGTCACGTTCACGAACGTCGACGATGTGCACTGGTACTTCAAAATCCATTTGACGTTTTAAAGCAGATGCTTTCATGTTATTTACCCATCCTTTTAATCTACGATGTTTCACTTATTTATTCGTCACCTTGGTAGCGGGCGTCCGACGAAAGTTTGTGATTCATTGAACATATCGCTTCCACGTCATTAATATACCCCCTATGGTATTCGATTACAAGGGATTTGTTTGACGAAATGGTAAATCTTCAAAAAATCTTTATCTCAAACGTTGTGGCTCGACACATACTCCCCCACGTATTAAGATGAGACTACACAATAAATAGTTGGGTTATTGAACGATTTGAATATAGAGGTGAATCTAATGGAACAGTATCAATACGATGCGAAAGTATTGAACCGGATGAAACGAGTCGAAGGACAAATCCGGGCCATCATCCGTATGATGGAAGAAGGGAAAGAGTGCCGCGACGTCGTGACGCAGTTGAGCGCGGCTCGTTCGGCACTCGACCGTGCTTCGACCATCATCGTCGCGAAGAACTTGGAGCAGTGCATCATCACCGCCCAAGAAGATGGCGAAGATACGTCAGAAACCGTCGAAGAAGCCATCAAAATGTTGATGAAACGCTAGTTCCCCTTGCTTTCCCTCCGCAAATGGGAGAAAGTTAGAGTAACGACTTTTAAGGGGGACTTGTTTGTGAACTTCGAAGAAAAAGTAGAATCATTTAAAGCGCTCGTCGCTGAACGCAATATGACGTTCAAAGAGAGCGAGACTGAAACGCACGTCACATTCTTGACGCGTGAAACGACTAAATCCGGGGCTCAGCCCGTTATGATTATCGCCTTCAATAAAAAGACGACGGATGCGGAACTTTATGCCGCAACAGTCACACACGTGCCGGACTACGTGGAAGACCTACCGATTCTTAACGCCTTGAACGAGTTCAACCAAGAATTCAAATACTTCCGTTGCGTACTCGATAGCGACCGTGATGTCACGCTCGCCTCGACGCTCGACCTCGACCTCGGCTTCTCGCCAGAGATCATCTTGCAACATTCATTCATGATGTTCCAAGCGGCCGATGAAGTGAACGAGTACATGCAGAAGTTGTATACGCAAGTCCAATAACAAACAGCCGCCCCGGACGAATCCAGGGCGGCTGTTTTTGAATCATTCTTTCGATTGTACTCGTATAAGGAGCAAAAGGAGGAATTGCTGATGATGATACGTTACACCCTTTACCTCGAAGCACTCGAAGGAATCAGGGGAGCGACAAAGTGGTTCACTGACGATTTCCGACGTTTGATGGCTATCAACTACGCCATGCACGATACCCCGTTCGATTCGGGACGGTTCGAACACGCTCAAGCGGTTCTGAAACAGAAGACCGGCATGTTCTCGAAATTTCGCGGCAGTACTAATTTTGTCTGGCTGTCGTTTCTCGATGCCAAGTACGAAGACATCGAACCGGCCATCGACGAGGCACTCCGGCTCGATACGTTACTCGACCGGAAGCACTTCCGCTTCAGTATGTTACGGCCCTTTATCGCGAGCCAACTGATCAACGTCGATGAGCCCGAGCGCCGGCTCGATGAGGCAAGCGCACTCTATCAAACGTTCAAACGAAACCATCCTTGGCTGACGAGCGAAGAAGACCTTCTGTCTGCCCTCGTCCTCGTTCAAGCGTTTGATGACCATGTTGCGCTAAATGAACGAATCGAGACGTATTACGAAGCGTTGAAAGCCGAGTTGCCCCGCTCAAACGAGCTCCAACTCGTCTCCCATCTACTTGCTTTTAGCGACTTGCCTTCAGACGAGGTCATCAACCGCCTGCTCGAGTGGCGCACACGGCTCCAAGGACAAACAATCGCTGTCAAAAACGAGCATCTGCCAGCGCTCGCCCTCTTGGCCATCGTTGCGGCTCCGAACGACAACGACGAGCGCGACCTGATCGAAATCACGAACGCCGAGAAGGAAAAGCATCGCTGGTTCCACACCCACGCGTTGACGGTCACCCTGCAACTCGTCGCGGCAAACAACATCAAGGAAGACGCGAGCGATTTACTGTTACACGGGACGTTCGCCCACCTGCTCGCCATGCAACAGGCAGCAACGGCCGCGACGACTGTCGCCATCATCTCTAGCAGCGCTTCAAGCAATTAAAAAAAGAAGGGTCGCCCCTTCTTAAGAAAATAAATACCAGCTGAGACAACCGAGCACGAACACCGAGTTGGCGATTTCGACGATCCCGATCTTCATGATGGGGATCTTTTTGCCGTAGAACGCGACCGCCCGGACGAGACTTGGCGCGTAAGCGAGTGCCAAAACCGGATAGCCGAACGCGATGAAGATGGCGACAAGCAAGGAGTGATACCCCCATGATACGTTTCGATAAAATAGACTTTTTTTCTCTCGAATCATCGTCTTGACGAAAAAGATACTTCCGAGGAAATATAAGTACGGCAAGACGAACATCCACATCATTGTCTCGTCCAAGACCCGTGCCCCGAGATAATAACTCGCCATCCCGCCGATACAAAATGAAGTGACGGCGCTGACGTCGTTCCAGACGTTGCGCTCGTCTTTGATTTTGGCGAAATAGGCGTTGACGAGTCCGAACGGGATCATCGCGAGGACGAACCAGACGAGACGCCACTCGGACAGAAACACCGGGACGGCGGCGACGGTGGCAATCGTCAAATACGTCACGACCGTACGCAACAGTTCCTTAGACTTCTTCCGTTGCTTGATGTATTGGAACAAGAAAAACGTGCCCATATAAACGAACAACCAAGCGATCGCGAACGGGATGTGCGCGAGCGTCCACCCTCCGACGATACCGCCGAGTAAGAACGGTAAGATCAGCATCGACCAGGCGCCGTGCTGTTTTGGAATCATCCATGTCATGTGACTCCCTCCTTCTATGTTTAGTGTAGAAGAAAGATGACTGTAAAACTGTGATAAATTTTACAAAACAAAAAACGATCTCACGCGAGATCGTTTTTTGTTTTTAGTTTGGTCACACTTGGCACGGTTACTTCGACCACATCGTCCGTCAACATTTTCGTGACGACACGACCTGCGATCGAGACCGCGAGAAGCGTGTAAAGCGCGTTCGACAGCGGCAAATAGATGAGCGAGATCGCCAAAACGAGGACATCAAATATGATGAGAATCGTCCCGACCGATACGCCGGTCCATTTCGATAGGCCGAGGGCGAATAAATCGTCGCCTCCGGTCGCGCCGCCTGACTTCAAGACAAGACCGAGACCGTAACCGGTCACAATCCCGCTCGCGATGGCGGCAAACAACGTTGCCGGCCAGACTTGAATGTCGAATGTGAGTAAATCCAATCGGTCCCACATCGCATAACTGAGCGATAACGACGCGGCGGCAAGCACGGCTTGTCCGACGAAGCGCCAGCCTTTCCACCAAAGGGCGATTAAAAAGAAGGGGATATCGAGCACGATCATCGAGATCGCTGGATCGATATCAAATAAATAGCGGCCGAGCAATGCTAGCCCGACGAAGCCCCCTTCTGCCAAACCAAACTGTTCATTCAAATAATAATAACCGAACGCCATGATTAGCGTTCCGAGCACTATGGTAGCAACTCGTTTCATTCCGATTGTCCTCCCCGTTTTCAACGGAGAGGAGGATCCTCAGTCGTAGCCGCGGTTCCATCTGTTCCATCTCCGATCTTCCGTTTGTTGATTTTTACATTGATGTCGCTTGTAAAAACTCAACGCTAGAAGTCCGGCAATTGAAACAGAGGCCATGTCCTCTCGGTATCCATAAAGACCTTCCTTTCCCAAATTGCGCGTAATCATGAAACTATTTTAACACATTTTCACGACTATTTCATTAAATGTATATTTAGTGTAGATTACGTTTCGGTAAATCTTTCTTCCCGAACCACCACCAGTTCCAGTCCCCGAACATTTTCATCAAAGATGGTACGAGCAAGATGCGGATGATTGTCGCGTCGATGAAGATGGCGAGCGCGATCCCGACCCCGAGCTGTTTGATCGGACTGACGCCGGTGAAGGCGAACGCTCCCGTGACGACGATCATGATCACAGCAGCCGACGTGATGATTTTACTCGTCTTGGCGAGTCCCATCTCCGTCGCGTAGTCGTTATCCCCGGTCTCCCGATAATATTCCTCGATCCGTGATACGAGGAACACCTCATAGTCCATCGACAGGCCGAACACAAGCGAGAAGATGAACACCGGGGTTAAGATACTGATCGTCTCGGCATCATACACGTAGCCTGATTCGAAGATGATGACGAGCAGACCGAACGTCGCCCCGAGACCGAGCACGTTCATGATAATCGCCTTAATTGGAATCAAGACTGAGCGGAACGCCCACATGAGAATGACCATCGTCGCCAAGATGACAGTCACGACCGCATACGGGATGCTGTCATAAATCTCTTCATAAATTTCTTCGTTGAACGCGGCTGGTCCCCCGACGTCAAAACCGTTCTCGCGCCAATCTCGGACGAACGCCTGCGCGTCTTTATCACTTGGCGGGACGTCAAAGCTGACGTTGACGAGGGCAAGGTCTGTATTTCCTTCAAGCGTGACGAGACGTTCGAACGCCTCAAGTTGCTCTGGTGCCGCTTCAGCGAGTTGTTGGAATTCGGCTGGTTCGAGACCGGATGCCGTCAAGAACGTCGTGACGTTGTCGACAATCGGATCCTCGGATAGCTCATCAGTGAGTGCGGTCAATTCATCGAGAATCATCGAATCGGTCAAGTCATTCGTCTCAAACAAGAGCACCGCATCGGTCGACGTCTCTCCGAACACGTCGTCCCACCGCTCAAGGGCGGCCCGTGACTCGTACGAGGTCGGGAGCGCATCGGCGTCCGGGATGTTCAGTTCGAGGTCACGGACGAACCAGAGGCTTGGCAGTAGCAGCAAGAGCGCGACGAGCGTCATCGTGACGGGACGTCTCATGACGAAGCGGGCCAACTTCTGCCACCGCACTTCAGAACGTGTCTCATTCGTCTTGACGAGCCGTCCTTTATTGATCGTGTCTCCGACGATGTACAGGGCAGACGGCAACAACGTGAGCGCGGACAAGACCGCACCGGCGACGGCAATCAACGCACCGAGGGCAATCGCTTGGAACACATCGACTTGGATGAACAACAACCCAGCCAGTCCGACGAAGACGCAAAGTCCTGAGAATAGAATCGATCGTCCAGCCGTCGCGACCGTTCGGACGATGGCCGCCTCACGTGACTTCCCTTTCGCGAGCTCTTCCCGGTACCGGTTGACGAGCAATAAGGAGAAATCAATGCCGAGCGCGATGGCAATCATCGCGACCGCATTCAACACGAAAATAGACAGTTCCATCGTTTGGGCAAAGAAGAATAGCGAACCCGCTGCCACGATGAACGTGATTAAACCGACGAATAATGGCATAAATGCGGCGAGCGGCGTCCCGAAGACGAGCAAGAGCACGAGCAGCGCGACCGGGATCCCAATCAACTCGGCCCGAATCAAGTCATTCTTTGACGCCTCGTTCAAGTCATCCGCGAAGACCGGCTCTCCGGTCAATCGCACGTCTGTATCCGTATCTCGAATCAAGGCGCTGCGGACGTCTTCAATCGACGTCTCGGCCGTATCGTAGTCCTCGAACTCGAGCAATAAATAGGCGACGTCCCCATCGCGTGCCTCCGGATTCTCGGCTGGCGTGATCACGCCATCGACCCCATCGACTTCGACGAGTCGATCGCGTTGCTGCTCGATGACCATATCAAGGTCACCACCTTCCAACAAGACGATCATCGAGGCACTGGCCCGGTCGAACCGGTCGTTCAACGTATCTTCCACTTGGGCGAAGCGCCCGTCTTGAATCGCAAATCCATTGCCGCGCAGTTCACTTGGCAACTGTAATCCGAAATATACCGATACCGCGAGCAACACCGTCCAAATCAACACGACAGCGTAGCGCCATCGGACTAACGCTTGTCCTAATCGTTCCATCCCTGTCCACTCCTCTCCATCTAAGAAGACTGTTCCCGTTTTTTTCGGGATTCACCAAGTCTTCGTAAAAAAATCCTGAACCATGGTCTGGTCCAGGAGCATCAACGCTCGAACACTTGAAGCCAACTATGGCAAAAGCGGCGTGGCGTTGACAAGACGACAAGTCGGTCGCCCGGTTCGTCCAATAAGACGACTTTCAGTAATTCAGTTTCAGCACACACCTCAGACGAGAACACTTCTCGATCGCGTTCAAACAGTTGGAACGACGTCATCGATGTGATCGCGGTCGTCTCGCCGATTTGATCGACGATGGCTAGATCGCGGTCACCTCCGTATGGAATCATCCAAGACGCGCTCGACGCAACATTCTCGACTACGAACTGTTGATTCGGTTCGTCGTACAGCGTCACGAGGCCAGGTGCCGTGAATCGTTCGAAATCATAGGTCGGCTGATAGGCAAGTTCGATGATACTGCCGAATTCGGGGACCTCTTCGTAGCGGCTATACCGGAACGTGTGGTCGTTCAAGTTCAAAGCGACAATGTCTGATTCGGCCGAGTAAAGAAACAGGTCGTCTCCTGACCAGTGGTGCAGGTTACTGAACCAATCGTCATGAAACGTCCGTGGGATCGGATGACGTTCCATCGTCCCGTTTGTTAAATCCATGACTCCGTATGTCTGTAAATCCCGAAACAGCGCGACGGCTCGTCTGCCATGAGGTTCAATATATAGTGCGCACGGTGCCCATTTCCACTCGAGTTCCCATCGGATTTGGAACGTCTCGTCAAAAAACAGAAAACCGGTTTGCGCCAAATACAACATCCATCCTCCACCAACGCGCTCCAACCATTCAACCGTTTGATGAAATTGATAGTCTGCTACTTGTTTGTACATTTGATCACTTCCTAGTTTCAGCTTAGCAACGCCCCACGCATTTTTCGATTTTGAATGTGTTCACAGAACACATTCTCCATGCGCCTGATTTTTCCTGTATACTGGCATTAGCATACCCTGAATGTGAAAGGAGGAACCTCAATGCGCCCACTTCAACTCTCTCCCGAGACGGCGGTCGAGCTTGCTAAAAAGCTGAACGTTCCGCTCGAGGAGCTCATGCATATGCCAAAACACATCATCGTGAAGAAGATGATGGAACTGGAGGCAGCCAAAACTGAAACGAACGAGGAAAAGGAGACGGAATGACGTCTCCTTTTTTTTGGTTACTGCTGTTTGTTCTTGCGTTTTTTCGCGACGTACCAGAGACCAAGGATCGCAAGGGCAGCCCCGCCGGCGACCGCATATTTGCTGTAATCCGGGCGGCGTTCCGTCACGACGAGCGTCGAGAGCGGTGCGACCGTGACGTGTCGTTCTTCAAGGAGGCGCGGCGCTGTCAAATTGACGGTATGGTCTTCAACGTGGACCTCGAACTTACCGGCCGGCAACTTCACCTCGACCGCTTCCTCGAGCCCGTTATGGTAGACGAGATGACGTTCGACATACCCTTCGACGTGGCGACTCAGTTCAAAGGCGATCACCCCTTCTTCTTCATCGAAGAAGCGCAAATGTTTGCGAATCTGCTCCGTGTTCTCGAGACGGAACAACGGATATTGTTTCCGCAGACTGATCAATCCTTTCACGTATTCGACGCTCGGTGTCTCCTGCTCGGCCCGTGTCCAGTCCAAACGGTTGACGACCTCACCCGAGTTGAAGCTGTTCTCGTCCCCATTTTTTGTTCGGAAGAACTCTTGACCGCTATGCAAGAATGGGATGCCTTGACCGAGCATGACGATCGTTGTCGCGAGGCGATGCCGGCGACGACGTGTCGTCTCGTCATCGTCCGGGTTCGTGACGGCGAGCTTGTCCCAAAGCGTCAAGTTGTCATGACACTCAACGTAGTTCACGACTTGGTTCGGTTCATCGGCAAAACTCTGACTTGTCACCGCGCCGGCAATGCCGCGCTTGACGTCCGCCGTCATATCCGCGTTGCCGCTGATCCAGCCTGGCAAGTCCTCGATGAACACGTCCCCACGGACGCCGTCGCGAATCGCGTCGTTGAACTGGGCGATACGTGGCATCTTATGGGCGTTATGCTGGTTCGCTTTCTTGCGGACCGAGAGCGGCGTGTCGAGATCCCAACCTTCTCCGGTGACGAGAATCGATGGGTCGATGCGATCGAGTGCTTTCCGGACTTGGTTCATCGTCTTGACGTCATGGAGCCCCATCAAATCGAAGCGGAAGCCATCGATCATGAACTCTTTCGCCCAGTATGAGACACATTCGACGATCAACTTCCGCATCATCGCGCGCTCTGAAGCCGTATCGTTCCCACACGCCGAACCATCGGCGAGCGTTCCATCCTCGTTCAAGCGGTAATAGTAATCGGGCACAAACTGACCGAGCGGTGTCGTCAACGCATCATACGTATGGTTGAACACGACGTCCATGATGACACGAATCCCACGGTCGTGCAGTGCCTGGATCATCGCCTTCAACTCGATGATGCGAGCAGCCGGATCATCGGCAGACGAGGCGTACGAACCTTCGACGGCGAAATAATGGACCGGGTCATAACCCCAGTTATAATTCGCCTCACTCTCACGCGACTCGTTCACCGAACCGTAATCGATGAACGGCATGAGTTGGAGGTGCGTGACGCCGAGCGCGGTGATATAGTCGAGCGCGGTCGGATAGCCGTTCGGCGTTTTCGTGCCGACCTCGGTCATCCCAAGGAATTTGCCACGATGCATGACGCCGCTGTCGGGATGGCTCGTCAAATCACGGACGTGCGCTTCATAAATGACCGCCTCTTGTGAAGAGTGGAAGAGCGGACGTTCTTTGACCCAATGGTCTGGGTTGAGCGCTGACGGGTCGAGCAGACACCCGCGCTTCCCATTGACACCGACGACTTTCGCATACGGATCGAGCGACTCGACACGTTTGCCTTCGACGGTAGCTTCAAACACGTAAAAATATCCTTCGAATGAAGCGCGGTCGAGTTCAAGGACCCACGTCCCTTTCTCGGCCCGTTCGAGCTCAATCCGTTCGAACTTTCGTGCCCGCGGCGTCCGGTATAGTTTTACGGTCATCTCTTCGGCGACTGGCGACCAGACCCGCAACCGGATGATATCACCTTTAAACGTCACCCCGAGGTCTTTGCCGTGATACGCCATATGGTCTAAATCTACATTTGTCTGTTGATCGATAGTATGTTCCATCTCTTTCACTCCTTCACTACTTCAAATCTGCTATCATTATAACAAAACCCTTGTAAAGGATGGATGAAACATGGCAAAAGACAATTCTTTTGATATTGTGTCAGAAATGAACCTGGAAGAAGTGAAGAACGCGATCCAAATCGCCGAGAAAGAAATTTTAAACCGTTACGACTTTAAAGGATCGAAGAGTGAGATGTCACTCGACAACGGCGACCTCGTCCTCGTATCGGATGACGACTACAAGCTCGAGCAATTGAAGGACGTCCTGATCTCGAAATTGATCAAGCGCGGCGTGCCGACGAAAAACCTCGACTACCAAAAAATCGAGCGCGCCCTCGGTGGCACCGTCCGTCAGCGCGTCAAGTTGAAGAGCGGCATCGATAAAGACGATGCGAAAAAAATCAACAACGCCATTAAAGAATCAAAATTGAAAGTGAAGTCGCAAATCCAAGACGATCAAATCCGTGTGACGGCCAAGTCACGCGATGACCTCCAAGCCGTCATGCAGCTCGTCCGTGAGCTCGAATTGTCTGTCGATGCCCAATTTACGAACTACCGATGAAGCTCGCCATCATCAGTGACCCGCACGGTTCGTTTGATGATTTGAAGGCCGTCCTCGAGTCGGTCCGGCGTGAGACGGAGCATATCCTCTGCCTCGGCGATTTATATGAATGCCACATTGGCAAAAAGCGACGGAACGAACGGTTCCACGAAGTGTCCGACGTCGTGACGTACGATCCGGATTACGAGGCGCTGCTCACGTTCCCGAGCCTGCGTGGCAATCAAGAAGAACGGATTGACGAGGTGCTCGTCGTGTCGCATCCAGTTAAGACGCGGATTTCATTATTACCGGAACAGACGACGCTCGATGAGGCGTTGTTCTTGCATGGCCATCAATTGAATTGGAGTCCGGACTGGGAACCGATTGTCGAGAAAGGCAAGTATCCGCTCGTCTTTATCGGCCACAGCCATGTCCCGGGGATTTACCGGAAAGGCCGTTCGATTCCCTGGGAAATCGGGAAACCGTTCACATTGAAGAAAAAACGGTACGTCATCAACGTCGGCGCTGTCATCTTCGACCGGGAATGGTGTTTGTACGATACAAAAAACCGGACAGTCACACGAGTGAAGGCATAGGAAAAGGGACCCCCTCAAAAGGGTCCCTTATTTGTGCTTACATTTCTTCTGGAGCTTGAACACCGATCAGACGGAGTCCTTCTGTCAATACGATCGTCACCGCTTTGACGAGGGCGAGACGCGACTGTTTACCAGCATCTTCTTCGAGTACACGGACATGGCCGTAATACTTGTTGAACGATTGCGCCAAGTCGAGGACGTAACGGCTGATGATCGACGGTTCACGGCGCTCATGGGCACGTGTGATCACGTGTGGGAACGCGTTGAGCATCGTCACGACGCCCCACGTGTGGTCATCATCCGCACCCGTGAATGTCGAGCCGTCGTAGTTGCCCTTACGGAGGAGCGAGTTCGCACGCGCGTTCGTGTACTGCACGTACGGGCCTGTCTCGCCTTCAAACTTGAGCATGCTGTCGAGGTCGAACTCGATGTTGTTGATGCGCTCGTTCTTCAAGTCGTGGAAGATGACCGCGCCGACACCGACCATACGTGCCACGTCGTCCGCGTTCGCAAGTTCTGGGTTCTTCTGGGCGATGTTGCCTTGAGCTTTCTCGATTGCTTCTTTCAGCACTTCCTCGAGCAAGACGATGCGACCTTTTCGTGTCGACATCTTTTTCCCTTCTTGCAAAATCAAACCGAACGGCACGTGGTGCATGCCATCGACGAAGTCGTAGCCGAGTTTACGGAGGACCGAGAACAACTGCTTGAAGTGAAGCGCCTGTTCGCCGCCGACGACGTAGTTCGCTTGGACGAAGTTATACGTCTCATGACGATAAACGGCCGCTGCCAAGTCACGTGTCGCGTAAAGCGTCGCGCCATCTTTCTTTTTAATCAAGCATGGCGGCAAGTTCTCGTCTTCGAGTGAGACGACCATCGCCCCTTCACTTTCGACGAGAAGGTTCTTCTCTTCGAGCATGGCGACGATGCGGTCCATCTTGTCGTTGTAGAACGCCTCCCCGTGGAAGCTGTCGAACTCGACGCCGAGCAAGTCGTAGACTTTTTGGAACTCTTTGAGCGACTCGTCACGGAACCATGTCCATAGCTCTGTCGCTTCTTCGTTGCCGTCTTCAAGTTTCTTGAACCAAGCACGGCCTTCGTCCTCAAGTTCCGGTTGCGTCTTCGCCTCTTCATGGAAGTGAACGTAAAGCTTCAACAATTCGGCAATCGGATGCTCACGTACCGCTTCCTCGTTGCCCCATTTTTTATAGGCGACCATCAGTTTTCCAAACTGTGTCCCCCAGTCCCCAAGGTGGTTGACCCCAACGACGTCGTAGCCGTTTTTACGGGCAATCTGGTTAATGGCGTTCCCGATTACCGTTGAACGGAGGTGTCCCATCGAGAACGGTTTGGCGATGTTCGGTGACGAGAAGTCGGTCACGATTGTCTCGTTGCGTGTCGCATGCGTCGCATAGTCCGCTTTTTCGTCGAGCACCATGTTGATGATTTCTTGTGACACGACGTCACGGCTCAAGAAGACGTTCACGTATGGTCCAGCCGCCTCGACTTTTGTGAACAATTCATCGTTCAAATCGTTCGCGATATCAGTCGCGATCATGACCGGCGCTTTCCGGTAGGCTTTCGCGAGTTGGAAGCAAGGGAAAGCAAGGTCCCCGTGTGCCTCATGTTTTGGTTTTTCAATTAGAGCTTCAATTTGGTCAAGCGTCAACTCGTCCCCGATGACACGGGACAAGGCTTCCGCATATTTGCGTTCATAACTCATTACAATTCCTCCTTATAAAATTTTCATAAAAAAAACGCCCTTTGCACAGATGCAAAGAGACGGGATGGCCCGCGGTACCACTCTTCTTGCCTGCTTGACGCAGACCGCTTTATCGGTGATAACGGGGGTCCCCCGGCTACGCCTACTAAGGTTCGGGCAGCATCTCAAAAGTGCGTTTCGCGATGTTTGTCAGCCTAGGCTCTCACCAATCCCTAGGTCGCTTTGTTGACGGAACGATCGTTACTCTCTTTTTCATCGACTTTCGTCTATGTGGTTGAAAAGCAATTTCATTATAGAGGATATTTCATATAGACTCAATGCTAGAATTCCGCCATTATGATGAATAGGCAGGACTCGGGCATGATTGTGCCGAATCTCCTACCATACATATCGAATTTTCCCACATAGGAGGGAACCATGAACCATTTTCGCAAGATGTCCGTCCTTGGTTGGAGCATATGGAGTGTTTTACTCATATCGACGATCACCTTGTTCGCCACAGACGTATTGAACATACCCGCCATCGAGCCGTTGCCGTTCATCTTGATCGCGCTCCTTGTCATCATTTTTCAAATGGACTCCATCGAACGGAAAGGCGTCTACTTCACGTTTTCGGAAAGTATCGTCCTCATCATTTTCTTGTTTTTTGATTTCGAGACGGCGCTTTTCGTCAATCAGATTGGTCTCCTCGTCTTCCAGTTCGTCAACTTGAAACCGCGCATCGCGCTTCGACGCTTCCGCTTCACGTATCCTTGGAACGCCATCACGTCTTTCTTGGAGATTGCCATCCCAGCCGGTGTTTACTTGGCGCTTGGTGGTGTGACCGGTCTCGGCTTCTATTCTCAAGACTCGTTCCTGCCGCTCGCCGGTTTGATTCTGGCCATCATCTTGAACACGGTCGTGCAAAAGTATCAAGTCGGTTGGTGGTTCCGCGTCGACATCCCGGTCCGCGATTTTCTGAGCATCGCGTTTTATACGTATATCGTCAGTCTCGTCTTCATTTTGGCGGCCTCGTTGTTCCGGGAGACGAATTTACTCGTCGTCAGCAGCATCGCTGCCGCGTTGACGTTCTTCATCAAGCGGCTCATCATCCAAAAAGGCCGGCAAGACGCCTTTAAATCGTTGATTGAACAGTATGACGAGGCAAAAGAAGCCGTGTCGTTATCGCAGAGCGAAGCGCAAGCGATTGAGGTGTTCCTCAGTCAATGTGAACGACTCAACGAGTACGACGAAGGGTTCGTCGAGTTCAAACTGTTCGACCGCACGCTTTACTTTGATTTGAAGACGCGCCAGCCGATCGATCGCCACGTCGTCTTTGATTTACTCGATGCCACCTATCCGAACGAAGCCTCGGTCGAGTATGAGATGCGCTTTGAATGGGACGCCCCGCTATCGAACGAGTTCGATGAAGACTATCATAGCTTCATCTCGGTCCGTTCCGAGGAAATCGAAGGCATCCGCACGTGGCTCGTCATGACGGGTGAACACGTCTATGGGTATCCCCCGACCATCCAACGTGAGATCGTCAAACTGCTCAAATCGTTCAATCGAACGATTAGCCGTTGTCATGAACGTGACCGCCTCTATACCGAGAGCCGGACGGACAGCTTGACGTTGCTTGCCAATGCGCGGGCTTTTTATGAATACGGGATTCAACAAATCTCGGACGGCTCGATGTATCCGATTTCCGTCGCGATGCTCGATATCGACTTCTTCAAAAAAATCAACGACACGCACGGTCATCAAGTCGGAGACAGCGTGCTCCAAGAGTTTGGCCGCCGCATCCGCCAAGTGCTCCGCACCGATGATTTCGCAGCCCGTTATGGCGGCGAGGAGTTCATCTTGCTATTGAACCGTTGCGATGTCGAACAGGCAATCGAAATCGCCGAACGAATCCGGCAACAAATCGAGAACAAACCGTTCCACGTCGACGGGATCGATATCCCCGTCACCGCTTCGATCGGTGTCGACACGATTCAGGCGTTCGGTGACAAACGCCTCGACGATACGATTCGTAACGCTGACCGGGCCCTCTACGTCGGCGGGAAGTACGCCGGACGCAACCGCGTCGCCCATTACAATTTCTTAACGACCTGACTCACCCCCACGTTCACCGCGTGGGGGTTTGTTATTGACAAGCGGATTTGAAACAAGTACGTTAGGGAACGTGTCTTATAATTAAATATCACAACTTTTTTATCGAGAGAGACTGAGGGACTGGCCCAGTGACGTCTCGGCAGCGGGTAACCTGTGCCAAATCCAGCGAGCAGTCTGCTCGAAAGATGAAAAAAGTGTTTTCTTGTAGAGAGAGCCTTTTTTCAGAAGGCTCTCTTTTTATTTTATGAATGAGGTGAATCGATTGGAACAACCGACAGCTAATAAATGGGCACTCTTGCCTTTGCTCGTCTTCCTCGTCTTCTTTATCGGGGCAGGCATCTACTATAACGACTTTTATAAATTCCCGGTCCTGATCGCGGCGTTGATCGCGGTCATCGTCGCGGCGTTGATGACGAAAGGCAGCGTCACTCAGACGGTCGAGCGTGTCGCCCAAGGTGCGGGGAACCCCGGCATTTTAATCATGGTCTTCATCTTCTTGCTCGCCGGAGCGTTCTCGAGTGTCGCCGAAGCAATCGGCGCAATCGACGCGACCGTCAATGCGGCGCTGACATTTTTACCGTCCTCGCTTCTACTGAGCGGTTTATTCGTCATCTCGGCATTCATCTCGATGGCGATGGGAACGTCGACGGGCACGATTGCCGCCCTCGCCCCGATCGCGCTCGGTATCCACGAAGAAAGTGGCGTCAATATCGCCATCGCGGCGGCTGCCGTCGTCGGTGGTGCCATGTTCGGGGACAACTTGTCGTTCATCTCGGACACGACAATCGCTGCCGTCCGGACCCAGCGTACCAATATGCGTGACAAATTCCGAACCAACTTTTGGATTGTCCTCCCGGCCGCCCTTATCACAATCGTCCTCTTATCGGTGTTATCGAGTGGAGAATCGACTGTCGATGCAGCCGCGTTCGAATGGTATAAACTCATTCCATACCTCGCCGTCATCGCTCTCGCCTTGACCGGGTTGAACGTCATTCTCGTTTTGCTTGGCGGGATCGCCTTGACCGGCATCATCGGTTTGATCGATGGGAGTTTGGCTGTCACTTCATACGTCACGGCTATGGCAGACGGGATGATGGGTATGGCCGAGATTTCGCTCTTGACGCTCCTCATGGGCGGACTCGTCGGACTCATCTCACATAACGGCGGGCTCACTTACTTGCGTGACGCGCTCACGTCGCGGATTCAAAAACGTGCCGGTGCCGAATGGAGCATCGCCGGGCTCGTCAGCGCGACCAACGTCGCGACGGCGAACAACACGATCTCGATTCTTGTGGCCGGTCCGCTCGCCGCCAATATCGCCGATACGTATGACATCGAGCGAAAGAAATCAGCGAGTGTGCTCGACATCTTCTCGTGTGGCGTCCAAGGCCTGTTGCCTTATGGGGCACAGTTGCTCATCGCCGCCGAATTGACGAATACGGCGTCACCAGCGCTCGTCCCGTATATGTTCTATCCATTCCTGCTCTTCATTTGCGGAGGGCTGGCCATCGTCTTTAACTTCCCGCGTTTCAAAAAGCGCGCCTAACCAAAACGACCCTTTGAAGCACTAGCTTCGAAGGGTCGTTTGACGTTTCGTTTCACGTTCACGTTGAAGTTGTTCGTTGCGTTTTTTGAAGGCGCGCCGCTTGAGCAATTCCTCGAGACCACGGCTGATCGCCCAAAGAATAAACAGTAACAGTCCAAGCATCGATAAGCGGAACGGACTTTGAATAAACTCTTCCCACTGGTCACCAATGACCGAAAAAATCAAGACGACAAGCAGTTTCCCGAACCCCGCCGCCATGATGAATGTCCGAAGCGGCATTTGAATGAGGGCGAGTAAGTATGTGATCAAACTGACCGGGATGAACGGGAGCGAATATAAAAACCCAAGCGAGATCGGGCTCATATGGTTGATGCGTTCCAGCCAATATACCCCTTGTTTATGTTTTTCAAGCCATCGTGTCATCGGTTTACGGAATACGTAACGGACGGCTGTAAAGACAAGAATCGTCCCTAGTAAACTACCGACCCAAGATAATAACGTCCCGAGCAAGAACCCATACGTGGCCGCGTTCGCCGAAATGATGAGGACGAGCGGAAGAAATGGAAAGATCGCTTCAAAGAACGGCGCCCCTAGTCCCGCCCATGGGCCTCCCGGAAGCTCTTGCAGCCATTCAATCAGTTGGATAATCCATTGTTGGAGTGATGTGAGCATATCAGTTTCCACCTTCGACTTTCATTAATACCTTTTACCCGATTTCGCTCAGCAAGACGCATCCCCCTGCACGCCAGTAAAAAAAATAAAAAGTATTTGCGAAATTTCGCTGTGATATCTATCATATAATATGGACTTGTGGTTGCAGGCAAGTCCGCTCGTCGAACGACACAACCCAACGTTCGTTTTCCTGCAAAAAACTGAACACAGGGGAGTAATAACATGGAAACAAAACCAATGCGGGTCTTGCTGTACTATAAGTACGTCAACATCGAAGACCCAGAAACGCTCACACAAGAGCACCTCAAGTATTGTAAGGACCTTGGCATCAAAGGACGGATCTTGATTTCTTCCGAAGGAATCAACGGAACGTGCTCTGGGACTTGGGAACAGACCGAGCAATACATGAACGACTTGAAAGCGAACCCGCTTTTCAGCGATATCGAGTTCAAAATCGATGAAGTCGAAGAGCATGCGTTCAAAAAAATCTTTGTCCGTCATAAGAAAGAGCTTGTGACGTGGCGCTTTGATGGTGAGTTCGACGTTCCTAAACAGCACGGTGCGTACCTCGAACCGGCAGAATGGAAAGAGATGATGAATCGCGACGATGTCGTCATCCTCGATGTTCGTAACAACTACGAGTACGATCTTGGTCACTTTAAAAATGCGATCAAAATCGACGTAGAGGCTTCTCGTTACATGCCAGATTGGCTCGAAGAGAACAAGGACCTCTACGAAGGGAAAACCTTACTCACGTACTGTACCGGAGGCGTCCGTTGCGAGAAATTTACCGCATATATGCGTGACCAAGGTCACGACAACATTTTCCACCTAAAAGGCGGCGTCGCCATGTACGGCAAAGACGAAGCCACGAAAGGCGAAGACTGGGAAGGTGAGCTTTACGTCTTTGACGAGCGCATCAACGTCCCGGTCAACACGGTCAACCCGTCCGTTGTTTCGGAGTGCATGCACTGCGGAACGAAGACGGTCCGCTACGTTAATTGTGCCAACCCGGTGTGTAATGCCCAACACTTCTGTTGTGAAGAGTGTGAACCGAAACAAATGCGTTCATGCTCGAAAGAGTGCCAGGAGCATCCACGTAACCGCTATATCATCGAGAATATCGCGGACAAACTTCAGGAGACTGAAGGCGTCGTCGGGTAACAAAAATCGACCAGAAAGCACTTCGAGCCTACGCTCGGGGTGCTTTTTTGACAGAAACTTTACGTCTAGCCGATGACAGAATCGGGTATAGTGTAGATACCATTGTCAGACAGGAAGTGAATCGATTGCTCTTTAACGAACCTTTACTCGCCGCCTTGCTCGCTTGGTTCATCGCACAAGCAGCCAAGCTCGTAACCGAACTCATTAAAACACGCGATTTTGAATTAGAAATCATGTTTGCCTCGGGTGGGATGCCAAGTTCTCACTCCTCGACCGTCGTCGCTCTAGCGACCGTCATCGGTCGAATCGAAGGGCTCGATTCCAGTATGTTCGCGCTCGCCTTGATTTTCGCGACGATCGTCATGTACGATGCGACCGGTGTGCGTCAGGCGGTCGGGTTCCAGGCCCGCTTGTTGAACGACTACTTCAAAGGCATCAAGCACGAGACGCCCATCTTAAATGAGCTCGTCGGGCACACCCCGTTCCAAGTCATCGTCGGTGCCCTGCTCGGTCTCGTCATCGGATTATTTTTCCCGATTTAAGCTGAATTTTAGAGGCATGTCGCCCCTTCTTCTCAAAACACTCTATCTTTTTGTGAACTTTCACAACAGAGACGGTATAGTGAGAGAGAGGAGGAATCGACATGCCTTTTTTGCAGAAATCTTATGAATCGCTCGATACGCTCGCCGAAGCAATCGGACAAGCGATTCGGGCCCCAATCACGATTGAAAATCGCCACCATCAGTTGCTCGCCTACAGCACCCACCCCGACTCGACCGACCCGGCCCGCATCGCGACCATCATCGGCCGTCGTGTGCCGGAAGCGGTCATCGAGGACTTATGGGAAAGTGGAATCCTGCAAGAAGTGATCGACCGAGACGAACCGGTCGTCATCCCAGCCCGGATGGCTGTCGGTTTAGGCGAACGTGCCGCTGTCGTTATCAAACAACAGGACGATGTGCTCGGTTATATTTGGAGCCTCGCCCGAACGACCCCGTTCTCGGAACAAGAGCTCACTGTGTTAAAAGAAGGCGCGAGCATCGCTAAAAAATTGCTCATGACCATCGCCATGCATGAGCGGCGCATCGATGCCGAGCTCGAGCGTTTCTTTTTAGAGGTGTTGGCCAGCCCCAATTTGTCGTCCGCTCATCGCGATCGTTTGAATGAACTCGCTCCGATTGCTGTCGCCAGCCGACTCACCATCATCGAGTGCAGCCAACCGATCACCCCACAGCTGGCGGAGCGATTGTTTTATGTTCTCGCGACCCAACAAGCGATCGAGGTCGTGCTGCACGCCATCGATGGTCAACAGCTCCTCGTCTGGCATTATATGAAATCGGAGTTAGCCGAGGAAGAGACGGCACTTTTGCAGTGGGCCAATCGCTTCGAGACACAGCTCCGAGAGAAATTCACGGAAGTCGATCCACGTTTAGGCGTCAGCCGTCGTTTCTTTGAGAGCGACACGCTGTATGCCGCGATGGAAGAAGCACGACAGGTCACGTCGCTTCGTCGGAAATTCCCCTATGAGCTTGCCGCGACGCACACGTTCGAACAAATTGGGATTTATCAGCTCGTCCCAGATCTCGCTCGCCGAATCGGGCTTCGGCTCGAAACGCATCCGACCATCGAGCGTTTGCAGGCATATGATGTCGCCCATCATACCGAGCTCGTCACGACGCTCGAGTGGTATTTCTATTTTGACGGGAACGTCAAACGCGTCGCCTCCCATCTTCACATCCACCCGAACACCGTGCTCTATCGGATTCGCCGCATCGAGGAACTGACGAATATTACGCAAGTCTCACTGCCCGAACGAGCCGCTGTTTACCTCGCCATCAAGGCAGGCCAATACCGACAAGATGATTGATGCCCGCTTTGTGATTTTTCACAAAGTGGGCATTGTCATTTTTAGAATCCATGCTAAAGACAGCGTTTTCGGATGGGTCTATACTAGAGGTGTGAACAAATTGTGTCAGTAGAGAGAAAGGGGAACTTTACATGAAAATCGGGGTATTGAAAGAAATCAAAAACAATGAAAACCGCGTCGCCTTGACGCCGATGGGTACAGCCGTATTAACTGAGCTTGGACACGAGGTTCTCGTCGAGACGGAAGCCGGTGTCGGGAGCGGCTTCACGAACATGGAGTATGTCGATGCAGGGGCGACAATCGTCGACACAGCCGCAGACGTTTGGGGAAACGTCGAATTAGCGTTGAAAGTAAAAGAACCGCAACCGTCTGAATATCGTTATTTCCGTCCGGACTTGACGCTCTTCACCTACTTGCACTTGGCAGCCGAACCAGAACTCACGAAAGCACTCGTCGATTCAGGCGTGACGGCGATCGCTTACGAGACGGTTGAGATCGACCGCACGTTGCCGCTCCTCACGCCGATGAGCGAAGTGGCTGGACGGATGGCCGCTCAAATCGGGGCCCAAATCCTTGAAAAACCGCACGGTGGAAAAGGGATTCTCTTGTCAGGCTTGCCTGGCGTACCACGTGCGAACGTCACCGTCATCGGGGGCGGTGTCGTCGGGATGAACGCAGCCCGCATCGCCATCGGCCTCGGTGCCAACGTCACAATCATGGACATCAGCCCAGCCCGTCTTCGCCAAATCGACGACCAATTCGGCAACACGATCAATACGCTCATCTCAAACAGCTACAATATCGCCAAACAAGTGGCGGACAGTGACCTCGTCATCGGTGCCGTCCTCATCCCAGGCGCGAAAGCACCGAAACTCGTCACAAAAGAAATGGTGCAACAGATGTCACCTGGGTCGGTCATCGTCGACGTCGCCATCGACCAAGGCGGGATTTGCGAGACGATCGACCATATTACGACGCATGACGCACCGACGTATGAGCGCTACGGCGTCCAACACTATGCCGTCGCCAACATGCCAGGTGCTGTCCCACGGACGTCGACGCTCGGTTTGACGAACGCGACGATGCCGTATATCGTCGAGTGCGCTCAAAAAGGGATTTTCCCGGCGCTTCGTGAAAACGCGGCGTTACTCAAAGGCTTGAATGTCATCGACGGGACAGTCACGTATGAGGCTGTCGCGCGTGACCTCGGCTACACGTTCGTGGCGCCTGCTGAAGCGGTCACAAAACAATTACAAGCGTAAGGACCAAACCGACAGAATAGTTCTGTCGGTTTTTATGTCGTCACATCATCAAAAAACGCTCGAACCGGTTGGTTCGAGCGTTTTCGTGCTTATGCGTTTTCGACGGCGATATCCTCACCAATGATTTTGACTTCTGGTTCAAGCTCAATCTCGAACTTCGCCTTCACCGTCGCTTGGACGTGACGGATGAGCGAGATATATTCAGTCGCCGTCGCTTCATCGATATTGACGATGAATCCGGCGTGCTTGAGCGAGACCTCCGCCCCGCCAATCCGCTTCCCTTGCAGGCCGCAGTCTTGAATCAATTTACCGGCAAAATAACCAGGCGGTCGTTTAAAAACGCTACCACACGATGGGTATTCAAGCGGTTGTTTCGACTCGCGCTTGTGCGTCAAGTCATCCATCACTTCTTTGATCGCCTCATAGCCGAGCGGCTCGAGTTCGAACGTCGCTTCGAGGACAATCAGCCCGTCTTTAGAAACTCGGCTCGTCCGATAATCGAGGTCGAGCTCTTCTTTCGTGAGCGTCATGAGTTCGCCTGCTGGTGACAAGACGACCGCGCTCGCGATGACGTCTTTCGTCTCTCCACCGTAGGCGCCTGCGTTCATGTAGACCGCGCCACCGACCGTCCCCGGGATGCCACAGGCGAATTCTAAGCCTGATAGTTCCTCGGTGAGCGCTTGGCGTGACACATCGATGATGGCCGCGCCGGCTTGGGCGATCAATTGATTCCCATCGCGACGAATCGTTTTCAACTCGTTCAAGTTCAAGACGATTCCGCGAAGGCCGCCGTCACGGACAATCAAGTTTGATCCAAACCCGAGAATCATGAACGGGACGCTCTCGCGATGAGCAAGTTCAAGCACGGCTTGTACTTCCTCGTACGTGTGCGGGGCCACGAAATAATCGGCCTTCCCGCCTAATTTTGTATACGTGTGTGCCGACAGTGGTTCGTCTTGGTTGACGCGATCGGCCGGAATGATAGTAAGTAGTTGGTCTAAAAAGCTCATGCGTTGCCTCAATCCTTTACGTTCTATTTTAAGCATGCCTCGGTTCGTCAAGAGAGAGGCAAACACGTCACTGAATGATTTCAGTACGAAACACAGTATACAAATCTTTGACAGGGGTGACAAGCAACGTTTTCTTTACAACGAAGCAATTAGTTTATAGCAATAATGATGTAGCTACTGCCACCACGATAGGAATTGTGAAATTATCCCAGTCCCGATACGAAATCGCTTCTGTCAACGTAGCGATAATGGAAATGATGAATCCATATGTTACCACTTGCCAAAGTGGAACATCATCCCACAAAAACAATAAAAAGAGGACAGCGTACGAACTGAGGAACATGGCCATGCTCCCTTGAAACGAGCGTTTCTGTCCGTATAAGTCGTACGTCACTGTACCATATTTACGTCCAATCAGAGCGGCCAACCCATCTCCCCACGCCAAAACGAGCGATCCGGCCAAAAAAGCGAGCGGCTCCGATTCGAAGAAAAAGTACAGGATGACGAGCAAGGCGATCGGATAATAGACGGTACCGAGTGATTTGCGCTCCGTCTGGTGGACCGGTGACGGACTCTTATAAAGAAGCAATGCGTTCGCAAACGTGAAGAAGACGAGCGGGACGGCTGCGACGTACCAAGTCTCCATTAACCAGACTGCAAGCAGCGACCAATGGCCGACCGCGATATGTACACTCTTTCGAATTGTCTCATCCGTCCAGCCGAGGCGTTTGCCAATCTGTTCAAGACCGACGAGAAACACCAGGACAATGACGATGGACAGGATGGAACTGACCCATTCATTCATCGTTGGACCACCTTTATCTACATTTTTTTATACGTTTCCATTATACCTTAATCAGGCGATAGCCTAGCTTCCTTTTCAAACATTTGGTAGAATGAGGTCAAATGACTGTATAGCCAACGGACGTAGGTGGCTATAGAAAGGATGCCTGTATGCGCGACGCAATTTCGATTCAAACTTTGGCTGATTGCCTTCATTATATGCGGGTTGGCGACGTAGACCGGGCCATCTCTCTCTTCCCAGAGGACGTGCGTGAGCATTTCCCGAAAGAACTTCGTAAAATTCATTTGTTTCATATTGAAAAGAACGGATTGTCGATCAATCAAATCGTTGCTTTGGCGAACACGTTGACGGGGGAACACTTATCCGCCACCACGATCCAAAACTGGACGAAACGAGAGGTCCGGAAAATCATCGGAGTGCCCCGGGTCGGTAAAAAGTACTCGCTCCAACAAGCGGCCATCATTTATTTACTCGATGATTTGAAGCACTTGTTCTCGCTAGAAGAGACGAGTTCGCTCCTGGCGCTCATCTTCAACAACCCTGACCGTGATGAAGACGACCTCATCTCACCGATCGACTTTTATCGTCTCTACGCCGAGTACGCCAAATCGACGAGCCCGATCGAGCTCCTCGACACCCGTGCGAAGCGTTCGATCGAGAAGATGGGCTATACCCATCCGAACATCTTGCACGTCCTTAAACTCTGTTTATACGCGCACCGCGTGACGACCCTCGAGATCGAGGCCAAACATTATTTGAATCGCTTCATTTGACCACGTCGAATGGAGCTTTTTTTCATAAAAAAACACCAGTCGCCGTGACTGGTGTTCGTCATATTGGTCACACCGATACCGCGATGGGCATCCGTGATTTTACTGTCAACGTTTTAAGAACAGACAACAACTCGAACATCGAGAGTTGGTCGGCCTCTTTCGTCAAGCAGAAGCAGTCATCCTCTTGTTTGCGGAGTTCCGCCACAAGCTTGCCTGCTTTGTCTCGAACGCTGAACTTATAGCGCTCGACATCGTATTGTATCGTATAGAGACCGCGTTCATAGACGTTGTACTCACACTTTTTCCCGAATAACGAGAATTTGTCCTTCAACTGACCAATCGCCTGCCCGTCGTGGTTCATGACGACCCACTTTTGACAGTTCGGGATGTACTTCCCGTGAGCGATTTGACGGCCTGACAAGTTGTGCACTTGAACACTGCCCTCCGCGTCGCGGTGAACAGATCCGATCGCATCATTTGTCTCGTCATAAATGGTTGCTTCGCCTTGCGTAAAGACACAACCTTTTACATAAATTAATTTGCGCACCGCTTTTCCTCCTAATACGTTCCAACCTTGGATTTGTGTGTGTTTGGTTGGTCTTTCTATGAAACCCCCAAATTGGTACTGCTAGCCGCCTTTTCTCGTTTTAGCGACTACATATTTCATATGACGAAGATGATTATTGCATCGATTGATGAAAAAGACAACCCCTTTTTCTTCGACACAATCCGCCATTCTGTCAAAGTTGTGAACACGCCTGATTTTATCGCTTAAAACCGGCCTCTTTTAGCAACTGTTCGAGCTCCATTCTTGCAATCAGACGAACTTGATTCGGTTCCGCCAATTCGTACGCACTATCGGTATACGATGAGTTCGTCACGACCCAGCCCTCGTTCACGCCATAGTATGGAACAGACGCCGCGACTTGCTGGACGGCTTCGAGTCCGACCGCCTTTTCATAGCGTTTCGCTTGGACCGCGATCGACCATCCATCTTCTGCTTCAAGGAGCAGATCCGCCCCGAAGTCACGTGACGCCGGGGTCACCGTCACGGTGTACCCGAGCGCGGTGAACACTTCCTCTAAAAATAGTTCAAATTCTCGGCCGTCCATCCGGTCGATGCGGTGGATCGTCGAGAGACGCATCCGCCAAATGAGCCAAAGCAGGCCGACTGCCACGCAAGCGATGATGCTCCAAATCGGTGCATCCCACCACCATAACCCGAGGGCAATCATTAAGCTGAGCCCCATTCCTTTCACGTCCATCGCCCTCTCTATGTGTTCTTATCTTCACTTTACCGTTTGAAGGCAGGAAAACAAAGGGGGAGCTGTCGAATGTATTGAAGATGTACCCGTTTGATATAGAGAAGGAGGGATCATCGTTAATGGAGAACCGAGGACATCTCCAAAGCGAACTGCTACACGCCTTACCGTACGGTGTAGCGTTAATCACGACGGATGGGACAATCGTCCAAGCAAACCGTCCGTTTTTAGAGCAATTCCCTGAAGACTTACAAACGCGATCAAACATCTTTCATATGGTCAACCAGTCACCGATCACGATGGAGCTGTCACGACGGATGGAGCAAGGACTATCTTGGACGTATGAGATGCCGACGATCCGGATTCACGCCATCCCCAATGGTGACGTCTACATCCTCTCAATCGAGCCGCTTCCGCTCGATACACGGGTGACGGTACAACATAACGCGTTCGAAGCCATGATGCACACTGAGCTTGATATGGCGATGATCATGACCGATGCCAATCTGTTGATCAATCGCTTCAATAAAGGGGCGACCGAACTGTTCGGATATGCGCCGCACGAAGTACTCTATGAAATGACCCCGTTCGGTCTGTTCGAGTCAAGAGAACTGAGCGAGAAGCGGACCCACTATCAAGACGAGACGGAGCGGCTCTTGTCATTCGAACAGATGCTGCGTGTGGCGTTAGACCGAGGCGACCGTGAATGGAAGTTCCAACGAAAAGACCGGACCCATTTCGTCGGAAAACTGTTCATGCACCCTGTCTATGAGCAGGCACGCGTCATCGGATTTTTCTTTTTCGTGTTCGATGTCAGTCCTGAGATCGCCTTGAAAGGCGAATTGCTTCATAAAGAACAACGCTATCGCATGTTTGCCGAATCAGTCATCGAAGCCGTGCTATTCCATGAAGGCGGGACGATCTTAGACGCGAACAAGGCGGCCGAAACGATTTTTCGCATCCCGGCCGAACAGATGGTCGGCCGTCAAACGATTGAGTTCATCGCCGAAGGCTACCGGGCCGATGTGTTGCGCCGCATTCGCAATCATATCCAGACACCGTATGAGGTCATCGGCCGTCGTGAGGACGGGACGTTCCTCGAGATGGAAGTGTACCCGAAAGAAGTGACGTTCCAAGGCCAGACGCTTCGTGTCGCCGTCATGCGCGACATCAGCGACCGAAAGAAAGTCGAGCGCATGCTCGAGCGGGAGAAGAACGCCATCGCCCGGCAACGGGATATCATCCAATCGATTTTACAGGCGTCCAATGAAGCGTTCGTCTTGACCGAATCGAACGGCAGCGTCCTCTTCATGAACGTGCACGCCCGTCGTCTGCTCGATTTGCCGGGTATCGCCCCGAACAAGATGCAAGAGCGAATTCCGCTCCTGACGACATTCCGCGCGCGTGACCGCACCGAGATGTTGAAAAAAATCGATCTGTTGCTCGACGGATCGGCGCGAGAAGTGTCAATGCGCTTCTCGATTCCGCAACCGAATGATCGGGACGAGCAATATTACGAGATGTATGGGACTGGTATGGATACGAAACGCCAAATCGGAATGGACAGTGGGTTCTTGTTTGTTTTTCGCAACCGGACCGAAGAAGAACGGATGGACCAAATCAAAAACGAATTGGTCAGCACCGTGTCCCACGAACTGAGAACCCCGCTCTCGTCACTGTCGGGATATATCGAATTGATGCTCACTCGCGACTTGAACCCCGAAAAGCGTGAGCGCTACTTAAAGACGATGGCGAAGGAAGCGAAGCGACTGACCGACCTGTTGAACGATTTTCTCGATATTCAACGAATGGAAGACGGCAATCAAGAGTATAAAAAAGACCACTTCATCTTGAACGAACTCGTCCGCGATGTTGTCGAACGCTTCCGCGAGACGAGCAATCACTCGATTCATTTCGATGACGCCGATGAATCGCTTCACCTCATCGCCGACAAAGACCGCATCGAGCAAGTCATCATCAACCTGCTCTCGAACGCGATCAAGTACTCGCCTCATCACCACGAAGTCGAGGTACGGGTCCGCCATGAACGTAACCAAGCCCACGTCTCCATTCAAGACTTCGGCATCGGGATTCCCGAGCATGCGTTCGAAGAGTTATTCAAAAAGTTTTATCGCGTCGACAACTCGGACACACGTCAAATTGGCGGGACGGGTCTTGGACTGTCAATTTGTAAGGAAATCATCGAATCACACGGCGGTAGTATCGAGGTCGAGTCGAGCGTCGGCGTCGGCTCGACATTCACGTTCACGTTGGACTTAGCGGAGGAGACACTATGAACCATTACGCTTTCACCGGTTTCCCCGGCTTTTTAGCCGGAAAGATGATCACGCACCTCGCAACCTTGCCGAATCAAATCGGAACGATTTACGCGCTCCACCTCCCGACCGAACGTTCCGGGGCACTCGCTTTAAAACAGGAGCTGTTGGAAGCGACATCGTTACGAGATGACCAACTCGTGCTCGTCGAGGCCGATATCACGCTGCCTGAAGTCGTGCTCGACCCGATCATGCGCTCGGTCATCGAACGTGAAGTGAATTACGTGTTTCACTTGGCCGCTGCGTACGACTTGAGCATCCCTTATGATGTCGGGTATCGCATCAATCTGCTTGGGACGAAACACATCACCTCGCTCGCAAAACGGGCCCCGCACTTGAAACGATACGTCTACTTCAGCACCGCCTATGTGTCCGGACGCCGTCAGGGCACCGTTTATGAGAACGAGTTATGGCACCGTGTCCGCTTTAAAAACCATTACGAGGCGACGAAGTATGAAGCCGAGGCCATCGTCTCGCGGGAGCTCGGTTCGATGCCGGTGACCATCATCCGTCCCGGCATCGTCATCGGCCATAGCGAGACCGGCGAGACGAAAAAGTTTGACGGGGTCTACTTCGTCTTGAAGCTGATGGACCAACTCCGCCAAGCCGCCCCGCTGCCGTACATTGGACGACAGAATATCGAAGTGAACCTCGTCCCGTATGATTATGTCGTCGAGGCGACCGCTTATCTCGCCCACGCCCCGGTCGGTTTAAAACGGACGTTCCATTTGACGGACCCGTTCCCGCACGGCGCACGCGAAGTGTACCGGATGATTCATGAAGAGATGTTCGGTCGTCCTCCACGCGGGACGATTCCACATGCGGTCGCGGAGACCGGATTCTCGGCGCTGCATCTGTCGGAACGTTACGGCGTTCCGCGCGAACTACTCGCCTATTTCAAACATCAAGTCCATTTCGATACGACCCAGACGTTGCGGGCACTGAGCGGGACGGACATCGTCTGTCCTGACTTGAAAGACTACTTGCCGAAAGTCGTCGCCTATTACGAGACACACAAAAAGCCCTGAACAGGGCTTTTTGTGTGTCATCCGATTAACAACTTCTCTTTTGGATAGCGAATCTTCCGGTCCATTTGTCTCGCGACCGTGAATAGAATCGTCAACGAGCCGACGCGGCCGAGCAACATCATGAACATGATAAAGCTTTTTCCGGCATCGTTCAGTTCTGCCGTGATTCCAAGCGATAACCCGACCGTGCCGAACGCCGAGACCGTCTCGAATAGGAGCGCGGTCGCCGAAATGTGGCCGTTCGTCAAGATGGTCAGTGCGGTAATCAATAAAATAAAGATGAAACTGGTGATGGCCACCATATACGCTTTTTTGATTTGGAACGCGTCAATCGTCCGCTCCAAGATGACCGTCTCCTTTTTACCAACGATGAACGCCCACATATCCGCCAAAATGACAGCCACGGTCGTCACTTTAATCCCGGACCCGGTGGAAGCGGCCCCTGCACCGACGTACATGAGAATCAAGACGACACCGATCGACACAGGCGCCATCGTCGAGATGTCGACCGTGTTGAAACCGGCCGTCCGTGTCGTCACCGCCTGGAAGAAAGTAACGTGCAACGCTTCACCGAACGGGCGTCCATATAAACTCCCTTCCGTCGACACCCATTCAAACAGCATGAGCGCGAACCAGGCAATGCCGTTGACGATGGCGAGTGACGCAATCATGATTTTCGAATGCAGCGCGAGCCGTTTCCAGCGCTTCACCTCGGTCGCGTCCGCAATCGTCGTGAAGCCGAGCCCTCCAATCATCAAGAGGACGGCAATCGTGATGACGATGGCCGTATTCTGTTCAAATTGCATCAAACTGTCTGGCCAAAGGGCAAACCCCGCGTTATTGAACGCTGATACCGCATGGAAGAAGCCATAATACAATGCCTCGCCGAAGCGATAATCACCGGTGCTGTACAGTTCGAACGTTAAAAACAGCATGCCTAGAAACTGAACGATCAGTGTCGTGAAGACGATGTTGCGGACGAGCCGGACCGTGCCGCCAGGCCCCGACAAGTTGAGCGATTCTTGAAGGAGAATCCGCTGTTTCAAGCCGATTTTCTTCCCGAGCACGCTGAGTAACATGAGAGCGACCGTCATGAAGCCGAGACCTCCGATTTGAATCAAGGCGACGATGACGAGCTCGCCGAACGTGTTGAAGGAAGAGCCGATATCAATCGTCGACAACCCGGTCACCGTACCGGCCGACGTGGCGATAAAGAGACAGTCAATCCACGACACGGGTTGCGCCTGTGCAAACGGCATGTAGAGCAGGGTCGCACCAGTCAAGATGGCGAGTAAAAATCCAGTCGCGATAAAACGGGCCGGCTTTTCAAACACGAGCCGGTAGAGCGCTTCAATTCGTTTTATGCGCATTTCCCGCACGGTCAATCGATGTCGCATCTCGCTATCTCCTTCAGATCTAGTTTTCTAAGGCTCATATTACTCCTCACTTTTAAAATTGCCAACTAGAAAAATGTATCGCTAACTGTTTGTCGATTTTTTTGGTAATATGAGAGATAGACTTTAAGAATGTTGAGGAGGTTGAATGAAACCGTGGATCCTAGTACGGTAGATCATTCGCTAACGGATGTCTCGCGAAGGTTGGAGCGTCAGTCACAATGTATGCCCGCCCATCTTTATTTCCAACTTGAAGAACTGCTACATTGGTCACTCGATCAAGAAGTTGTGAATCAATTGTACGCATTATTAAAAAAATACGACGTGTTAACCGATATAGAGCGTGAAGAACGAAATATCAGCATTCAAATGCTGATTGACGAAAACGGCGCTTAACCATCGGGAACGCATTTGCGGGAGACGAGTTAAGTCTCTCGCTTTTTTTGTCTCCCGATCTCTTTAGAAAGGTGGAAAACATAGACATGGATGTCGTCACTTTAATAGGACTTTTACTCGGTTTCTTCACGCTTATCGGCGGTATGATTTTGAAAGGCGCGGGGGTCGCCCCGCTGATCAACCCAGCAGCACTGGTCATTATTTTTGTCGGTACAGCTGCCGCGGTCAGCATCGCCGTATCAAAAGAACAGTTACAGACGGTTCCCCAACTGTTCAAAATTTTATTCAAGAAGCAAGAGTTGCCGAGTAAATCGGGCCTGTTGACGCAATTCGTCGATTTATCGACGCAAGCGCGTAAAGAAGGTTTGTTATCGCTTGAAACGGCCCTTGAACAAGTCGAAGAACCGTTCTTGAAGCAAGGCATGATGATGGTCATTGATGGCCAACCGTCCGAGTACATCGCCGAAGTGATGTCTCGTGATATCGAGAACATGGAAATACGCCATAAGGCGAACGCCGACGTGTTCACGCAAGCGGGGACGTATGCGCCGACACTCGGTGTACTCGGGGCCGTAATCGGACTCGTCGCTGCATTAAAAGATTTATCGGATATCGACAAACTCGGATATGCCATCTCAGCTGCCTTTGTCGCGACACTGTTCGGGATCTTTAGTGGCTATGTCCTTTGGTTCCCCTTCGCTAACAAGTTGAAGCAATATTCGAAGAGCGAAGTCGTCGTCAAGGAAATGATGATTGAAGGAATTTTATCCATCCAAGGCGGAGAATCACCAAAGACGCTAGAAGATAAGTTGGCCGTGTATTTGTCTCCAAAGGAGCGAGCGAACTATGAAGCGCAAAAAGAAGCATGATCATGAAGAACACATCCCTGAAGGCTGGCTCATTCCTTATGCCGATCTCCTGACGCTTCTGCTCGCTTTGTTCATCGTCTTGTTCGCCTCGAGTAACGTCGACCAGACGAAGCTCGAAAAGATGTCCCAGTCCTTTAATCAAGTGTTCTCAGGCGGGACGAGTGTGTTTCAAGCCTCCACCGCCTCGAACAGCGATATTAGCCGCACGAACAAAACGGACACGACGTCAAATCCACGGACGTACGAACTCGCCAAACTCGATGAGTTGAAAGAAGAGGTCAATCAATACATTCAAAAGAATGGACTCGAGGATGAGATCGAAGCGACCATCAATTCGAGCGGTCTCGTCCTGACGATCCAAGACCGGGCTCTATTCAGCATGGGTGAAGCGACGCTCGATGGCGATGCTAGAGCAGTCGCCCGCTCCATCAGCGGTATTCTCGAACAAGCCGGCAATCGTGAAATCGTCGTATCGGGTCATACGGATAACATTCCAATCAACACGGCCCGATTCCCGTCGAACTGGGAACTCAGTTCAGCCCGAGCCACCGCTTTCATGCGCGGCTTGTTGACGAACGACGCCTTGAACCCTGGGCAGTTCACACTTGCGAGCTACGGGGAATATAAGCCGATTGCGACGAACGACACGGAAGCCGGACGTTCGAAAAACCGCCGCGTCGAAGTATTGATTAAACCACTTGTCGATTTGTCAGAAGGATCGCCCAAAATGATTGATACGATCGTTTTGCCATAAAAAAACCCCACTCGATCGAGAGTGGGATTTTTTCGTTAACGGGTCCATTCGAAATATTTACGAGCGAGCTCAGTGAGCGGACTGTTGAACAAACGTTTCCGCCAGTACAAGTCGGCCGCCTTCTTGACCGCTTCGCTACGCGATGGGTACGGATAGATCATCCGGGACAGTTTACCGATCTTCTCGCCCCGCTGCATCGCATAGACGACGATTTGCATCCAATCTCCGGCCGTCATTCCGACCGCGTGCCCACCGATAATCTTACCGTTCTTCCGGGTGATGATTTTGACGAATCCTGTCTCTTGACGGTCGGCGACGAACCGATCGACCTCAGACAGTTTCGCTTCAAAAATCTCGACGTCATCGCCGTGACGCTCACGTGCCTCGGCCTCGGTCATGCCAACGTGGAACACTTCCGGGTCCGTGAACGTGATCCACGGCATCTTCGTGTAGTCGACCTTGTTCCATAGTCCGAACAAGGCGTTCGCCACGACGGCTTTCCCTTCTTCTCCGGCCGCATGGGTGAACGGTAACGTCTTGATCGTGTCACCGATCGCGAAAATGTGCGGTTGGGACGTCCGGTATGTCGAAGTGACATCAACGTACCCGTCTTTCACGTTCACATGCGCCCGGTCGAGCCGTAGTTCATCAATTCTCGGTTTACGGCCCGTCGCCATGAGCAGTTTGTCAGCCTCATACGTCACGGTCTCGCCATCGACTTCAGTCGTGACGTGAATACGTCCGTCCTCTTCCGCAATCTGCTTCACTTTCACCCCGATTTTCAGACGCATCGCCATCTCGAGCTGGGAGCGGAGCAATTTGCTGACAGACTCATCTTCTTTCGGTAAGAACGTGTCCTGTGCCTCAAGCACGGTCACTTGGCTTCCAAGACGAGCGAACGATTGGGCAAGTTCAAGCCCGACCGTGCCGGCACCGATGACGATGATACTTTCTGGCAGCGTCTCTTCTTCAAAAACTTGTTCGTTCGTTAAGTACGGAACACTGTCCAATCCATCAATCGGCGGTACGGTCGGTTTCGATCCGGTCGCGATGACAAACTTTTTCCCAATCAATAAGTCGTCTCCGACTTTAAGCTCGTACGGGCTTTGGAATGATGCCTCGCCGATATACACATCGACACCAAGTTTTTCGAAACGCTCCGTTCCGTCATGATCTTGGATGATGGCACGGGCACGATCGACACGCGCCTTCGTCGTCTGGTAATGGTCGCGGCCATCAAACTCAGCTCCGAGCACACGCGCCGCCTGCATCATGCTACTCGCTTCTTTCGAAGCGGCAATCAGCGCTTTCGACGGGACACACCCGACGTGAAGACAGTCTCCACCAAGGTGTTTTTTCTTCTCGACCAAGGCGACCTTTGCGCCTAAGTTTGCGGCACCAGCCGCGACCGTCATCCCGGCCGCGCCACCACCAATCACAATCAACTGATAATCCTTCATCTCATCAACCTCCGATAGCGTTCACTCACATCCTGCATCCGCTTCCGGTTCACCCCAAAGTCAGAGTGACCGAGTCGTGATGCCGAGCGGAATTCAATCTGTCTTGTCTCATCGTCGAATCGGAATTCAACGTCATCCTTAAAGCGCATCATTTTCGACGTGACGACATAATGGAGCGTGTCATCCGTCTCCTTGACGAGCTCGGTCCGAGGCAGTTGCCCCATCACCATCTTCATTGTCTCGATGCTCTCAGCACGGTCTTGCCCGTATGGGAGCGGCTCCATGCGTAGCGCCTCAATTTCTGTTTCGGTCGAGACAGCGTTCGGACTACCTGACAATGGCTTCAATGATTTCGTTGCCACGAAAAAAACCTCCCTCATTCTACATACAATTACATGTATCCTGAATTCGGAAGGTTTAACCCTTTTAATGCAGTTCGCTCGGGTCGAGCGGCAACAAAACAGTCACCGTCGTCCCATGACCGACCTCACTTTCAATGACGAGCTTTCCTTCGTGCGCCTCGATCAACTCCTTCGCAATCGCGAGACCAAGACCACTGCTGCCTTTCGTCACTTGCGCCTGATAGAACATTTCCGTGATGCGTTGCAGGTGATCCCGTGAGATACCAGGCCCCTCGTCAATAATCGAGATGAACGCGACCCGCTCGGATTGCACGAACCGTACGGTCAACGTCCCACCTTCGGGTGAGAAGCGAATGGCGTTCTCGAGTAAGTTTAAAAATACTTGTTTCAACCGGTTCTCATCAAACAGTCCAATCGATTTTTGGGGGTACCGTTCGATGAGGGTGATTTGTTTATCCTCGAGCGACTGTTTCAACTGAATCGTCACTTTCCGTAACAGCGATACGAGGTCGAGTTCTTGCCGATACAAGACGAGCCGGCTCTCTTCAATTTTCGTGTAATCGAGCAACTGCTCGACGAGCCCAATCATCCGCTCCGTCTCCGAATGGATGATGCTCAAACCGAGCTCGGTCTCCTCCGACACTTTCTCGTCCCCGCCGCGAATCGTCTCGGTCCACCCTTTGATCGAAGTGAGCGGCGTCCGCAACTCGTGCGACACGTTTGATAGAAATTCATTTCGCGTCGACTGATGCTGCTGCACTTTCGCTCCTAAATACGTCAGCGTCCGGGCCAGTGCCCCGAGCTCATGTTTTTCATTGGAATAGACTTCGACGTCAAAATCACCTTGCGCCATCTCATCAGCCGTCTCAATGATGTCTCGAATCGGTCGGACGAAGCGGTCTGCAATCCGAATGACGGCATAGAGCGCGACCAGCCAAATCAAGACGCCAATCATGACGACAGCCATCCAAATCTCGCGAATCAACGTATCGAGATCGGCGAGCGGCCGCGTGAAGCTGATGGCGAATTCACTCGTGCCGTCCGTGATGATGGGACTCGTCACCGACAAATAGTGGTTCCCTTCCACATCGTAATCTTGGACGATGGACTCACCGCGGGCGAGGTCTTGCAGTTGTTCCGGTGTGAAGGCCGCCTGCTGCGCCCTCTGTCCCGTCGTTTTAATGATTTGACCGGTCCGGTCGACAATCGTCAAATCGGTGCCTGGATACCCGAACGTCCGGACGAGAACCGAGAACGCGCTCGGTGTTTCAAAACCGACCTGCGCCTGGGGATAGAGATAGGCACTCGTCGTCGCATGGCTAAGTAAGGCCTCTGATTCATATTCATAGTAGTAGCGGTACGTTCCGTACGACAAGACGCTCACGAGCAAGACGAGCACGAACGTTATGACGAGCATAATCCGAATGACGAGCTGTTGCTTCATCCGTCATGTCTCCGCCATTTGTACCCGTGCCCCCACAGTGTCTCGATATAAGCCGGGTGGCTCGGATCATCTTCAATTTTTTGACGGAGACGACGAATGTTGACGTCGACCGTCTTTCTGTCCCCGAAGTAATTGATGCCCCAAACGGCATCTAACAGCGCATCACGTGATAAGACGACTTCCTCGTTTTGGACGAGGTGACAAATCAAATCGTATTCGGTCGGGGTCAAATCAATCGACTGCCCATACTTCGTCACTTGCTTCGCTGCCAAGTCGATGGCGAACGGTCCGGATTTCAATCGCTTCTTCTCTTTTCGTTTCACTTTCTCGACACGTCGGAGGAGTGCTTGAATCCGCGCCACGAGTTCGCCGGGACTGAACGGCTTGGCGATGTAGTCGTCCGCCCCACGGCCGAGTCCTTCGATTTTATCTTCTTCGAGTGTTCGCGCCGTCAGCATGATAATGCCGACATTCTCATCTAAATCACGGATGGCCGCACATGCCTCAAAACCGTCCATCTCTGGCATCATCACATCCAATAACACGACATCGAACGGTTCACGATCAAACGCCGTGACCGCCTCGCGTCCGTTCGTCGCCTCAAAGACGTCGAATCCGGCCCGCTTTAAATTAACGATGATAAAGCTGCGAATCGCATGCTCATCTTCGGCTACTAATATTCGATTCATCATTCCACCTCTTCTGAAATTCACTACTTCTTAATAGTTACGTTTTTGCGACAAGGTTGTCAATTGACCTCAAATCGTATTAGGATGGAGTCATTAGATTCTGAAGGAGGACTCCTTACCATTATGAGTTACAAGATGATTGTTTTAGATATGGACGATACGCTCCTCACGAGCGATCACACGATTTCCGCCAAAACGAAAGCTGCCTTGCTGGATGTACAAGAACGCGGACATAAAGTCGTGCTCGCGAGCGGACGTCCGACGTACGCGATGTGGGACGCAGCTCGAGAGCTCGAGCTCGCCAAATACGGTAGCTATATTCTCTCATTTAACGGTGCCTCAATCATCAACTGTGAGACAAATGAAGAAATCTTCTCAAGTACATTGCTTCCAGAGACGGTCGCCCATCTCCATGATATCAGTGTCCGGGAAGAAATCGCGATTCATACGTACATCGGTAACGAAATCGTAACCGATCAACCGAACCCGTATACCGATATCGAAGGTGAATTGACAGGGATGCCGGTCATCCATGTCGACGACTTCAAAGAAGCGGTCACGACGCCTGTCGTCAAGTGTCTCATGCTCGGTGATGGCGACACGCTTGCCCCGATTGAAACGAAACTGCAAGTCGAACTCGAAGGCAAACTCGCCGTCGCCCGTTCGAAACCGTTCTTCCTCGAATTTACGGAAGCGGGTGTGACGAAAGGGACGAGCCTCGCCTTCTTGGCCGAGCACGTCGGCATCGAGCAAGCCCACGTCATCGCTTGCGGAGACGGGAACAACGACTTGACGATGATTGAATGGGCTGGGCTTGGGGTCGCAATGGGCAACGCCAACACGACGGTCAAAGGCAAAGCCGACTTCATCACGAAATCAAACAATGAAGACGGGATCGCGCACGTTATCGAAACGTTCATGGGAACTGTCCTCGTCGATCGATAAACGGACAACTCAGGTTGAATTCAAGGAGGAATTACGATGAATAAAGGATTGAAACGGGCGGGACTCGGACTCGTCGGCACGGCTGTCGCCGGTGCCGCCTATGTATTCTTGTCCCCGAAACCGACCTCACGCCTCGTCAAAACCTCATTTGCCGGCGGGAACGAAGTGGCCATTAAAGGGTTCGAGGAAGTCGTACAAAAAACGTCGGTCCGTAAAGACATCGACTACCATTCGGCTTACGAGAACGGAACGTTCGACTTGATTCGCTACGAAGGTGAGAAGCAGATCGTCCCAACCATCTTTTGGGTGCACGGCGGTTCATTCGTCGGTGGCGATAAGGCCGACGTCTTCAAGTATGCGACGTCGATCGCAAGCAACGGCTACAACGTCGTCAGCGTCAATTATGCGCTCGCTCCAGACGTCACGTACCCCGTCCCGCTCCAACAACTTGAAGAGGCATACACGTATATCGCTGAAAACAATGACCGCTTCCGGCTCGATCTCGACCGTGTCTTCTTTGCGGGCGATTCGAACGGGGCCCAACTCGTCGCTCAGTTCGTCGGTATTCAATTGAACGACGACTACGCACCATCGGCCGAAGTGAATCAAGTCGTTCCGAAAACGTCGATCCTCGGCACGATTCTCATGTCGGGTCCGTACGATTTGAAACGAAGCATCATCGAGTCATCGAAGGCGGTCAACCGCTTCTTGTTCAAACGGATTGGTTGGGCTTACTTCGGAACGTACAATTGGGAAGACTTGCCGGTCGTCGCGGAAGCGTCGCCGCTCGTGAATATCCCGGCCACGTTCGTTCCGACGTTTATCACTGACGGCAACACCGGTTCGTTCGAAACGCAAGCGAAAGAATTTGCGACGATCCTCTCAGGTCGTGCGGACGTCACGAGCGTCTTTTATGACCGAAACGAGCACACACTCGGCCACGACTACCATTTTGAGATGGATAAGCCGGCAGCCAGTGCCACGTATCGCCGTTTAATCACATTCTTGCGTGAAACGACGCGTTAACAAATAATCCCCGCCCATCATTGGGCGGGGATTATTTTTGTCAGTTGAGCAATGCGAGCGCGCGGCCGATCAACTCATGCCGCGATGGCGACGTCTCACGTAACGCGTGCAACCGTTCCGTCAACGCCTGTCGAAGCGCATCGGACTCGACGAGCTCCAAACATTCGATGTGGAGCAACCAAGCATCGGGATGATTGGCAAGAATCGTCGGCACGAGCTCATCAATCGACTCGCCTTGCTCCCGCATATTGCGAATTCGATTGAACATCGGGTCATCGTTCGTCCAAACACGGGCGTCACGTTCGATCTGGACCGGCTTCTCCAAGATGATGAGCTCTTCAATCTCGGTGCCTGGGAAGATCGATGGGAGCGTGTCTTGTCTCACTTCAAGTGTCGTGAGATGGATTTGTCGGTCTTCAATCGTGACGATGACGTCTTCGAACTGTAACGCTTCCGTCGTCTCGCTGACGAGGCGTCCGTCCAGTCGAATCCCTGCCGTCGCCAATACGTCTTGAAGCGGTCCATCGAGAACGAGTACGCCGTGGTTCTGTAAGTTCGTCAATTGACCGTGATTGACGTTCACACAGTCGTCCCACTGGACGAGCGCATGGGCTCCGGAGCGTGTCACGTGACGAATCACACCGACGCGGTCCGTCCCGTCTTCAAGCCGGACGGTCGATTGACTGCCCGACGCGAGCGCTTTCTCGAGCGAGGCGATCCCACCTTGGTTGACCGCCATCCGTGACTCGAGTTCGTCTAGCGCGTCCTTCAACGCTTCAAAGTCCGGGATGACGAACAACTCGCGTTGCATATTCGTCACGTCCTGTTTCGTTTCGAGTGCGTGCTCTAAATTGAACGGATGTTTCGTGACGGCGTCAGTCAAACAATGACGGCTCTCCCCGACCGATGATAACAGTCCTGCCCCGTAGATGAGCGGGTTGTCCACCTCACCGATGAGACCGAACTCGACCGTCCACCAAAAGATGCGGGCGACTTGTTGCGCTTCAGAGAAGCCGGTTACTTGGGCTTTGGCCGCATGAACCGCCGCTTCGGCTGCCGCGATCTCCTCGTCCGTCGAGTTCGCATTCTCCTTCACGACGGTCAATCGTTTCAGTGCTGCAAACGAGGCGTGTTCTTCACGATTCATGAACGCTTTCGCTCCAAGCTGTCCGAACCGCTTCACGATTTGAGAGAACTCCGGATCCATCAACATCGGTGCATGACCAGCCGCCTCGTGGATGATATCTGGTGCCGGACTGTACAAAATATTCTCGACTTTACGAATATCGGTCGCGACCGGCAACATGCCGTTGCCTTGGAAATCAAAGAAAGCGACACCTGGGATGAGTCCATCGACCGCGACCGTCGACCAACCGGCCGCTCGCATCTCTTCGGTCATCTTTTCAACGTCAGGGAGACGCTCTGGTCCCATGCCCGTCTTTTTCAACCCTTCGATGTAGAACGGGTGTGCCTTCCCTTCAAGCGTGTGCAAGTTCAGTCGCAAGACGAAGCGCCAGACAGCATGATCCGTCGGCGTGTACTCGTCGTAGAACTGTGGCGAAATATGTGGGGCCAAATGGCGTGGAATGATTTGTGTGAGCATGATGTTTCCTCCTTTGATTGACTGAACGTAAAAAAGTCCCTATCGATTCACTCGATAGGGACGACGATGCCGCGGTACCACCCTGATTACTAGACGGACGTCTAGTCACTCTATTCCGATAACGGGGGACCGCTCAACAAGTGAGAGCTCGCGAACTGTAATTCGATTCATCTTTTGGGCGTGTTCACAGCACCACACGCTCTCTGGGCCAGGGAAGATGTCTCTACTTCGGTTCGGTCATCGCTTTTATACTGTTATACAGTTATGCTTCTATGCACATGTGCTTTTAAGCGCTAAAGTATCTTGTTGGTAGTAACGATAACAGACCGTTTGAATGTCGTCAACAAAAAAACAGTCCGCATCTGCAGACTGTCACAAACACCAATCAATTTCAGGTTGTCCCCACTCGCTCAACTTCGCGTTCACTTGCGAGAACGGCTTCGATCCGAAAAAGCCGCGATGCGACGAGAGCGGGCTCGGATGGACCGACGTCAAGACGGCATGTTGCGGGCCAATCCATTTCTGTTTCTTCTTCGCGTCGTTGCCCCATAAGACGAACACGATCGGCTCTTCACGCTGCCCCAGTCGCTCGATGATGGAGTCGGTGAACTGTTCCCAGCCCTTCCCGCGGTGAGACCCGGCCTTGCCTGCCTCGACCGTGAGGGCGGTGTTGAGCAATAGCACGCCTTGTCGGGCCCATTTCTCCAAATTGCCGCTGGTCGGGACCTTACAACCGATATCGTCCTGCAATTCTTTAAAGATATTACGGAGTGACGGCGGAAGGCGGACGCCGTCTTGGACCGAGAAACTGAGTCCATGCGCTTGGTTCGGTCCGTGATAGGGATCTTGCCCGAGGATGACACATTTGACGTCCTTGAACTTCGTATAGACGAACGCGTTCCAAATATCTTCTCGCTCCGGATAGACGGTCGATGTCTCGTACGCTTCATCGACGAACGTCTTTAGCTCGGCAAAATATGGCTCGCTCATCTCGGTCGCGATGATGTCGCTCCAATCCCCAAGCAGGCGATTTGATAACTGTTCTCCCATGTTCTTCTCCCCTTTCCGTCTTATCATACCCGAATCGATGGCACACAAAAAGACGAGCCCGATTGGACTCGCCTTGACAATTATACTGTGACTGCGCCTGCGACTTCTTTCGCAAGTGCTTCGGCTTTCGCTTTTGCGTCAGCAACGATTTCTTCGATTTTGTCTGGGTATTGGTTCATTCCTTCAACTGGAAGTGTCGTCACTTCTGTCACGCCGACAAATGCGAGCGCTTGACGGAGGTAAGCGTCTGCGAAGTTGAGGTCCGTACCCGTGTAGATGCCACCCGTACCTTGGATGTGGATTGCTTGTTTGTTCTCGAGAAGACCGACTGGACCTTGCTCTGTGTAACGGAATGTTTTACCAGCCGTCAAGACGCTGTCGAGGAACATCTTCATGCGTGCTGGGAAGAAGAAGTTCCACATTGGCGTCGCGAAGACATACATGTCAGCTTCCATGAACTTCTCGAGCATACCGTTCATTGTTGCGACTTTAGCCGCTTCGACGTCTGTGAGTGCTTCGCCTGATGCGAATTTGCCCCATGCGCTGAGGACGTCGCCGTCGATTTCTTGGACATCGACATCGTAAAGTTCAATCGCTTCAACTTCGAGTGACGCATTCTCGTTCGTGAGTGTCGTCATGAATGTTTCAGCGACTTGTTTGCTGTATGACAATTCTGTCGGTTTCGGGTTAGCAGATACGTATAATACCTTTTTCATAATGGGTTCCTCCATAAAAGTAATCTCTATTTGTAACAACAGTTTGAACTATATCATCTGTATATCTCACAGTCGATTATTTTAACTTCAAGATAAATGAGTCAAAAAAAAAACAGGCAGGCATCATTTGCCTGCCGCGTTATAACCGACCCGTTTTAATAGGTCGATCAGCATTTCCGTCTCCTCTTCACTAAGTGGACCGTAAATGTCTTTAAAGATTTCGATATGCTCGGGATAGACGACGTCCATCAAACGCTTGCCTTCTTCGGTCAACGAAGCATACGTGACGCGTCGGTCAGATGGACAAGCTACACGTTCAATCAAGCCACGTTTTTCAAGCTTATCGATCACGTATGTGACACTGCCGCTCGTAATCAAAATTTGATCTCCGATTTGCTGGAGCGGGGTATCCCCTCGTTTATACAAGACCGATAAAACACCGAACTCTGTTGAATTCAATTGGTGGCGTCGTAAATCGTCCTTCACACGGTCACTGATCGCGTCCATCGCTCGTGCTAAGACGATCCATGCCTTCAATTCGAGTGATTCAATCATGTCGGTTTCACCTCAATTCGTTCATCATTTACTTTTAGTATAGCAGGACATGAGCAGTATACGGTCGGAAAAACGCTTCGTCAAGAAACTTCTTCATTGTCGCTCCTGTCGGAAACGTATAGAATGGAATTATTGCGATTTTTAGAAAGGATGGACGGTATGCGCGAGTATTATGAAATTTCATTGACGATTAAAGAAGCTTATTTGGGAACGGTCATCGAGTTGTTGAACCGGGAAGGGATTGCCCCAGACTATGCGCTCGAAAAAGAAGGCGCGGTCTTTTTACTGTTCAACCACTTGCCATGGCCGAACGTCACACGGGAACCCCATGCGGTCGAACGTTTCTTATTGACGTTGTCACGCGAGGACTATTTGTTCGTCAAAACAAAACGCAAGTCTCCCGTCCCTGACCATGAACCGGTCGCTTGCATGGGTGCGTTCGACTCACCGTTCCATGAACATTTGAAGATTGAACTCGCCGTCGACGAATCGGATGCGAGCCACCTTGATATGTCGGCGTTCCGCCATTACTGAACAACACGTCTGTGTTGTTTTTTTATGACTAGACCGACGCACGGACGGGAATACATGACAATATCTGAATGTGAAAAGGGGAATGTGCTTTGATGGATACAGTCATGTTAATCGTCAACCCGTCATCTGGGAAAGAGTTAGGGAAAGAACACGCCGCGGCTGCGGAGGACGTGTTACGCGAGCGTTACGGCAACGTCGATGTCCGCTTCACGGAGAAGGCTGACGATGCCACCCATTTCGCGAAAGAAGCGGCCTCGAAACAATATAAAGCCGTCATCGCGATGGGCGGTGACGGGACACTGAACGAGGCCGTCACCGGTCTCGCCGAAGCCGACCATCGTCCTGATTTCGGCATCATCCCGCTCGGTACCGTCAACGACCTCGCCCGCGCGCTCGGTGTCCCGAGCGATCCCGAAGATGCCATCGAGGCGCTCAAGACGGCGCAACCGACACCGATGGATATCGGTAAATACGAGAACGGCTATTTCATGAATGTCATCGCGATCGGGCTCATCGCCGAGGCCGTCGACGAGGTCAGTGTCGAGGAGAAAACGAAATGGGGCCCGTTCGCCTACTTGATCGAAGGCATCAAAGCGTTCCGCGAACATAGTCCGTATGCGCTGTCGGTCCAAGCCGATGAGCACACGTTCGACGGAGACGCCTATTTGGTCGTCATCGCCCTCACGAACTCGGTCGGCGGGTTTGAGAACTTTGAACCGGACGCTGAGTTGAACGATGGCTTGCTTCATGTCTACTTATTTGAAAACCTCGGCTTCAAAGACGCGGTCCAACTCGCACCGGCCCTCTTCACCGGCAAGTTGAAAGAAACGGACAGCGTCACGTCGTTCACGACGAAACGCGTGCATGTCGACTCACCAGAATCGCTTCCGGTCAATGCTGACGGCGACACGGGCGGGCAGCTGCCGCTCACGTTCGAGGTGCTGCCAAGCCATCTCAACGTCTTGAAGCCGACTCAATAAAACGCGGACTTTTTCAGTTCGAGGGCGAATGCGTCTACCTGAAAGGAGGAGATTCGATGCCCATCTCGCTCGTCCCATTGCAGGAAGCGTCCGACGCCATCGTCGCGACATTCAATCGCTGGAATAACGACCCCGCCATCGTCCATTTGATTCGTCCCGTCCGCTCGCAGGAAGAACTCGCCGCCGAACATCACATGACGGTCGAGGACTTGACGGACCGCCTCCGGACCCATGACATCTTCCTCATCTACGCAGATGACGTGCTTGTCGGTGAGGTGAATATCATCTATGATGCCCCGCATCTGTACGACAACGAACGCGGAAGCGCCTGGCTCGGACTCGTGATTGGAGAGCCGACCGGTCGCGGGAGAGGTGTCGGCACAACGGCCCTGACCCTGTTAGAAGAACGATTGCGTGCACAAAATGTGCCTCGCATCGAGCTCGGTGTGTTTGGATTCAATGAAGCGGCTCATCACCTTTATCGAAAGGTCGGCTACACGGAAATTGCCCGCATCGAGGCGTTCACTTATTGGAACGGTCGATTTTGGCCAGATATCCGGATGGAAAAACGATTGGACTGAATAAGACCTTCCTCGCATCGAGGAAGGCCTTTCGTCAGTTATTTAAATTCTCGACTTCGACGACGCGGAACCCTTTTTGTTCGAGTTTCGCGACGATTTTGTCTTTCTTCGGCTCGTCGCAATCAGGCGGCAACGTGATCAATACCCGGCGCAAGACTTTACTCTTGGCATCGAGCGTCATGAGACTGGCAATCGATGAGTATTTGCTGATGATTTTCGTGATTTTCTCAAGCGCCCCCGCTTGCTCACTGAGTGCGATTGTGACAACATAACTCCCCGTGTCACGACTCCATGCCTCTTCGAGCATGCCGAGCATCTTCCCGTGCGGCAAAATCCCGTAGAATTCGTTGTTCTCATCTTTCAAGACCGCGATATACGGTAATTCTTTGATCGAGAAGAACACTTTGAAGAAACCGTCCGATTCATGGACGTACTTTTGCGTGTTCTTGATGAGCTCCATGACGTTGTCGTCTAGGCTCGCCCCACTCATCCCGTGGCGATAAATATGCATTTTATAGATATTACCGCGGAAAAACGTTCCCGTCTCATCGAGCACAGGGACACAGCGGTAGCCTGTCTTTTCGAGCGTGTCGAGCGCCTCGCGTAATGTCGCCTTTTCACTGATTGTGACGACATCTTTCTTCGGAATGCATAAGCTATGCACTAACATGCGGTTTTCCTCCTAGCCAATTGAAAGTGGTCTACACCCTATTCATTACTATTCCCCAAATATGATTGAAATCCTGCCATCAATTTTCGAAACTTATTCCGGCTTGAATGCGACCTCGGAATTTGTCGTAGCGTCAAAAAGTCGTTATAGTGAAACTATCCAAACAGACAAAGGGGATTGAACGACTATGACAATGAAAAAAGCGTTAACGATTGCTGGCTCGGATACGAGCGGCGGTGCAGGCATCCAGGCTGATTTGAAGACGATGGAAGAGCTCGGTGTTTACGGGATGACCGCACTCACGGTCATCGTGGCTCAAGACCCGCATAACGCGTGGCACCACGAAGTATTCCCGATCGACACGACGTTGATTGAGAAACAAATCGATACGGTCCTCGCCGGAATCGGTGTCGATGCCGTCAAGACAGGCATGCTCCCGACGCCAGAGATCATCGAACTCGCCGCTCGTAAAATTAAAGAATACGGCATCCAGAACGCGGTCGTTGACCCGGTCATGGCTTGTAAAGGTGCAGACGAGATTCTCAACCCGGACGTCGCGGTCGCGATGCGCAAACACCTCGTACCGGTCGCTAAAATCATCACACCGAACTTGTTCGAGGCGCGCATGCTCGCAGGTCTCGATAAAACACCTTCGACGATCGATGAAATCAAAGAAGCTGCTCGTTTGATCCATGAGCTCGGCGCTGAGATTGTCATCGTCAAAGTCGGCGGCAAGCTCGGGTTTGATACAGCATTCGACGTGCTTTACGACGGTAACGAGTATCGTCTCCTTGAGAGCGAGAAAATCGAGCCTGCCTTCACACATGGCGGCGGTTGCACGTTCTCGTCAGCGATCGCGGCCTCACTCGCGAACGGTCACTCGGTCGATGAGGCTATCCAAATCGGAAAAGAGTTTATCACTGAAGCGGTCCGTCATTCGTTCCGCCTCAACCAATACGTTGGCCCGACGAACCATACCGGTTACCGTAAAAAACTAGCAACACAATCTTAACGGGTGGCCCGGGACGTATGTCTCGGGTCATCGTTTCCATTGGAGGGAACCGCGTGAAATCGATTCAACCTACAACTATCCAGACATACTTGGACGCGCATGTATCCATGCCGCTCTATGTCCACGTCGAGACGACGAACGGGGCGTATGCGACGCATAACGACCCTGACTTTCATAACGCCGGCATGTTCATCCGGAACGTCGTCATCGAATACAGCATCGGCCAAATCAAAGGCAACGGTCCATATCGGGTCGGCTTGAAGCTCGATCACGGTTGGCTTTACGTCGAAGGATTGACCGATTACGAACAGCATGGGGACCAGCTCCTGCTCGCCGGTCATGACCGGCTCGGTCGCCTCGCCTGCGCCTTACACTTAGATATCAAACCGCTCCCACAAGGAGCCTCGGAGGTGGAAAGCCAATGAATGGACCGTTACTCGTTATTTTCCCGCATCCTGATGATGAAGCGTTCAGCTCGGCCGGGACGATTATCCAACACCATAAGAACGGCTTCCCGGTCACGTACGTCTGTCTGACACTCGGTGAGATGGGCCGCAACATGGGCTCACCGATTTTCACAACACGGGAAGAGTTGCCGAAGATTCGCAAGCATGAGCTCGAGGAAGCATGTGCCGTCATGGGCATCGACGACCTCCGCATGTGGGGACTCCGTGATAAGACCGTCGAGTTCGAAGACGAAGCGGAACTCGCTGGACGGTTCAGCGCGTTAATCGAAGAAGTGAAACCGGCCCGCGTCATTTCCTTCTACCCGGGCTACGCCGTCCATCCCGACCATGAGGCGACAGCACGAGCGGTCGTTCGAGCGCTCCAAGAGATGGATGAAGCGAGTCGTCCAGAGTTTTTAGGCGTCGCCTTTGACCATCGCACCGAAGCGGAACTCGGAAAACCGCACGTCCTCATCGAAGTCGGCGACGAGAGTGCCGCGAAACGCGAGGCGTTGCTCGCCCACCGCTCTCAGACGGAAGGATTGCTGCGGGCCATCGACAACGCAGAAAACGCCCACGTCATGGAGTTACTCCAACGTGAGCGTTTCTATCACTATCCGTTCTCATGATTCGTAAGCGAGACGTGTCATGTACAAGAGTGCACCGACAGCCCCGAGGCCGATCAACGTTCCCAATACGACAACGATATGTTCCATGTTCTCACCTCTACTTGGTTATACGAACTTGATGGATCATTGGTTTCAAAGCGCATGTGCTGACATGCGCTTTTTTTCTTAGAAGTACAAGAAGTAAATGACAGCCGCCAACACGATGCGATAAATCGCGAACGGCGTCAATTTGACTTTATTGATCAGCTTCAAGAAGAACTTGATCGACAACAGCGCGAATAAGAACGCGCTAATGAATCCGACGACGAAGAACGGGAGGGTCGCCATCGTGAAGTACCCCCATTTGCTGTAGAGCGAGAGCGCACTAGCACCGAACATAATCGGTACGGCCATGATGAACGTGAAGTCCGCCGCGGCCCGGTGACTCATCCCTAAGAGGACACCGCCCGATATGGTCGAGCCTGAGCGTGAAAAGCCCGGCCAGAGCGAGAAACATTGAATCAAGCCGACACCGAGCGCCTGCTTATACGAAATCTCATCGAGCGTTGCTGTCGTCTGACGCTTCACGCCTGACAAATCCGCGGCAATCATGAAGAATGCTCCGATGACGAGTCCGATTAAGACGGTCTTGATCGAGAACAAGTTCTCATCGATATAGTCTTCAAACAATAGCCCGAGCACGCCTGCTGGGAGCAGACCGATGAAGATATGTAGCAAGTTCAGTTTCTTTGTCGGCCCGCTGCTGCGAATCGCGAGCAACTCCTTCGGATTCAACAACTCCTTGAACCGATTTCGAAATACGACGATGACCGCTAAAATCGAACCGAGCTGAATTACGATCTTAAATGTGTTCGCCACCTCTTGACCGAGGAAGCTACTCGAGTTGAGCCACAGGTCGTCCACGAGAATCATATGTCCCGTTGACGATACCGGAGCAAACTCTGTCAGTCCTTCGACGACGCCTAACAAAAAGCCAATAAATAATTCATACCATTCCATTGTTTATCTCCTACTCCAGTATTGTTTCTTATCATACACAAATTTATTCTCACCCGCCCTAGGTCTTGAGGCGTAAAAAAAAAGGATGCTCGCTTAAGCACCCTTTTTCCAAGTAACGAATATGATGAGCAATTGATGCATACAAACGACGATCCCAATCCATAAAAAGGCAGTGAAGAGCGTCATACCGGCCCCGACCACAAACACTAGTCCGATGAGGATGATACTAACGTGCAGCAACATCGAGACGGATGACTCGGTCGTCGCCCGGATGACAGACGGGACACGGTGATGCAATGCCCCGAGATAGAGCGGTTCGACGATGCCGATAAGAAACGCCATGCCTGCCATCCAGACGAGTCCGACTTGTCCTGGGAAAAAGCCGAGAATGACAAAACCGAGACCGATGCCCCAACCGATTCCGTGCAACCAACGATCGACCGTCGTGATGTGTAACAGGACCGGGGCGAGCAGTTGCCCTGGTATTTGAATGAGCAACAGGACAGTCGAAATCATTCCGAACCAATAGATGGGAACTTCGACGTCACGGGCGTACAACTGCCAAAACTCATCGATGAAGTTGAACGCACCGATTGTCACGATGAACACCGACGACAAGGCAAGTAGCTGGTGGTCGTGCCACACGAAGCGAAAACCTGCCCCGATGTCCGCCCATGTCATTCGTTCCTCTGTCACGACTCGTCTCGGCTCGACAAGGCCAAGGCCACATGCTGTCGCGATAAACAAACTGACAGTCGACAGCACATAGTTCAGTTCAAACGGGAAGCGTGTGGCCAGCAAGGCGCCGCTGATCGCCGCGAGAACGGCTGCAACGATTCCGATGACATTCAACCGGCCGACCCAGCGCTCGAACGCCTCCGTCTTCCCATCCTGTTCAAGCGTCTCATAGAGCAGTGCATTCTCCGCCCCGCTCCGGAGCGCCGCCCCAATGCCTGACAAGGCGATGGCTAAGGCGAAACCGCCGAACGAAAAGGACACAAGTAACACGACAAAGGAACCCCACTCGAGTGCAGTCCCGATTTGCAACAGACGTCGGCGTTCCAAGCGATCGGCTAACACCCCGGTCGGCACTTCGAGGATGACGACGAGGACGGCATAGAGCATTTCGAGATAGACGACTTCTTGCATCGTGATCGTCCGCGACTCCCAAAACAGACGCTCAATCGTGTAGGCCGGGACGAGTGCCTCGAACCAACGCATCCATCCAAGCAACGTAACGTTTCGACCGACTTAGCTAGGTGAACGTGCTCGTTTCATCTAAATCTCCTCCTTATTCACCTATTCCCGATTGCACAAAAAAAGCCACGGAAAATTCCGTGGCCAGACGATTATTTGAGCAGATTAAGGATTTCGCGATTGAACGCCGGGATGTCGTCCGGTTGACGGCTTGTCACCAGCTGTTCTTGGCAGACGACGACTTCTTTGTCCGCATACTTCGCACCGGCATACTCCATGTCGACTTTAATCGACTTATAACCGGTTGCATCGCGGCCTTCGAGCGTCTTCGCCGTAATCAACAGTTGTGGGCCGTGACAGATAGCGAACACAGGTTTCTTCGCGTCCATGAACGCTTTCGCGAATTGAACGAATCGCTCGTCTTCACGTAACAAGTCGGGTGAGAACCCACCTGGTAACAGCAACGCGTCGAAGTCTTCCGGCGACACGTCATCGATCGCTTTGTCGATCGTGACTTTCGACTCACCTTGTTTGCCTTCAACCGTGTTACCGGCTTTCTTTTCAATCGTGACAACTTCGTGCCCCGCTTCCACCAATGCGTCGCGTGGACCCGTGAACTCTACGTCTTCAAACATATCTGTGATTAGCGTTGCTACTTTTGCCATATTGAAAACACTCCCTCATTATTTTTATTCACATAAGGAGTGTTCCACGCCTAACCGGTCCATAAACATTCAACGAAACTTCGAGACGTACGGATTAGCTCGTTCGAAGAAGCGGTACGGGTAATCGCGTGCTTCGCCCGTATTCGGGATCCCTACGCGTGGACCGGCCTCGATTTCCGGGATGGCACTCCCTTCAACGATATAAAGCGGCTCATGTTGGAGCGAATGTCCGTATAGGTCCATCGTGATGCCAAGCGCTTTCGTCAGCTTTCCAGGTCCATTCGTCTGGTCGAATCGCTTGATGCCGGGACGATTCGCCTCAATGATGCCCTGTCCTTCAATCGGCTCGATGGCCCGAATGAGGACGGCTTCCGGCGTGCCGACCGGACCGCTCACGACATTGAGCAGCGTGTGTGTATGCATCTGATACGTATAGACGTGTCCAGGTAACCCGAACATCACCTCGGTCCGATTCGTCCGTCTGCCACCGAAACTGTGGGCCGCCCGGTCGATGGCACCGAGATAAGCTTCCGTCTCGACGATCTTTCCGACGATTTGACCGTCGAGATGATCATGGACGAGATAGTGACCAAGTAACGAACGGGCCAATTCGAGCGTCGGTTGCTCATAAAATGATGGATCGAGTCGTTTCATCGTCATCCCTCCTCGGCCTCATTTTCTCAAATGAAGACGGGAAGATACAAAAAAGATGCCCTGAACGATTCAGGACATCTGTTAAATTATGATGCGATCCGCATCGCCTCACGTTGCTTTCCCAATTTCACGTATCCGAGAATGATCGAGAAGATCGGGCTGAGCCAGAGGAAGAAGGCGAACGGTGCGTATTCAAGTACCGGTACCCCGAGCGTGGCCGCGAAGAATGCACCCGACACGCCCCATGGGATGAGCGGGTTGATCACCGTCCCGCCGTCTTCAAGAGCACGTGACAAGTAACGGGGATCGATGCCGCGATGGATGAACCCTTGCTTGAACGCCTGACCTGGAAGCAAGATCGACAAGTACTGCTCACCCGCGAGCAAGTTGACACCAATCGAGCTGAGGACGACCGACAAGACCGAGCTGCCTGGTGACTTCAACCGTTCGAGCAATGCGTCGACGATCGCTTGGAACACACCAAGTTCACGGAGCAATCCACCGAACGCAAGTGCGATCAAGACGAGGCTGACCGACCAGAGCATCGATTCGAGACCGCCACGGTCAAGTACGGCCGCAATCGTCTCATTCTCGACGCCCGATTTGAAGCCGGCCTGCATGACGCCGAACCAGTTCGTGACGTTCCAGTTGCCTTGGACAAATCCAGCCGTCAACACACCGGCGAACATGCCGACGAGCATCGTCGGCAAGACCGGCATCCGGCGGAAGGCGAGAACGGCAACAAGGATCGGCGCGAGCAAAGTCAGCCATGATAAGTTGAACCGCCCGGCGAGCGCCGCCTGTGCCTCAGCGATTTGTGTCGTATCCGCCGCTTGCCCGCTCCGACCGAGGATTGTGAACAAAACAAGGGTGATGAGGAAAGCTGGGACGGTCGTCCCCATCATGAAACGGATATGGTCGAACAGTTTGACACCGGCCACGGCCGGCGCGAAGTTCGTCGTATCTGACAACGGGCTCATTTTGTCGCCGAATAATGCACCTGAGACGATTGCCCCTGCGGCAAGCGCCGGAGAAATCCCGAGCGCCATCCCGATACCGAACAAGGCGACCCCGACCGTACCGACCGTCGTAAAGGCACTGCCCGTGAACGATGAGACAATCATTGTGATGAACAAGACGCTCGGCAAGAACCATTGCGCTGAGATTGTATCTAAACCGATGGAGAGGATCGTCGCCACCGTACCAGACATCTGCCATACACCAATCAACATCCCGATCAACAGTAAAATCAAGACCGGCATGATGGCTTCACGGATCCCGCTGATCATCGCGGCTTCGATTCGTTTAAAATCACGCGTGCGATAATACGCGTAACCCCCTATTAATACCATTGTGCCAAAGATCGCCATGTGTGGCGTCGCTTTGGCCAAAAACATCAGTGCGAGCAGGGAAATACCGCTCATCAACACGACGAATACAGCCTCTTTTCCTTTCATCTGCATCGACGTCCCCTCCTTTCAGTTCCATTATTTTCTACCTAACCGCTTAAACGCTTTTATGCGCGAAAGTGTTTCAGTGATGTTCTTTACTATACCTGCTTCTCATTTCCCTGTCAAACGTCTTTTTATGGTAAAGTAAACGCTCGAGGGTGACCTCCGGAGTTCGTAACCTCCTCCGACATCAAAACTAGCGAAAAAGGAAGTGTGCACGTTGCAACACGAAAAAGCATTGGTCGTCTTTAGCGGCGGTCAAGATTCAACCACCTGCCTATTTTGGGCAAAACAACAATTCTCTCATGTGGAAGCGGTGACGTTCGCCTACGGGCAACGCCATGACGCGGAAATCGAGGTCGCGAAAGAGATTGCGGCCGAACTCGATGTCCCGCACCACATCCTCGACTTGTCCTTACTCGGACAACTCACCTCTAACGCGTTGACGAGACACGATCTCGACATCGACAATGCGGACGTCCCAAACACGTTCGTCGATGGACGCAATCACTTATTCTTATCCTTTGCGGCCGTCATGGCCAAACAGCTCGGTATGCATCACATCGTCACCGGCGTATGTGAGACCGATTTCTCAGGTTATCCGGATTGCCGGGACCAGTTCGTCAAATCCTTGAACGTGACGCTCAGCTTGGCGATGGACTATCCGTTCGTCATCGACACACCGCTCATGTGGCTCGACAAAAAGCAGACGTGGGAACTCGCGGACCGACTCGGTGCGTTCGATTACGTCAAAGAACGGACGCTCACGTGCTATAACGGCATCCTCGGATCAGGTTGTGGCGAATGTCCGGCGTGCGTGCTCCGTCAAAACGGCCTCGCCGCTTATGAGGAGGTGCGCGTATGAAGAACGCCCCATTCCTTGCCCCGACGAGTGTCGAAGCCAAACAAGACGGCTCGCTCATCTATTGTCCGCACCGCGTCCAAATTGTCAAAGAAGTGACGTTCGACGCCGCGCATCATTTGTTCGATTACGACGGTAAATGCCGAGCGCTGCACGGACATACGTATAAATTGCAAATGGGCATCAGCGGTTTTCTCGATAACCGCGGCATGACGCTCGATTTTGGCGATTTAAAAGCCATCTTTAAAGAAGAACTCGAACCATACCTCGACCATCGTTATTTGAATGAGTCGTTACCTTATATGAATACGACTGCCGAAAACATGTGCTACTGGATTTTCGAGCAGCTCGCCAAACACTTGCCTGACGAGCGCGACGTCCGCGTCGAATTCGTCAAACTGTACGAGACGCCGACATCGTACGCCGAGTTCCGCCGCGAATGGTTGGTGGACTGATGAAAATCCCTGTCCTCGAAGTGTTCGGCCCGACGTTTCAAGGGGAAGGCCGCGCCATCGGACAAAAGACGATGTTCGTCCGGACCGCCGGTTGCGATTATCGCTGTTCGTGGTGCGACTCCGCCTTCACGTGGGACGGCTCGGAGAAACCCGACATGCTGACAGCCGACGAAGTGATCGAACGGCTCGACGCGCTCGGCGTGTACGACTATGTCACCATCTCGGGCGGCAATCCGCTCCTCATCGCCGCGATGAAAGACTTGGTGATGAAACTGAAGGCGCGCGACGTCAAACTCGCCGTCGAGACGCAAGGCAGCCGCTATCAGGACTGGCTCGCTGACATCGACGACGTAACGCTCAGCCCGAAACCACCATCTTCCGGCATGACGACCGACTGGGAGAAACTCGACGCCATCGTCGAACGGCTGCGCCCCGAACAGATGACGTTCAAAGTCGCCGTCTTCGACGAGATCGACCTCGCCTATGCGAAATCGGTACAGACGCGCTACACCCCGGACGTCATGTACTTATCGGCCGGCAATCCCGAGCCCGGTGCGGACGGTGACATCACCGACGCCCAGCTCCGTCGTTTGAAAGAACTGTGGGAGGACGTCGCCCGCGACCCGTCATGGCAAAGCGTCCGTGTCCTGCCGCAACTGCACACATTACTGTACGCCAACGAACGTGGCGTCTAAGGAGAATACTTATGAGACCAGAAGACTTACAAGACTTGTCGCTCCTCGGACAGAAGAGCGTCCCATACATTTTTGAATACGCACCGGACGTCCTCGAGGCGTTCCCGAACCGTCACCCGGAGAACGACTACTTCGTGAAGTTCAACGCACCGGAGTTCACGTCGCTCTGCCCGATCACGAACCAACCGGACTTCGCGACGATTTATATCTCATATATCCCGGACGAGAAGCTCGTCGAGTCAAAATCGCTCAAGCTGTATTTGTTCAGCTTCCGCAACCACGGGGACTTCCATGAGAACTGCATCAACGTCATCGGAAAAGACCTCGTCAAGTTGATGGAGCCACGCTATCTCGAAGTGTGGGGCAAGTTCACGCCACGCGGCGGCATCTCGATCGATCCGTACTACAACTACGGCAAACCGGGCACGAAATACGAAAGAATGGCTGAACATCGCTTGTTTAATCACGACCTGTATCCTGAGACGGTCGACAACCGTTAACCAAAAAGTAGGCGCTCAACGGGAGCGCCTACTTCTTTTTATAGCGATTAACTTGTCGTTTAATCGGTTCCCGGAACACCGTCGCGACGAGCGTCAGGACGACCAAAACGACGAGGGCGAGGATGATTAACTTAAAGTCTCCGCTCGCGAGGCTACTACCGAGGAAATTGTTGGCGAACGCACCTGGAATCATCCCGACCGTGGTCGCGAAGACATAACCCGGGAGTCTCACTTTCGCGAGCCCTGAGGCGTAACTGACCAAGTCAAAGTTGACGAGCGGGATCAAGCGTAAAATCAAGACGTAGAAGAACCCGTCCTCTTCAATCTTATGCTGCACCTTCTCATAGTTGCTCGTCTCGAAATGGTGGAGAAAGCGGTCACCGAAGCGAATCGCGATATAGTAAGCGACGAGCGCGCTGAGCGTGGCCCCGATGACCGTATAGACGACACCAGGCAGCGTCCCGAACGCCAATCCACCGGCGACGGACAAGACCGACGTCGGAAATAAAATCAACGGGCGAACGGTGAACAGTAAAATATAGACGAGCGGGGCGAGCCACCCGAATTGAACGATATAATCGCGAATCTCACCCGGTCGCAAGTCGATCCACTGATAAAGGAACGTCGCGGTACCGAAGACGAGCAAGACGATGGCAATGATCCATTGCGTTTTCCACTTGTTCATCGGTCGACCTCCTCTCTTTCTTCCATCATATCGCCTCACCTCGAAAAAGTAACGCCTTCCTTTTTTTAGGAATCGCAGTATGGTACGGTTAAAAAAAGCAGAAGGAGGAATCCCTATGTACTTGGCAGATGCCATCAAGTTGAAACACCTGCTTCTGAAGCAGATTGATAAGTTGCTCGAAGAAGTCGAACGTGTCGCATTCATCGAACTCGAGAAAGATGAGCCGCTCCCGACGATCCAGTCCCGTTCCCTCGAGGATATCGAAGTTGAGCTCGAGGCGATCCGGACCGATTTACGCCGTCTTGATCGTCTCGTCTGTGAGGCGAACCTGCATACCGTCATCGAGACGAATGACGGACCGCTCCCACTCGTCGAAGCGATGGAGTTCGCCGTTCAATTACGAGCTCAGGCTCGGATGTATCAAGATTTGGCCGAGCGGCCGAAACGCGAGTTCCAAACGGGTTACGGGGAAGGGACGAGCGTCATCAAGCATGCGCTCTATGACCCGGAACTGTATCGGTTGAAAGCACGCGACGTCGAGAAACGGGCCAACCGCATTGCCAGCGCCATCGAGGCGGCCAATCATCGGACCGAAATCGAGTTTGACGCAAGTCGTTATATGTAACAAAAAACGCGTCGGGACGTTCCGACGCGTTTTTACATGTGATGGTTATGGTGGTCATGGTGGTGCGAGCTCGAACTGCGTCGCGGTGCCGGCTCGTCGGCAAACTTCTCCCCATCCAAGATGCCGAGCCGCTTGTATTGGCGGTCGACCCGCTCCTTCGTCTCGTCGCTTACGTACGAGGAGTCCATGACCAACTGATAGCTTCCGAGCGCGACCCGGAACGGCTCCATCTGTGTACGATGCACCGGGAACGAGGTCACGTCCCGCAAATAGTCGGCGAGCCGATTCGCCGACTCGTCACTCGGATGGTCGGCTAAATCGGAGGCAAACCGTTGCATGTCTTTCAATAGACTGTTCGTCTTCACTTGCTTACCGATGCCTCCAATAACAGCGAACACGATAATACCGATAATCAGGAAAAAGAATATCGGGAAAATGATTGGTACTCCACTAAAAAACGAGTCCCCCATCCCTGTTGAATCGATGTATACTTCTTCCCCGAATGCAAACGTATGGACCATGATGTCTCCCCCTTTTTTCTATAATACGGATGCGTTCCCATTTGGTTTCATCTACACGAAAAAACCGTGGCATGCGCCACGGCTTTGCGGTCAGTTCAATTGTTTCTCCATCATGATGCGAGGTTCGTTATCCTCTGTGTACGCCCCCATGATGTCGTAGCCACACAACAGGTTCAAGATAATGACCCCTTTGTTCGTATTGCGTGCCTTCGTTCGAATCGAATGGAACCCTTGCGCCTTCACCCATTCGAGTTGCGTGTCCATCAGCTTGCGGCCGATGCCATGCTTTTGAAACTCAGGGTGGACGCCGCCGGCCCAGCTATAGAAGCGATACGGCTCGGCCTCGTAACCGATTTTGAAGCCGACCAGGCGCTCATCTGAAAATGCGAGCAACACGAGCGGATTCGCATGACGATACAGCCGTTCTTTAAAACGCAGTTGATCGATGTCCCCGTAAAGCGTGCGGTACAGGTTAAAGAATTCCTCTTCGTAGTCTTTGAAATTCGTCGTCACATCTTTCACGATAAATGAACTGGTCGTACTCATCTTTCCATCCCCTTTCAGTATATGGACAAGTTGTTCGTACGCCTGTACCTTTCGCCGTTTACTCCGTTTTTCCTGTCTCACGCGCAAAAGCGGTCAAACCTTTTTGCTTATACACACCGAGCGACCGCTTCGGAAGGCTCTTTACCATCCAATTTTTTAAGATGCGCTGCTTGTCTTCCACCTTCAGTCCATATCCGTCCGTCACGACATGGCGCGCCCGCGTCGTCACATCGTACAACGAGATGGCGGCAGCGACAGAGATGTTCAAACTTTGGACGTATCCTTGCATCGGAATCAAGTAATTGCCGTCTGCCTTGGCGAGCGCTCGTTCCGATACGCCGTGATGTTCGTTCCCGAACAAGAGCACGGTCGGTTTTGACACATCGATGTCCTCAAGTGGGACCGCCTCTTCACTGAGTGCCGTCGCGAGCACTTGGTAACCGTCCGCCTTCAACCGATCGATTGCGTCCTCGATCGAAGGATGTTCGACCACGTCGACCCAGCGATCGGCGCTTTTGGCGATAATCGAGTTCGGCTTGAACTTGGCCCGTCCCTCGACGACGTGCAATGTCTGGACACCGAACGCGTCCGCCGAACGGAGCACGGCCGACTGATTGTGCGGGTCATCGACCCCTTCCGTCAAAATCGTGATATGGTTCGTCCGTAACTCTAGCACTTCCTGCATACGCTTGACGCGGTCGGGCATCAACATGCTGTACAGCAGTCGATCCTCTTCTAATAACAGGCCCGACTGCAACAATTCATCGAGTAATGCCGCTTGCTCTTCTTTTGATAATGCCGATGTTGTCTGTCTCCATCCCATCGTTCTCGCCCCTTTCAACCTTTAGTATTGTAGCGAGATTCGTTCCGACTGACAAGCTAGGTGAGAAACGAGTCGAATATCCTCTCGTTATGAAAATCCATGAAAATTAGGAAAACGGTTGCACAAAGCTATGCAATCGATTACAATTATCTATGCAAGCGATTGCATTGATAGTCGCCATAGACAGATAAAAAGTTCCGTACAGGAAGGAAGCGTATAGAATGAAACAACTCATCTCGTTTGATTTTTGGCAAAAACTCGGTAAGGCCTTAATGGTCGTCATCGCCGTTATGCCAGCTGCAGGTCTCATGATCTCGATCGGTAAATTGATCGGTATGTCTGCCGGAGACGTCAGCATCTTGCTCACGACGGCTCGCATCATTGAAGATCTAGGTTGGGGAATTATCGTTAACCTACATATCTTATTCGCAGTCGCGATCGGGGGATCGTGGGCAAAAGATAAGGCTGGCGGTGCATTCGCAGCATTGATCGCGTTCATTTTGATCAACCGCGTCACCGGAGCAATCTTCGGCGTCAATGGTGCAATGCTCCAAGACCCAGAAGCGACAGTCCAGTCTCTCTTCGGAGCTGACCTTGTCGTCGCAGACTATTTCACATCCGTACTTGGTTCACCAGCCCTTAACATGGGCGTGTTCGTCGGGATTATCGCTGGTTTCCTCGGTGGTGCCCTTTATAACAAGTTTTATAACTTCAACAAATTGCCGAACGCTCTCTCGTTCTTCAACGGGAAACGTTTTGTCCCATTCGTCGTCATTCTCGGATCAGTCGTGGCAGCACTCGCCCTATCGATTATTTGGCCGACGATTCAAGGTGCGCTTAATAGTTTTGGCGAATGGATCGCCACATCGCGTGATACAGCACCGGTACTCGCCCCGTTCATCTACGGTGCGCTCGAACGTCTCCTCTTGCCGTTCGGCCTTCACCATATGCTCACTGTGCCGATGAACTATACGGAACTCGGTGGCACGTACACGATTTTGACAGGTGCGACAGCCGGTTCGGTCGTTGCGGGTCAAGATCCGCTCTGGTTGGCTTGGGTCACAGACCTCGTTAACCTGCGCGCCGCTGGTGATACGGCTGCTTACAACGCCTTGCTCGCTGACGTCGTACCGGCCCGCTTCAAAGTCGGTCAAGTCATCTTGTCATTCGCTGCCTTGATCGGTGCGGCTTATGCGATGTACCGCAACGTCGACGAAGACAAAAAAGCGCAATACAAGCCGATGTTCTTGTCGGCTGGTCTCGCCGTCTTCTTGACGGGTGTCACAGAACCAATCGAATTCATGTTCATGTTCGTCGCTCCAGTCCTTTACGTCGTCTACGCCATTATGGCCGGTGCCGCTTTCGCATTAGCGGATGTCATCGACCTTCGTGTCCACGCATTCGGTGCGATTGAATTGCTCACACGCATCCCGATGATTGTGAAAGCAGGATTGCTCCAAGACTTGATTAACTTCTTCCTCGTCTCGGCTGCCTTCTTCTTCTTGAACTTCGGTGTGTTCAACTTCTTCATCAAGAAGATGAACCTTCCGACGCCTGGCCGTAACGGGAACTACATGGAAGAAACAACAGAGAAGTCGAATGTGACCGGCAACGAGCAGGTCATGGGGATTATCGCTCTACTCGGTGGGGAACAGAACATCGAAGACGTTGATGCGTGCATGACGCGTCTCCGTGTCACAGTCAAAGACATGTCGCTCGTCTCAGAAGAGAGCGAATGGAAAAAGAACGGCGCCATGGGTCTCATCTTAAAAGACCGCGGTGTCCAAGCAATCTACGGCCCGAAAGCCGACGTATTGAAGTCTGATATTCAAGACGTCATCGGTGCATAATCAACAGGCCAGCTCGTACGAGTTGGCCTGTTTTTTCTAAAGGAGGACTATCGTGAATATTTTAACGCTGAACTGTCACGCCTGGTTAGAGGACCGTCAACAAGAGAAAATCGACTCGATTGTTGAACGGATTGCGAGCAAGGAATATGACATCATCGCACTCCAAGAAGTGAATCAACATAAAGAGGCCCCACTCATCGACGGCTTGATTCGAGAGAACAACTTCGCCTATGTGCTCGTCGAGCGTTTGAAAGAGCAAGGCGTCGATTACTACATGACGTGGGACTTCGCCCATTATGGATACGACATCTACGAGGAGGGCGTCGCGATTTTATCGCGCACTCCGTTCGTGTCGACCGAATCGTTCTTCGTCTCCCAGACGACCGACCCGAACGATTACAAATCTCGGAAAATCGTCAAGGCGGTCGTGGACGGCATGGACGCGCCGACGGCGATTTACTCCTGTCACCTCGGTTGGTGGCATGATGCCGATGAACCGGTGCGCCATCAGCTCGATGAACTGTTGCGCCGCGTCGAGGACGACGACCGCGCCTTGCTGCTCGGTGACTTCAATAACGACGCCTTCATCCGTGACGAAGGGTACGACTACTTGATTGAGCACGGTCTCCAAGATTTGTTCCATTTGGCGACCGAGCGTGAAGGCGATGCGACCGTCCAAGGCAAGATTGCCGGCTGGGACGAGAACAAGCAGGCGCTTCGCATCGACTTGATGTTGACGAACGCCCCGATCCACGTCTCACGCCATGCCGTCGTCTTTGACGGCGAGAACGGTCCGATCGTCTCTGATCATGCCGGTGTTGAAGCAACGGCATTTTGGCGGTAAATGGCACCCTTTTCTTTTCCTCACGGAAGGGAAAAGGGTTTTGCTTTGCGTGGAAATCCTGTATGGTTGAAAACGACTGAAGTCTAACAACCTTGAACGAAAGAAGTGATTTTATTTTGACGACTACCCCATCGCTCAGTCGGACCGACTGGACGCTTATCTTATCGCTCGCCTTGCTCACGTTCGTGCTCGGCACGAGTGAATTTGTCATCGTCGGGATTTTACCCGATATCGCCGATGGCTTATCGATTTCGATTGCCACGGCCGGAACGCTCGTCTCGGCGTTCGCGATCACCTTCGCCATCGGGACCCCGCTGACGATGTCACTGACGAGCCATTTGCCGAAACGAAAACTGATGCTTACACTCACCGCTGCGTTCATCGTCTTTAACTTGTTCAGCAGCCTCGCTCCGACGTACGGGATATTGCTCGTGCTCCGGATGATGACCGCCGTCGTGACCGGCGTGCTCATCTCGCTCGCCATGCTCGTCGCCAGTGAATCGGTGCCAACCGGGAAGCGCGGCATCGCTGTCTCATTCATCTTCGGCGGTTTCACGTTGGCGAACGTTTTCGGCGTCCCGCTCGGTACGTTCATCGGTCAACGCGCCGGATGGGAAACGACATTCTTGTTGACGACCGCTTTAAGCGTCGTCGCATTTCTCGCCGTCTACCGTGTCGTGCCGAGCCATTTAACGAGCGTCAAAACGTCGATTGCCGATCAATTGCGGCTCTTGACGAACCCGCGGATTTTAATCGCATTCTTCATCCCGGCGTTCGGCTTCGGCGCGACGTACGTCGTCTATACGTATCTCGTTCCGATTTTGAAAAGTGTACTCGGCGTCCCGGTCGCCTGGATTAGCCCAATCCTGTTTGCCTACGGGTTCATCTCCATCTTCAGCAATATGGCAGCCGGGAAAATCGCCAGCCATAATCCGATCGGACGGCTCCGGTTCGTCTTCCTCATCCAAGCGCTCGTGTTGGCGGCCTTGTATGTGACGACGTCGAGCGTGACGCTCGGTCTGATCAATATCGCGCTCATGTCATTCATGGCGATTCTACTGACGACATCGACGCAAATCTACTTGATCGACTTGGCTGAGAAGTTCAATCCGGACGCCAAAGGCCTGGCTTCATCGCTCATGCCGGTCGCAAGCAACGTCGGCATCGGGATGGGCTCGGCGCTCGGTGGTCTTGTCTACGCGAACGCACCCGTCATGACGCTCGCCCTCGTCGCCGGCGCCGTCGCGCTCGTGACCGCCTTATTGACCGCGGTCAGTCATCAGCTCGACCAACGTTAAAACAGCGTGCCCCATGATGTGGGCACGCTGTTTTTTAGAGCCACTCGATAATTTGGTCAATCGTCTCGTCGAGTTGCTCTTTGGCGCTGAGCGGGCTATCGTTATCTCCGTCCTGCGGGCCATACATCCCGAAGTTGGCGTGATTGCCGTCTTTGATTTGATGGAAGACGGCGTCATCCGGGACGTTGTCACGGCTCGCCTCGATATCAGCCGGTGTGGCCAGACCGTCACGTTCACCGGAAACCGACAAGACACGCAGATTGCTATCCGCCATTGTACTAATCGGATACGAGGCGAGGAAGATGACCCCCTCGACTTGCTCCTCGTGTTCGAGCGCATAACCGGACGCCGCCGAACCGCCGAGTGAATGACCGCCGACGACCCAACGTTCGATGTCTGGATGGGCGGCGATAATCGTCTCCGCAGCATCAATATCTGCTATCCCGAGATTCAAGCACAACGATGGGATGGCGACGAAGCCACCTTCCTCTGCCAGTCTGGTACCATAGTAAGCGTACGCCTCTTTCTCGACTTTCGCTCCAGGATACAGGATGAACCCAACCTCGCTGTCTGTCTGCCCGAACTCGAGACGATTGTCCACTTCCGTCGCCTCAGCCGCGTAACCGAGCGCCTCTTCCGTCGGTCCGTACGTCAGTTGCGTCCACACGAGGAAGCCGATGATGGCGACCAAGATGACTCCTAATAGGCCGAGGCCAATCCACTTCAGTTTTTTCTTCATTATATACCTCCATTTGCATCAACTTCCCCGTCACGGTACACTAGTATTAAAAAAGGGAAATACCAGGGGGACACCATGACCAAAAGTTCTATAACCACGACGATTCAGTGGTTTATTTTTATTTTAGCTACAAACATTGTACCACCGCTCTCAATCGCCGCCTTATTTGAACTGTCGCCAGGCGAGACGATGACGTTCATCTCACGTTCACTGTTCGTCTTCGCACTCTTCAGCATTATCCAGACGCTGCTCGGCCACCGCCTGCCAATCTTAGAAGGACCAGCCGGGATTTGGTGGGGCGTGTTCACACTCTATGCCTCCATCGGTCCAGCACTTTATGGGAGCGGACAAGAGACCCTCCAAGCGCTCGGTTTCATGTTGTTCTTAAGTGGTATGCTCGGTGTGGTCATGACTGTCACCGGCCTGTTGCGACGGATGCTGTCGTTGTTTACCCCGCAAGTCCTCGGGGTCTATATGATTTTGCTCGTGTTGCAATTGTCCGGTGCCGTCATCAAAGGCGGCTTCGGTGTGACCGAGGACGGCATCAACACAATCCAAGCCGTGGCGACGGCCGGCCTCGTCTTATTCGCGCTCACGCTCGAGCGGAGCCGGTTCAAGCAGTACGGCCTCGTCATGACGCTCATCGTAGGGTTTTGGCTATTCAACATGCTCGGTCTCGGGAACCCGATTGTCCGTTCTGAGTCATTTTTCCTCGTCCCTGAACTATTCCCGTTTGGTATGTGGGTATGGGATTGGAATTTGCTCCCGACTGCGTTCGTCATCACGCTCCTGCTCATGACGAACGTCCTTGCCAATATCAAATTGATTGAGCGCATCGTCAGCTCGCGCGAGAAGCGTCAAATCGAAGGGAACGTCCCGGCGTCAGGCGTTGTTAGCGGCATCAGCCAAGTGGTCGCGGGCTTGTTCGGGACACCGGGACCGGTCGCCATCTCTGGGACAGCCGGCTTCCTGTCTTCGACTGAAAGTGTGCATCGCATGCCACACCTCATCGCCCATGCTTTGATGATGGTGCTCGCCCTCGTCGGTCCGTTCGTCTCGCTGATCGCAAGTATCCCAGCCGCTGTCGGATACGCCATCGTCACCCCACTCATCGCGACGATGATCATCATCGGAATCAACGAGGCGGCGTTCGAATTGAACCAAAAGACGGCCTCACTCACTGTCGGTCTCCCGCTCGTGATTGGGGCCGGGGCGATGTTGCTCCCACCTGGGTCAATGAACGATTTGCCGCCGCTCTTGGCGACCGTGTTCTCGAACGGACTCGTCCTCGGAACGATCGTCGCCTTGACGACGGCCATTCTCAGCCGCATCCACGACTAAAAAAACTGACCTCGAGAGGTCAGTTTTTTTCGGTTACGTGCATATGGAACGCTGCGTCGTGCGGCAAGACGGCACCGTCTTCGGCCTCGAAGTGCGCGCGGTCTTTGACGTAGGCGACAATCGAGATTGTGTCGCGGTGAAGCGCCCGTTTGAACGCTTGCTCGGCCGTCACCGGTGTCCCATCGTCATTTTTCAACTCGAGACCCATCAGCTTATAGCCGAGCGTCTGTCCGCCACGGCGCATCTGACATGCCTCGAGCGCGTAGGCGATGAGTGTCGGCGTGATGACGACGTGGACGAACTCGCTCTTCACTTTCTTGCGGACGAGCTGCTCGACACCAAAACTTAGCAATCCGGCAATGACGCCATCAATCAAGACGGCTTGGGTACGTTTCTTGGTTAATGGGTTCATTGGCTCATCCTCTGCATCATACCTGACGTCAATACTTCGATGCCCTGTCCTTCTTCCGCGGCCATAATCAAGGCGCGGGCCACGTGGAGCGCTTGAATCGGCGCTGCATCCGGTAGTTTATCGAGCAACAACGGTTGGAGCGGACGGCTGACGACTTCGGCCGCTTTTTCGCCGAGTCGGAACTCATCCCGCTCCCCAAGGAGGAGCGATGGCCGGGCGATAATCAAGTGTTCGAAGCCGAACACTTTGAGTCCGTTCTCGAGCTCCCCTTTCACCCGGTTGTAGAAGAACGGTGACCGAAGTGACGCGCCTTGCGCCGATACGACAGCATAACGTGTCGCTCCGTGTCGTTTCGCGACCCGTGCCACTTCGAGCGGCAAGTCGAGATCGACATGTTTGAATGCCTGACGCGAACCGGCGACAGCGATCGTCGTTCCGAGTGCGCAGTAGACGTCATCAATATGCGGCAACACCTCGTCCATTCCTTCAAATCCGACGACCTCGTGCAGTTTCGGGTGACTCCAGCGCTTCGAGCGACGGACGACAATCCAGACTTGATCATATCGTTCTTGTTCGAGCAACTGTTCGACGAGTTCGCGTCCAATCAAACCGGTGGCGCCAACGACAAGTGCAGTTTTCCCCATGCTTGTTCCCCCTAGTTACGTAGTTCCTTTCAGTCTAGCTGACTTGCCGGTTCTCGGCAACGACCTCGACCGGACGGAACCGGTCGACGAGTCGGAAGAACCCGTTCAACAACAAGGCGGTGAACGATCCTGCGACGATGGCGCTGTCCGTGAACAACTGAACCGCCTCAGGCATGTTCGCGACGATGGCCGGGTTGGCCGTGATACCGAGACCGACCCCGATCGACAAGGCGATTGTAATCAAGTTCTCATTTTTCGCAAAATCGACTTGGCTCAAGATTCGAATCCCTGAAGCGGCGACCGTACCGAACATGACGAGCATCGCCCCACCGAGCACCGGTTTCGGGATCAATGTCGTGAACGTCGCGACTTTCGGCAAGAAGCCGAGCAAAATCAACAGACCGCTCGTCCAGAAGATGACACGGCGCGATTTGACGCCTGACAATTGGACGAGGCCGACGTTTTGACTGAACGTCGTGTATGGGAAGCTGTTGAAAATCCCACCGAGAATCGTTGCCACACCCTCGGCCCGATACCCTTTCGTCAACTCGTTCGAGCCAATCGGTTTTTTCGTGATATCGCTCAATGCTAAGAAGACACCGGTCGATTCAATCATCGAGATGATGGCCACGAGCGTCATGACGAGGATGGCCGAGACGTCAAACGTCGGCATCCCGAAGTAGAACGGTTGTACCATTTGGAACCAACCGGCCTCACGGACCGGGCTGAAGTCGACGAGACCGAGGAACGCGGCGACCCCTGTACCGATCAAGACCGCAAACAAGACAGCGGCCGCGCGCGTGAACACGGTACCGATTCGGTTCAAGACGAGAATCAAACCGATGGTCAAGCCACCGAGCGCCAAGTTTTGCATCGAAGCGAAGCCAGGCTCACCCGGCATCCCGCCACCGATGTCATTGACAGCGACTGGGATGAGCGAGAGACCGATAATCGTCACGACCGAGCCGAGCACGACTGGCGGGAAGAAACGGGCCAGTTTCCCGACAAAACCTGAAATCAAAATAACGATGATCCCGCTCGCGATGAGTGCCCCATAGATGGCGGTGATGCCGCTCGAGCTGCCGATGGCGATCATCGGTCCGACCGCGGTGAACGTACAACCAAGTACGACTGGCAGACCAACACCGGTGAAACGAGTCGTCCATACTTGCAACAGCGTGGCTACACCGCACATGAACAAATCGATTGCGACGAGGTAAGCGAGTTCAGTCGGTCCGAGACCGATAGCACCGCCGACGATGAGCGGGACGATCGCCGCGCCCGTGTACATGGTAAGTAAGTGTTGGAATCCGAGACTGGCTGTCTTGAACGTGTTCATCGGACTACCTCCATGAAGGAAATCTCACCTGCTTCAAGCTTGGCGATCCGAGCGAGTGACTCGACCTGATAGCCTCGCTCGAGCAACTTGTCCCGTCCCGGCTGGAATGATTTCTCGATGACGATCCCGACACCGGCGACGACCGCACCGGCCGATTCGACGAGTTGCGTCAAACCGAGTGCCGCTTCCCCGTTAGCGAGGAAATCGTCGATGACGAGCACGCGCTCCCCAGGTTGGACGAAGCGACGGCTCAAACTGATGCGGTTCGTCTCTTGTTTCGTGAACGAGTAAACGTCCGCTTCGACGAGATCATCTTGAAGTGTGAGTGATTTGCGTTTACGGGCGAAGACGAACGGAATGTTCATCTCGAGCGCCGTCATCATGGCCGGAGCGATTCCGCTCGATTCCAATGTGACGATACGATCGATTCCCGCGTCACGGAACCGATCCGCGAACTCACGACCGATCGCCTGCATCAAGACAGGATCGACTTGATGGTTCAAGAAGGCATCGACTTTCAATACGTGCTCGGACAACGCTTGCCCTTCATCTCTGATTTTGTCTTCTAACTGCTTCATTGTTTTCCCTCCAATAAAAAAATGCGATTCGTCACCCCAACCCGGGGACGACGAACCGCATGGAAACAAAACGAATGCACACGACAAGCGTCACCCGTAGTCGAACCATTTACGGTGGTTCGGTAGAGACTTGCGGGCCATATTCCCGCTGATATACGAGTGCGAATCTTTTATTTATATAAGATAGGACTTATTCTAGACGATATTGTAGAAATTGCAACCCGTTTTGGAAAAGACGGCTAAAAGTTCGATTTTTCTGAAACTGCTGTATACTGAAGATACTGGAAAAACGAGAGGAGCCACATCCATATGAAGCTATTCGTATTAGGGGCCACTGGCCGGACCGGTCATCAGTTTGTCGACCAGGCCATCGAGCATGGCCACCATGTGACCGCCTTCGTGCGGGAACAAAAAAAATTGATTCCGACTCCGCAACTTGAAATCATCGAAGGCGACGTCACAGACAGCGCCGCTTTGACAGACGCCCTCGCTGGTCATGACGCTGTCATCAGCTGTCTCGGAACCGACTTGAGCGATCCAGACTTCCTGGCCCGCGTCACCGACGCACTCGTCCCGGCGCTGAAAGCAAATGACGTCACTCGGGTCGTCTACCTCGCCTCGGCTGGAATCGACAAAGAGATTCCGGGCATCGCTGGTACGGTGGTGACGTTCATGCTTCGGAAGCCGCTCCGTGATCACCGGGCCGCGGTCGATTTGTGGCGCAACTCGTCGTTCGATTACACAATCGTGCGGCCGATGCAACTGACGGACGGTCCCCGGACCTCGGTGTATCGCACGTCCGTCGACAGCATCCCAGACAACGGCAAACAAATCTCGCGAGCCGATGTCGCCCAGTTCATGTTGAACGCCGTCGAAGACCAGCTCTTCATCCGCCAATCGGTCGGACTGGCGTACTAATTTTTTTGAATCCATGCTACAATATCGGATAGTCAACTTTGAAGGGAACGAATAAGAAATATGAGTATATTAACAGTACAAAACTTGAGCCACGGTTTCGGTGACCGCGCCATTTTGAACGACGTGTCTTTCCGTCTATTGAAAGGCGAACACATCGGCCTCATCGGAGCGAACGGTGAAGGAAAATCAACGTTCATGAACATCATCACGCGTAAGCTCCAACCGGACGAAGGCAAAATCGAATGGGCGAAAAACGTCCGTGTCGGTTACCTCGACCAGCACGCTGTCCTCGAGCGTGGGATGACGATTCGGGACGTGTTGAAGAGCGCGTTCCAATACTTGATTGATACGGAGACACGAATCGGTGAGCTCTATATGGAAATGGGCGATGCGACACCTGAACAGATGGACGACATGCTCGCTGAAGTCGGCGAACTGCAGGAAATGCTCGATTCGAACGACTTCTATATCATCGACGCAAAAGTCGAGGAAGTCGCTCGCGGTCTCGGTATTTTAGATGTCGGACTCGACCGTGACGTCACGGACCTCTCAGGTGGTCAGCGGACGAAAGTATTGCTCGCGAAATTGCTTCTCGAGAAGCCGGACATCCTCCTCCTCGATGAGCCGACCAACTATTTGGACGAGGCCCACATCGAGTGGTTGAAGCGTTATCTCCAGAACTACGACAACGCCTTCATCTTGATTTCGCACGATATTCCGTTCTTAAACAGCGTCATCAACTTGGTCTACCATATGGAGAACCAAGACTTGTCACGCTATGTCGGGGACTACGACAAGTTCATGGAAGTGTACGAGATGAAACGCTCGCAGCTTGAATCGGCTTATAAACGCCAGCAGGCTGAAATCGCCGACTTGAAAGACTTCGTCGCCCGCAACAAGGCACGCGTCTCGACGCGGAACATGGCGATGTCACGCCAGAAGAAACTCGATAAAATGGACGTCATCGAATTGAGTGCGGAACGTCCGAAACCAGAATTCCGGTTCTTGCAGGCACGCACGTCAGGTCGTCTCATCTTTGACGCCAAAAATCTCGTCATCGGTTATGACGAGCCGCTCTCACGCCCGCTCGACCTCCAAATGGAGCGCGGTCAGAAGATCGCCCTCGTCGGTGCGAACGGGATCGGGAAAACGACGCTGTTGAAGAGTCTTCTTGGCATGATCAACCCGCTTGAAGGAACCGTCGAACGCGGTGAGTTCTTGGAGATCGGGTACTTCGAACAAGAAGCGGCCGTCAGCAACAACACGTGTATCGAAGAGATTTGGAGCGAATTCCCGTCCCTCAACCAGCAACAAGTCCGCGCCATGCTCGCGAAATGCGGTCTCATGACGAAGCATATCGAGAGTAAAATCGCGGTCCTCAGTGGTGGAGAGAAGGCGAAGGTCCGTCTCTGTAAGCTCCAAAACAACGAATCGAACTTGCTCCTCCTCGATGAGCCGACGAACCACTTGGACGTCGATGCGAAGGAAGAGTTGAAGCGCGCGTTGAAGGAATATAAAGGCAGTATCCTACTCATCAGCCACGAACCGGAGTTCTATCAAGACATCGTCACCGACGTCTGGAACTGTGAATCGTGGACGACGAAAGTATTCTAATCCGTGTAGAGGAAGTGGCGTATGGCTGGCCCGATTCAAGTAAACGAACGCATCGTTCTGTATGACATCATTCGAGGGTTTGCCCTGTGTGGCATCTTCCTCGTCAATATCCCCACGATGCTCGGGAGCGACTGGATTTCCGGTGGCGCCGACTATACGGGGAGCGATTTACTCGTCCGGACGCTGTTCGATTTGTTCGTCCAGACAAAGTTTTATACGATCTTCTCGCTCTTGTTCGGGATCGGCTTCTCGATTTTCCTTGAGCGCTCGTATGCGCGTGGGGACTCGGTCGGCCGCTACATCCGGCGCATCGCCATCTTGTTCCTATTCGGACTCGTTCACCTGGCCATCTGGTCGGGTGACATCTTACATACGTATGCGATGTGGGGCTTGTTGCTCCCTCTGTTTTATGGGCTGAGCAATCGCGCGATTTTGACATGGGCGTGGAGTTTGTTGATCGGGAGCTTTTTACTGTTCTATGTCTCATCCATGTACTTAGAGGTATGGCTCGGATTTAGGTTTGTTGGTGACCCCTTTCCGGCCGTCTTTAATTCCGGATTCGGTCCATGGTTCGACTATCGTTTAGACGAAGAGATTTTTGACATGTTCCAAAACTCCTTTTTTGTCGGAGTTGAAATTCTAAGCCTGTTCTTGTTCGGCCTGTATATTGGACGCGAACGGAAACTCCTCACGTGGAGCATCCGCGGATTGACGCGCACGGCCATCATCTGTGCGTTAGTCGCCCTTCCGTTCTTCGCAGTCATTGTTTGGCATCACTACGGTGGCGGTGCAGCCTATACCGCGACGAATTCTGCGGCCGTCCTCGTCTCTGGCAAACTGCTCGCGACGGCGTACGTCTGTCTGTTCACGATCGCCGTCCGTAACGGACGCGCATTCCGTCCGCTACAGGCGCTTGGCCGTATGGCGCTGACGAACTATTTGACGCACACGCTCGTCGTCGTCCTGCCGGTCATCGCCCTCGGCTACTACGGTCGCCTGTCGTTGACGGAAGGATTGTTCTTAAGTATCGCGATTTTGATTGCCCAAGCGTTCTTCTCAATGTGGTGGCTGAAATCGCATCGATACGGTCCGTTCGAGAAATTATGGCGCATCGGAACGTATGGACGACAAAAACAAGCATCTTAACCGCAAAAAAGGCTCGGAGCAGATTGATCTGCTTCGAGCCTTTCTCGTTTCTTAGTTCGTCGCCGCTGCTGTGAGCACAGGCACAATTTGTTTTTTACGTGAGACGACGCCAGGAAGTGTCGCGAGACCCTCCACCAATTTGACGTTGAACGCCTGTTCGAATAGATCAGTCTTCTTACCCACAACGAGTGTCTCTGAATCGTTCGTCAAGATGTTCGTGATGGCGAAGACAAACAAATCGAGTTCTTTGTCTAACATCTTCACGGCCATTGCCGCTTCGACTTCAGCTTTACGGCTCAATACATCGTTCGCGTCGACCGTGTTCACTTGAGCAATCTCGATGCGGTAGTCGCCCATCGCAAACTCTTTCGCGTCGAGTGAGATAAGTTCTGGGATCGTCTTTTGGCTAAGGTCCGCTCCGGCTTTCAACATCTCGAGACCGTATGTCTCGATATCTGTACCAGAGATAGCTGCGAGTTCTTTTGCCGCTTTGATGTCCTCGTCCGTGCATGTCGGTGACTTGAACAAGAGCGAGTCCGAGATGATCGCCGATAGCATCAATCCTGCCATGTCAGGCGCGATTTCGACACCGTGCTCTTTATAGAGTTTGAGCAAAATCGTCGCCGTGCATCCGACAGGCTCCGCCCGATAGTAGAGGGCATCCGCTGTTTGAAAGTTGGCGATGCGGTGGTGATCGACGACTTCAAGGATGCGTACGTCCGCGATGTCTTCCGCGCTTTGTTGGAACTCGTTATGGTCGACCAAAATGACCGAATTCACTTCGTCTGATACGCGTTCCACGAGGCGTGGTGCCTTGACGCGGAAGTGGTCGAGCGCATATTGCGTCTCCCCGTTCACTTCACCGAGACGGATTGCCTCAGCGTCCATCCCTAACTTTTTCTTGAGCTCCGCGTAAGCGAGCGCCGAACAAATCGTATCCGTATCTGGATTTTTATGTCCAAAGACTAGTACTGTACTCATCATACATTCTCCTCACTATGATAGTTTTCCCTTATCCATTATAACGTCTATACTCATTCTTTCAATTCCCAAACAAAAAGAGCCACCAGGGGCTCTTTACGCTTGTTCGTCTTCGTCCGTCTCTTCGAGGTCCGAATGATCCCCTTTTGAATCTTCTTCGTGCGAAATATCCGGTTGGTCTCGTTTCAACTTCTCTTGTTCTTCTTGTTCACGCTTTTTATCTTGTTCTGACATCTGTCTCATCCTTTCGGTTTTGTCGTGTCGTAGACTGTTCCCCGAGCTGGATGGCTTCAAACGGATGTATTCTTACTGTTAACAAACTGTGATGTCACGCTTGAACGAAGACGACCTCGTCGCCACGAATCTCGACGTTGACGTCTTGTCCTTGGAACAACCATTCATCCTGTTCAGCCACGACGAAGCGAATCCCGTCCGCTTCCGTTTCGACCGTCGCGTTGTCGATATCTTCTGTGATGACCCCCACTGAGAAACCGTGCGTCAAATCGGTCGAACCCCCATATTTAGCGAATAAACGCACCGTCTGGCCTGCCTCGACCTCCATCTCATCTTTAAAAAATTGGAGTGCTTCTTCTGTCACGTTAATCTTCATCTGTCATCCTCCTCTCGACTTCTGTCTCCATTCTAATCGTTTCAGAAAAGACGAGCGAGGAAGTTGCCTAGAGTGTCGTCCCCGGCAAATACGTGACCGTTAAACTGTTTGTGACCGAAGCTGCACCGTTCATTTCATCAAACGTCACGTCGAACAGCGTCCGGCCGATGTCTTCATTTGGCGAGTGCATCGTCGACAGACCGAATGCCTGACCGATCGGATGACCATCGAAGCCCAGGATGGCGACTTCATCGGGGATGCTGACACCGCGACGGCGTAATTCCCCTAAAAAACCGAGCGCCACATAATCCGACGAGAAAAAGAGCGCTCGAGGACGCTCTTGTTGACGCAGAAACGCATCGGCCAGTCCGATCCCGTCCTCGCTCGTCAAGTAACCGGTCCAAACCCATCGCTCACGCGCAAGTTCGACTTCATCGAAGTACGCCTGCTGACGCGCGATCGAGCTTGGACTGTCTTGTCTTGACAACACGATGCCGATTTCGGCATATCCCGCTTGCGCCAACACGCGCAAACCGGCGACGAACGCGGTGTAATGATCGACGTGGACCGAAGAAATCGTCTGCGGCGCCCCGACGGTCGCGACCGCGATCGGACCAAATTTTCGATACGTTTCCATCTCATCGAATGACATCGTATGGGATAACAGGATCGCCCCATCGACTTCACGGTGCTTCAATAGATCAAGCGCTTGCCGTTCTTGGTCGAGTTGATACTCTGTCTGCCACATGACGAGTCGATAATCTCTTTGGAGGGCAGCTTTCGCGAGCCCGTTGACGAACAGTCCATAATACGGATGATCCAAATACGGCAACACGACGACGAAACGTTGCGTGCGACCGGTCGATAACGTCAGCGCCTGCTGATTCCGTAAATAGCCAAGCTCGGCCATCGCCCGTCGCACCCGCTCCCGCTTCTCTTTCGACACATACGGATGCTCGTTGAGCACGCGCGACACCGTCGTCACGGATACATCCGCGTATTTCGCGATATCTCGGATGTTCGCCATTCCGCTTCACCTCAATCTGTCAGTCTTTGCATATAGTGTACCCAGTCTGACTCCTCACTGTCACCTTTCGCAATCACTTGCTTTCGGATGGCTTGGACGAGGCGGAACCGTTCTTCGACGGGTAGATGAAGAAACTCGTCTTGAAAACGGGCGCACAACATTCTTCCGAGCGGCGTATACAACTGATTGATGACGAGTTCGTAGACGATCCCACTACACCATGTTTTCCACGTTATCGGATTCATGAGCTTTCCCTCCTTTGACTTAACCGTACAGTCTGAAACGCGTTTCAGAGCAAGTACTATTTTTATTTCATCTATTTCCGAACATTCAACGCTTACATGAGGATATTTAAAGTTTTTTCGCTCAAAATCATTGACGACAGCCAGCTCATTTTGTATAGTCATCAAGTTGATAACGTTAGTTCAACGATTGTCGGACATTATTGTTCGGAAATTACTAATTATAGGGAGTCCTACTCATGAACTTATTTCAATTGAAACAACATGGTACGAACGTTAAACAAGAAGTGATGGCAGGCATCACAACGTTCGTGACGATGGCTTATATCTCTGTCGTCAACCCGGCAATTCTGTCAGATGCCGGCATCCCGTTCGCCCAGGCATTCACGGCGACCATCATCGCCATCTTGATCGGTACCGGGCTCATGGCGTTCTACGCCAACCTTCCGATTGCCGTCGCCCCAGGGATGGGACTGAACGCATTCTTCGCGTATACGCTCGTCGCCCAGCAACAGATCACGCCGTCCGCCGCGCTCGGCGTCGTCTTCGTCTCATCGGTCTTCTTCTTGATTTTGTCGCTGTCACCGATTCGGACGAAACTGATTCAAGCCATCCCGGCCTCGCTCAAGCACGCCATCACGACCGGTATTGGTTTGTTCATCGCCTCGCTCGGATTGAAGTTGTCAGGACTCATCGTCGCCGATGAAGCAAACCTCGTTCGCCTCGGGGACTTGTCGTCGCCAAGCGTCCTGCTCGTCCTCGGCGGTTTGATCGTCTCGGCCCTCTTGTTCTCACAGAACGTGCCGGGCTCACTCCTCATCGGGATGGTGCTCACAGGCATCGCGGCCACCTTCATGGGTCTCTTGAAGATTGAAGGCGTGACGGCGATGCCGACATTGCCGGAAGGACTTATGGTCAATCCGCTCACGGCGTTCTCGGACGTCATCCAGTACGGTTTGTTCGGTGCCGTCTTGTCGTTCTTCCTCGTCACGTTGTTCGATACGACCGGAACACTCGTCGGTGTCGGAAAACAGGCCAACTTGTTGAAAGAAGATGGGACGATCGAAAACGGGCACCGCGCCTTGTTCGCCGATTCGCTCGCGACGATGGGCGGCTCGCTCGTCGGGACGAGCCCGTCGACGGCTTATATCGAGTCGGCCGCCGGTGTCGCCCAAGGCGGACGGACCGGTCTTACGACAGCGGTCGTGGCCGCCATGTTCGGACTGACATTGTTCTTCAGCCCGCTCATCGGTGCCATCTCTGGTGTTGCCGCCATCACGGCACCGGCCCTCATCATCGTCGGTGCGCTCATGTTGACGAACGTCCGTTACATCGACTGGACAGACTTCAGCGAATACTTCCCGGCGTTCATGACGATTCTCATCATGCCGCTCTCAGGCAGTATCGAACGCGGGATTGCCTTCGGTTTCATCCTGTATCCGATTTTTAAAGCGATGAACAAAGAAACAGTCCACCCGCTCATCTACTTGTTCGGCGCGCTATTCATCCTGGAAATGTTTTTCTTATAAGTTAGATTCGAGCCCTCGTCGACCGATGAGGGTTTTTCTGTTATCGGGCAGGGTAATGCTGTTTTATAGCAGTCATCTTCTGAATATTGATTCATTATCATTTAGTTCTCAATTAGACAGGATTTGACAATTTTTTGTGAGAATCGTTCCATTTTTCTTTTTTGACCTCGTTTATTATGGAATAATAACTGTGAAACCGTTTTCGATTTTGACTAAGAACAGGAAAGAAGGAATGGACATGCCTAACGTGGCGCTGTTCGTCACTTGTCTCTCCGATACGTTGTTCCCATCGGTAGGACAAGCGACGGTCGAACTATTAGAACATCTAGGTTGTGAAGTCAGTTTCCCATTTGAACAAACGTGTTGCGGGCAGCCCGCTTACAATAGTGGCTACCATGAAGAGACGAAAAAGATTGCGAAACATATGATTGAGACGTTCGAGAAGGCGGATGCTGAGTATATCGTCGGTCCGTCTGGATCTTGTGTCATGATGATGCGCGACTATCCACATTTATTTAAAGATGATCCCGTTTGGAAGGCGCGGGCCGAGGCTCATGCGGCGAAGACGTTCGAGTTGACGCAGTTCATCGTTGACGTGCTCGAAGTGACGGACGTCGGGGCCAAGTTCCCAGCCAAGGCAACGTATCATGCGTCTTGTCATATGACGCGCCTCCTCGGAATCGAGGCGGCACCGGGCCAACTCCTTAAAAATGTCGACGGATTGACGATGCTCCCGCTCGACAATGTCCACAACTGTTGTGGCTTCGGGGGGACGTTCTCCGTCAAAATGCCAGACGTCTCGGTGCAGATGGTCGATGAGAAAGTCGAGTCGATCTTGAACTCGGGAGCCGAAGTGTTGATTGGGGCTGACGCTTCATGTCTGATGAACATCGGGGGACGTTTGCATAAACAAGGTCATCCGATCAAAGTGATGCATATCGCGGAAGTGTTGAACGAAGGGGTGAAACAAGCATGAGTATGGGGATTCGGTTAGATGAGAAGTTTCAGGATCGACGTAAAGACGGAATCGACAATCCGTTCATGCGTCAGGCTGTCAGTTCGGCGCAAAACCGTCTGCGTGACGGTCGTTTAAACGCGGCAGGTGAACTCGGGGATTGGGAAGCGTTCCGGGACCATTCGGAAGAGATTCGCCAACACGTACTCGAACATCTCGACTATTACTTATATCAATTGAGCGAGAACATCTCGAAACGAGGCGGCAACGTCTTCTTCGCCGAGACGCCGGAAGAAGCAAACCGTTATATCCGGGAAGTTGTACACGCCAAAAACGCCAAACATGTCGTCAAATCGAAGTCGATGGTGACAGAAGAAATCGGGCTGAACGAGGCGCTCCATGAGGAAGGTTGCACGGTCGTCGAGTCCGACCTCGGGGAATGGATCCTTCAACTCGATAATGATCCGCCGTCGCATATCGTCGCCCCGGCCCTCCATAAAGACCGGAACGCTGTCCATGAGACGTTCACGGCCCACGGCTACGAAGGGACGAACGACCCGACCGAGCTCGGGCGCTATGCACGCCGTGAGTTACGAAAAGACTTTTTGAAAGCGGAGGTCGGCATCACCGGCTGTAACTTCGCCATCGCCGAGAGCGGTGCCGTCGGACTCGTCACGAACGAAGGGAACGGCCGCATGGTGACGTCGCTTCCGGACACTGTCATTTCCGTCATGGGGATGGAACGGATCGTCCCGTCATACGAGGAGTTCGAAGTACTCGTCAACATGTTGTGCCGGAGCGCCGTCGGTCAACGACTCACCTCGTACATCACGACGTTCGCTGGCACGCGCGATCACGGCGAAGTCGATGGACCTGAGGAGTTCCATCTCGTCATCGTCGACAACAAACGTTCCGGCATCCTCGGCACACAGTTCCAATCTGTCCTTCAATGCATCCGTTGTGCGGCCTGTATCAACGTCTGTCCCGTGTACCGCCACATCGGTGGTCATGCCTACGGCTCGATTTATCCGGGTCCGATCGGCGCCGTGCTCGCCCCGCTCCTCGACGGCTACGAGAATTATAAAGAGTTGCCGTATGCCTCGAGTCTATGCGGTGCCTGTACGGAAGCCTGCCCGGTCAAGATTCCGCTCCACGAGCTATTGATCGAACATCGCCGTGTCATCGTCGAAGAGAAAAAACAGTCACCGTTCGTCGAGCGCATTGCCATGAAAGGCTTTGCGGTCACGTCGTCGAGCCCGTTCTTGTTCGAAGCGGCCGAACACATCGCGCCGTTCGCATCGTCCCCATTCACGAAAGCGGGACAAATCGAGAAAGGCTTGCCGGCCTGGACGGATTCGAAAGACTTGCCGCAACCCGCCAAGCAGACGGTACGGGATTGGTTCAAGAAACGGGGGAATGTAGAATGAATCCAGGAACGATCACCAATCGCGAAGACTTTCTAAAACGAATCGCCGGACAGCTCGGACGTGACGTCGACTTGACGCCGCCGAAACGCGTGTATAAGCACCGCCCGCAAGACGAGGTGCTGAAAGACGCCTCTGACGAGGAACTGCTCGAGACGTTCCGGATGGTCGCGACACGCATCCATACTGACGTCGTCGAATGCGAGTCGGCTAACCTCGATGATACACTCCGTCTCTTGATTGAACGGTATGATGGGCAGAGCATCATCGCGGAACGTGACGACCGAATCCAGGCATGGGCGCCCCAAACGAGCGAATCGTTCGACTGGTGGGATGCGGAGCGGCCAGAAGACAGCCGTGCCCTCGCCGTGAAGGCCGATATCGGTATCACGATTGCCGACCAGGCCCTCGCCGAGAGTGCGACGATCGTCCAGTACGCGGCTCCAGGGAAGTCACGCACAATCAGCTTGTTGCCGCGCGACCATATTGCCATCATCCCGAAATCGGTGCTCGTGCCGCGGATGACACAGGCAGCCAAAAAATTAGCCGAACTTGACCGCACCGGTGACCTCGCCTCGCCAAACGGTGTCAACTTCATCTCCGGCCCATCGAACTCAGCCGATATCGAGATGAATTTGATTGTCGGCGTCCACGGACCTGTCCGTGTCGCCTACTTGCTCGTCCATGACTTATAAGGAAAAAGACTCGCCGCGTGATGAAGCCATTCACGTAGCGAGTCTTTTTGTGTTCAGTTTATTCGACCGTGATACTCCCGTTTGAGCTCGTCAGTTTGACTTCAACCGCTCCGTCCCCGAACGTCCGCTCGTTCGCCCGATCCCCGAACAGCTCGACTTTGCCGTTTCTCGTCTTAGCCCGAATGACGGCGTCACGCGGATCTTGCTTCAGACGCATATCGATGCGGCCATTGTTCGTCTTCAGACGGATTGGATGCTCAATCACATCAATCACACAGTCGATGCGGCCATTCGAGGTTTTCCCCTCAATCGCTCCTGTCACGTCGTTAATATCGAGGCGACCGTTCGACGATTGAATTTCGAGGCGGTCGACGTTCGAGGCGCCCACTTCCACACTACCGTTCGATGATTGCGCGTCAAGGATCTGTCCTGTTATCGACGTCAAACTGACTTTTCCGTTCGAGGAACGGAATGAGGCACGATCGGCGCGAACTGTGTGGGCCGTGATGCTCCCATTCTCACTCTCGACGTCGACCGACGTGGCGTCAACATTGCTCATATTGCACGAGCCGAGACGGTTTTTGATCATGACTTTTTCATACGCATGGCGCGGCAGCTCGACGTGTAACACCGGTGCTTTCGTGACGATCCAGGAAAATAGGTTCGACAGACCGAAACGACGTTCTGACTCAATTCGGATTTCGAGCGTGTCCCCAACGATATCCATCGTCACCCCGTGATCCCGTTCCGTCTCGAGCGTCGCGTAGGCAAAGCCGCCATCAGATGGGACGACTTTGACGTGTGCTTGCAGGACGTTGATCGAGACGTTTCGGAACGCCACGTTCGGACTTTTCACAATAGCCAGTTCCTTTCGCTCTGCAGTGAGTGGCTCGACCGTGCCGAGCAACTCGCTCGCGAGTGCGCTTGGTGTCCCGAGCTCTTCGACCATTGCCGCATCACTTTTCCCGTCGAGTCGTCCGCTCGCAAAGTACTCCGACACATCCCGTAAAACATCAACCCGATCGATGACGCTCATTCCCATCAGTAACCGTTCGAGTTCCAATAAATACTGTTCTTCTGTCATTTGTCCGTTCCCCCTTCGATCAATTCGTTGACGCCGGTCGTGAACGTCTCCCATTCTGCGCGTAGTTCCGCCAAATGAGCTTTCCCCTGCTCCGTGATGGCGTAGTACTTTCGCGGTGGTCCTTCTGCCGATTCTTTTAAATACGTCGTGAAGTACCCGTCTGACGTAAGCCGCCTTAGGAGCGGGTAGACGGCTCCTTCTGAGATGGCGACTTTTGCCGAAATGGCTTGCACGAGCTCATACCCGTAGCGGTCATGCGTCTCGACGAGCGCGAGCACACATAAATTGAGTACGCCTTTCTTGAACTGAGGGTTCATTTATTCGCCTCCTCTATTATACATTAAACAATAGCTTATCATTCACTATTATTCAATAGATAATAGTTAAATTTCCGCTTATTTCTTGATTGGTGGAAACAACTGGTTCAAATCTGTACAATGAAGGAACAACACTCGCAGGATATTTGTCATAGTAGGAACGTACGCAGTTCCAGGAAGGACCGGTCTTTATGAAAGCATGGATTGACCAGCGGATCGGAAGACAGTTTTTATTCGTCTTCTATTTATTCATCGGACTGATCCTCCTTACCTCACTCGCCGTGTACATGTATACGGAAAACCGAATCGAACAGACGACGTCATCGCTCGAAAACATTAGCGAACGGCGCACAAATGCGACCGAGCTATTCGAGACGTGGCAGTCGATGCAATATGAAATGCGTGGCTATGTCATCCTCGGCGACGAGGCGATGCTCACTCGCGTCAAAGACAAACAAGAATTGATCGAAACCCAGACCGCTTGGTTCGAGACGAACGCGGTCACTGAAAAAGAAAAGACATATGCAAGTGATGCTCGGACGCTCTTCTCGGCCTATCAACAACGCGTCATGCCTAGCCTTGAGCGTTACGTTGTCGCCAAACGCGAAGGAACGATCACTGAACCGTTCTTGAAAATGCCGACGCTCGGTAAAGTAAATCCGCAAGCGGAACCACCTGCCGATCGCAAATTCAAGATCAATTCGAAAAGTGCCGCTGACATGAGCGCGAGCATCGTCGACATGGAGACCGTATTCACGGAGTATCGCAACTCATTGAATGAAGAAGAGAATCTGCTACGGGAACAACTGGCCACACATACGAAGTGGGCCCAAGTGTTATGGCTCCTCTCTCTCTTAGCGGTCTTGCTCGTCCTCTTCATCGCCGCCCGTCCTTACGTCCAACGACTGACCGGTCAACTTCATGAGTTGATCATCAACAGTGAACGTTTGGCGGACGAACGGATCATCCCGATCCCGGCGGCTGTGTCGTCACGAAACGAGGTTGGACAATTGACGAACTCCTTCCGTCAAATGGCCTCTTCGCTCGCGACTCAACGCAATCAAGTCGAGGAAGAACGTGAGAAGACGGCGCGGCTCCTTCACTCGATTCGTGATGCGGTCATTTATGTGGAGCATACGACGCATGAAAAATTCGCTAACCAGGCCCTCTTTATCATGTTCAATCAAGCCGTCACGAAACGGAACGAGATGGACCTGTATCGCTTGGATGTTGATTTAGAAGAACTCGGCCTCCAAGTCGATCAAAAAGACTCGTTCTTCTCGTTCATGCGCCGTGCGTTTGACGGTGAGAGCATGGAGGAAAGCGTGACGTTCTCGATGAATCAAGAAGAACGATTCATCCAAATGTATGCGGAGAAAATCCACTTGCGCGGTACCCGTCATGGCACGATGCTCGTCTTCCGGGATGTGACGCAAGAGACCGAGGTCGATCGATTGAAGACAGAGCTCGTCTCGACCGTGTCGCACGAACTGCGCACACCGCTCACGAGCATCATCGGCTTCACCGAGCTGCTTCGCTATCGGACGATGGCCGCGGAGCGCACCGATCAATATTTAGGGATGATTCACCAAGAGACGCTACGTCTCGAGGACTTGATTTCAAACTTATTGGACGTGCAACGGATGGAGTCCGGCAAACAGACGTACCATAGCCAACCGGAGAGCCTGCATGACATCTTGAAAGAGACGATTGCCGTCCACCAAGGCGCGAGCGAACATCATCAGCTCGCCCTCGAATGTGACACAAATCTCTATGTATATGGTGACCGGGATCGGCTCAGTCAGCTGTTCACGAACTTGCTCCACAATGCGATTAAGTACTCGCCGGATGGCGGGAAAGTGGCCGTCTGCGTTACAAATGATAAATCAGACGTCATCGAGATTTCCATTCAAGACACAGGCATCGGGATTCCGATGGCGGCATTGCCGAAACTGTTCGACAAGTTTTATCGCGTCGACAATTCGGCCAGCCGTAAAATCGGTGGCACGGGCCTCGGCCTCGCCATCTGTAAAGAGATTGCTGAAGGACACGGCGGCTCGATTCGAGTCGATTCGAGCGTCGGCCATGGCTCGACGTTCACGATTATCTTGCCAAAGTATAGTATGGAAGACCAGATGAGCAGCTAACGAACAAGGGAGGACTCGTGTAAAGCGAGTCCTCCCTTTCGTCATTGTACTTTATTTTCAGGTCCGAAAGCCGGGTACAGCGATAGACCGCCATCCGCGAAAATCGTCGCGCCTGTGACGTACGACGACTCGTCAGAAGCAAGCCAGGCCGCCACGGCCGCAATCTGTTCAGGACGCCCGATCTCATGCGTCGGGATAAGTGCCTCAAGTCCTTTTTTCTCTTCCGGGTCTTGCATTGTCTCTTCGTTGATCGGTGTGTCGATCGCGCCCGGCGCGATGCCGTTGACACGGATCTTGTTCGGTGCGTACTCGAGCGCGACCGATTTCGTGAACATCTTGACGCCACCCTTACTCGCTGCGTAATGGGTATAACCAGGACGCGGAATCACTTCATGCACCGACGACATGTTGATGATGTTCCCTTGGATTTTGTGCTCCACAAAATATTTGAGAGCGGCCCGCACACCAAGGAACGTTCCAGTCAAGTTCGTGTCGATGATTTTCTTCCAGTTGTCGAGTTCCATCTCATGCGTTTTTGCTTCGACCTGCACCCCTGCATTATTGACGAAGATGTCCATCTTCCCGAACTCGGACACGGCCGTTTCAATCATCTTCTCGGCGAGTCCTTCTTCCGCGACGTCACCTTTCACCGCGACTGCCTTGCCGCCAGCCTCTTCAATTCCTTGAATCACTTTCTTCATCTCGTCTTCACTGCTGCGATAGTTCAGGACGACATGGACCCCTTCTTTTGCGTAACGCTCTGCAATCGCTCGACCGAGTCCTTTCGAACTGCCGGTGATGACTGCGACTTTGCCTTTCAGTTCTGGATAGTTAGCCATATCAATTCCTCCTTCGTCTCTTCTCGATTTGTAGTTCCCTCATTCCCCTCTTCGTGAAACCTTTTAGGCTGTTTTTTGAATATTTGTGGCAAATCTACTATACTGAAACAAACTATTCGTTTTCAGGGATTCTCCTGAACGACATACAACTTATTCTAATGGAGGTGACTCCCCGATTTTTGGGGGAATTTTTGGACAGTCCCATGTTATTCAGCTTATTGATCGTCGCCCTGCTCATTTTCATGACCGCCTTTTTTGTGGCGGCTGAATTCTCGATTGTTAAAGTGCGCGGCGCCCGTCTTGACCAACTCGTGCTCGAGGGAAACAAACGGGCCTCTGTCGCCAAAAAGGTGATTGAAAACCTTGATGACTCGCTATCGGCTTCACAGTTCGGTATCACGCTCGCCGCACTCGGTCTCGGTTGGATCGGTGCGGATCAAATCGAAGGGATGATTCAACCGCTTGTCGACCGCTTGAACGTATCGACATCGCTCGCTACCGTCCTATCCTTTTTGATTGCCTTCTTACTGATTGCCTTCTTGCACGTCGTCATCGGGGAACTGGTCCCGAAAACACTGGCCGTGCACGAAGCCGAGCGCTTGACACTGCTCGTCGCCCGACCGCTTTATTTCTTCACGAAATTATTGTATCCGTTCATCCACGTGCTAAACGGCACAGCCCGGCTGACACTTCGCTTGTTCGGCGTACAGACGACGGCACAGGAGACGGCGCACTCGGAAGAAGAACTCAAAATCATCATGACCGAGAGTTTCCGCAGTGGAGAAATTAACGAGAATGAGCTCGCCTACGTTCAAAATATCTTCTCTTTCGACGAACGTGTCGCCAAAGACGCGATGGTCCCACGGATGAACATGGTGACCATCGACGAAGAAGACTCGATTGAGACGATTATCGCTACCGTCCAAGAGCACCAATATACGCGCTATCCGGTCACCCGTGATGGTGACCGCGATGATGTGCTTGGCTTTATTAACGCTAAGCAGCTATTCACCGCTCAACTCGTCAAGAGCGACGCCCCGTTCGAATCGTTCATCCATCAACTCCCGCTCGTGACGGAGTTCACGCCGCTTCAAGAGGCAATGGTGAAAATGCAGAACGCGCGGACGATGATGTGTCTCGTCATCGACGAGTATGGGGGTACGGCGGGACTTCTCACGATTGAAGATATCCTCGAGGAAATCGTTGGGGAGATTCGTGATGAATTCGACCGTGACGAGCAAGCTGAAATCACCGAAGTCACACCCGGGCATTATCGCCTGTCCGGTCTCGTCTTGACGCAAGAGATCGAAGAACGGTTCGGCATCGAAATCGAGGATGATGTCGATACGATCGGCGGCTTCGTCTTATCACAAAAAGCGAATGCACGTACTGGAGAACGCTTCGTCTTACCGGGCGAACATGAGCTGATTGTTCGTGAAATCGACAATCACCGCATCGTTTTCGTCGATTTGATTTTGGCTCATAAAGACGAGATTCAACCTGAACTCGACTGACCTATTAGACCGCTCTCCCCGAAAAATCGGGGAGGGCTTTTCGTAGACGGTCCGAACTGTCGCTATATTTTCAGACCTTGTCGTGATATACTGCACATATGTTGCTTATTTGAGTGCGTGTCACTCATTGACACAACATCACCGAACAGTTCATGAATGTTCGGTCCAACAACTACAGAAAGAAGGTTACGCATGGAACGTAAACTATTTTTAATTGACGGAAACTCCATGCTGGCCAGTGCCTATTACGGTGCCGCCGCGAGCCGAACGAAAAAAGGACGCGAGGTATCTAAAAACGATCGGAGTGCCGTCATCGGTATGACCGGCCTCATCCGGACGATTCTACGTAGACATCGTCCGACTCATTTTGTCGTCGTGTGGGACGTCTCACGTGAAACATTATGGCGCCGCGAGCTTTATCCAGGCTATAAACGCCGTCGCCGCCAGACACCACCCGAGTTGAAAGCTCAAATGGAACTCATGCGCCAATTGCTTGAAGATAGCGGGATTCCGCAATATCAAGTCGAAGGCTATGAAGGAGAAGATTTGATCGCTCATATCGCTCGGAAGTTTAGCTGTAGCGCTCCTGTCGTCATCATGACGAAAGACAAGGACTTGCTTCAGCTCGTGAGCCCACGCATCACCGTTTGGCTTCAAACGCAAGAGTTGCAACAAATGCAGGCTCGTTGCGACATCAAAGACAATCGCCCGCTCCCGCTCAAGCGACATCTCGAGATTCGTCCTGAGGAGATTGCGGCGTTGTACGAAGGATTGAAGCCAAAACAGCTCTCAGCAGTCAAAGCATTGACAGGAGACCGTTCAGACGGGATCCCGCCTGTGGCCGGATTGGACGAAAGCCAATCGGTCCAGTTGATCAAACGCTTTGGTTCGCTTGATAAGCTCTATACGGCGCTAAGCGTCAAAGGCGACAAACGACAATTAATCAATGAAACGATCGCGGCACTGACGTCAGAAGAAGTGCCCCGTAACTTGAGACGCACACGTAAAAAGGCCGAGCGCAACATGGAGCTCGTCCGTCTCGATGTCACGGTGCCAGAACTCGAACACTTGAAACTCGCTCATCTTGAGCTCAGTATCAATTCAAAACGTGTCGAACAAGCGTATCAAAAACGCGGCATTCGCCTCTCGTTTGATTCGAGTCAAAAGAAAATTTCAGCACGCTAAAAAAGCGCGGACAATTAGTCCACGCTTTTTATATTTACCTTGATGCCATCATCGTCGGTGAGCGACCATTCCGGTGTCGTCCCGCCAAGCGCGCGGTTTGTCTCTGCGTCGACCAAAAGCGTCCACGCCTCCAGACCGGCCTCTTGTCCCATCGCCTGGCTCGGCCGGGCCCAGACGTTCGTCCCGATATGGTGATGATACCCGTCGGCCGCTAAAAATAAGGCGCCTGGATACGAATCGGTCGTCACCGTGAAACCGAGACGATCTTGATAGAATAATTTTGCCGCTTCTAGGGAACGTACTTTGAAGTGGACATGCCCCATCGTCGTCCCGTTCGGAAGGCCCGTGAACGGACGGTCGGCCGCCGCCTCGAGCATCGATTCATATTCAACCGGGTCCGTCGACATCTTCACATGACCGTTCGCTTCATATTCCCACTGCTCTCGGGGACGATCCGCGTAGAGCTCGATGCCGTTGCCTTCCGGGTCGCTCAAATAAAACGCCTCGCTGACCAAATGATCACCTTGGCCGACTTCAATCCGTTGCTCAATCAAATGACGAAGAATCCGTCCGAGTTCGACACGGTCCGGCAATAAAATGGCCATATGGAACAAGCCGGCTGCCCGTGGATTCAGACGAACACCCTTCACTTCATGTAAGACGACGAGCGCCATTTCGTTCGTTCCGAGCGTGACGCGATGTTCTGACGTCTCGAGTACATCCATTCCGATGACGTGCTCATAATACGTTTTCATCGTTTCTAAATCATTGACGCGCAGCGTGACAGCGCCGAGTTGTATGTTTGTTAATTTCATAGTTAATCACCTCTGTCCTCAGTATACTCGCTAAGTAGGATCGACAGAAGACGGCACAAAAAGGTGGTATAGTTACCTAAAGGATACTTAGAGAGGAGTGAGGCAGATGCCACTGATTTCAAGCTGTGAGGTCGATACCGCACTCGAGATGATCACGGGAAAATGGAAACCATCGATTTTACTCGCACTCATCAACGAAGACACGTTGCGGTTCAGCGAATTGAAACGTTCCCTTCCGAACATCAGTCAAAAGATTTTGACGGCCCAGCTCCGCGATTTAGAGGAGCAAGACATCATCATCCGGACCGTCTATCCGGAGGTGCCGCCTCGTGTCGACTATCGCTTGAGCGAGTATGGGAAAACGCTCATCCCGGTGCTCGAGACGATGAACGCCTGGGGCATTCAACACGCCGAACGCATGCGCAACAAATAATTGTCCACATGTGGATAACCCATTTCCGCAACATTATCTATCACTTATCCACAGGAGGCTCACATGATTCGTTATCCACAGTTAACCGGTCATCACTTCGGTGTGACGGCCCCTTCATCGGGTGTTCCTGCTGAACTGCACAAGTTGCTCCACGAGGCCGAAGCCACATTCACCCGCCATGGCTTCACGCTCCAATTTGAACCATCGGTCTGGACGCAGGACAAAGCGAAATCGGCACCGGCAGAAGTCCGGGCCGATGAGTTGACGCGCTTGTTCCATGACGAGGCCATTGACCTGATTATTCCGCCATGGGGCGGCGTCTTATTGATCGAGCTATTAGACACCATCGACTGGGATGCGCTCCCGCCGAAATGGATGCTCGGATATTCGGACGTCAGCTTATTTTTATTCGTATACACACTCAAGACCGGCATCGCCTCGGCCCACGGCACAAACCTCGTCGACCTGCGCGGCGAAGAATGGGACGCGACGAGCTCGCGTTGGCTCGACGTCGTATCGGCGAAAGAAGGCGAGACAGTCATCCAGCTCGCCTCGGAACAGTTCCAAAAAGAGTGGCAGCATGAGAACCCGAGCCCTCATGTGTATCACTTGACCGAGCCGACCGAATGGAAATCACTCGGCGGGACGGAAGCGACCGGGCGATTGCTCGGCGGCTGTATCGACGTCTTGTTGCATACGATCGGCACACCGTATGGCGACGTCGCTACGTTCCAACAGATTCATTTGAACGGGGAACCGATTCTTTGGTATTTCGAGAACGCCGAGCTCGATGTACCGGCACTCAAACGGACCCTGCTTCAAATGAAGTGGGCCGGTTGGTTCGATCATACGTCTGGCATTCTGTTCGGACGCAGTGCGGCCCAACAGCCCGTCCAAGGCTACACGGCAGAGGACGTGTATACGGAACTACAGGCATTGCTCGACGTTCCTGTCATCTACGACATCGACTGCGGACACGTCCCGCCGCAAATGACACTGATCAACGGTGCCCATGCCTCGATTCAAGTCGAGAACGGCAAAGGGACACTCGTCCAAACGTTCAAGGGCTGACGCGTCAGCCCTTGATTTGTTGTAACAGCTCAGTCAAATGTGTCCGGTAAAATCCTTCTGGGAGCTTTTCGACGGCTTCACGAATAAACGGGATTAACTTATCCCCACATCCGTAGCTCGCCCCAATCAGCACACCCTCGAAATACACGGCCTGGTCAATCAAACTATGTGCCTTCCAATCATCCATTCCTTCCCATAGACGGTCGAACGCCTTGTCCCCTGTTTCTTTTTCCCCTTTCATCGCGTAGTAGACGCCTTTTGACATTTCAATCGCGGCGATGAATGGGTAATCTTCAGCTAGCAGTCGTTCCATTTCTTCGATATGTCGTCCTAGGTGTTCGACACGACGATAATGGATAGCATAGAGCGCTTCTGACAATGCGAGTCTTACTTTTGCGACGTGATCGTCCGTGAACTGAATGTATTGTCTCGCTTTCACAAATGCTTCATCGATTCGCTGTTCGTCCTTCAAATACAGCGAACATAACGCGATGGTCCGATATACATCATCCGCTCGATAGTACGTTCGTGTCTGATGCATATATTGAAGCGCATCATCTAAATGACGAATAGCTCCTGACAAATCGCCTTCATACGTCAGCTCTTTCATAACGAGTAGCATCGCATATTCGATTCGGGTTCTCGAAGACATGTTTCGCACATCTAACCATTCCATTCGATTGATTTGCGCGCTAGCTTCCTCGAACTCATTCCATAAAATGTGATAAAACGCTTTTCCAACAAGCGCCATCGCTAGCTCATCTCTTTCCCCGAGTCGCTCAAATAAGGTGATGGCACGCTCATAAAACGTTAACAGTTCAGCCCGTTTGTCGCTATATCTCAATTGGTCTCCCATAATGATATAGGCACGACCTTGCCATACTGAGTTCATCTCGGGCTCTAGGTACGGAGTGAGTGCTTCATGCGTGGCTTTTTCAGTCCACTGATCGAGCGTCAATTGCGCATATTCAATCTCTTCGACGATTTTCTGTAAGTCCTCCTCGCGAGGATCGACGAGCAATGACTGTACCGACACGTCGAGTCGTTTCGCGATTTCACGAAGGCTGCGCATCGACGTCTCTGCTTTGCCGTTCTCAATCATACTGAGCATCGATTTCGTGATGATGCCTTCAGCGAGCTGGCTTTGCGTCAGTTTTTTTTCTTTGCGTAATGCTTTAATCCGTTGTCCAATCATAGAGCACCTCTTAAAAGTTAAATTTAATTGAACTTATTGTATACAAATCGAGTGTCATCGTTTACTATAAAGTTAAATCAGATTGAACTTAACTGTAAAGGAGAATCGATATGACGACCACTTCATCAAACTTGTATGTATTATTGCTCGGAAAATTCATGTCGTTGTTTGCATCCAGTCTCTTCACCTTCGTCGCCGGATTGACCGTCCTGACCACATCTGGCTCGGGACTACAGTTCGCGCTCGTCCTACTCGCCGGCACAGTACCGCGCGTTTTATTATCTCCGTTTGCCGGGGCATTCGCCGACAAATTGAATCGCAAACGCGTGATTATCACGATGGAGTCAGTAAACGCCTTATTATTTTTGGTTGCTGGCATCGCGAGTCTCGTTTGGACGTTCGGCGTACCTGCTTTCTTGATTATCACATGTCTGCTCTCTATCGTCTCGACTTTCTTATCGGTCACGTTGTCGAGTTCGATTCCGCTCTTGTTCAATCAGGGAGAACTTCAACGCGCCAACTCATTGATTCAAACTGTCATTTCCGTTTCGAGCATCGGTACACCATTGTTAGCGGGTGCCTTGTTCAAACTGTTACCGATCTCGACCTTCCTGCTCAGTTCATCCCTCTTGTTTGTTATCGCCGCCCTTGTCGCTTCTCGTCTCACGTTCCGAACGCATGAACGCATCTCTTCTAACCAATCGACATGGGACGACGTCCGGTCCGGCTTCCGCTATTTGAAACAACAACGGGTATTATGGACATTGACCGTTCTTGCCGCCTTGCTCAACTTCTTCTTCGTCGCCTCAGAAATTTTGTTTCCTATTGTCGCTTTACAGGAAATCGGTGTCAGTCCCCTCCAGTTTGGCTTTTTAGAGAGCATGTTCGCCGTCGGCTTTTTAGTCGCCTCGCTCGCCCATGCGTTACCGGTCTTTCAAATCAAGCATCGGCTAGCCACGACCCGAACCGCGCTAATCATTATCAGTTGCCTCTTTATCGGACCGGCCGTCCCGCTCTATTTTGACTTCTCAGTCACACCAGCTATCGTCTTCTTCGCTGGTTTCGCCTTATTAAGCGGATTCTTCATCATCCGCGTCAATATCCCCATCCATCTCTATTTACAGACGAACACGGAACCAAGTTATCTCGGTCGCGTGATCGGTGTTCTCGAATCCCTCGCCATGGGCATCACACCGTTCGGATTCATCGTGTTTGGCCTATTGAGCGAATGGATGCCGGTCGCTTCACTCTATACGATTTGTATGCTCTGCCTGCTCACCATTACGTTGTTCGCGATGTATCGGATCCGTCACGACATCGCTGCCGAAAAAGCAAATGTGTCAGCGAAAGCAGAAAGTGCGTGAACACAAAAAGACATCGAACGTTTTTCAGTTCGATGTCTTTTCTGTTGATGGAAGGACGCGTTTCTCTAACAAGAACGGTCCGAGTGGGATGACCGACGCCATGACGGCGAGGACCAACACTTTGAAGCCCCAGTTGAAACGCCATGCCATATAGACGGCTGCCGCCACGTAAGCGACGAACAGGAAACCATGGGCGGCGCCGACGATACTGACAGCGAGCGGCATGCCCGCCAAATACTTGAGCGGCATCGCGATGAGCAACAAGAGTAAGAAAGACACTCCTTCTGTGTATCCGAGCCATTTAAAATGTGTCGCGTTCATATTCGTTCTCCTTTTCAATCGATGCTACGTTCATCGTAGCCGAAAGTGGTGAGGTTTGTCACAGGAGAACGTCATAAAGTCGTTACGCTATTTGACGATTTGGTGAACGATGCATGACTTTTGTTTCCACGAACTTGCGAAGGAACAATCCATCGACGCCAAGTTTACCAGCATTGTAGCCTGCGACGAGAATGAGGACTGATACGATTAACATCGTCGGGTTCGTGCTGACCGTACCTGAGAGCAAGAACGCCATGTTCATGACGAGACCGAAGAAGGCTGCGCTACGTGTGAGGGCACCCACTAAGAGTCCAAGACCGACTAGGAATTCACCGTATGGGATCAACACATCGAACAAGGCTGCGTTCGGGATGGCGAAGTTTTCAAGGAATGCTGCCCACCAACCGGCAACGGCTGGGTGATCACCCGTGGCGAGAGAAGCTGCGTTTTGAAGATATCCTTCTGAACCAAATCCGCCTGTGATTTTGCCCCAACCTGCTGTGAGCCAGTGATAGCCGAGCCAGACGCGAAGGACTGTCAAAATACCGGTGGCGACGTTGTGGTTCTGCCAAAATTTTGTGAACATGATAATTCCTCCTTAGAATGAGTGAATGATGACTTATATGTGATTACATTCACAATATACCATCCATGTTCATCTTTTCACATAGGTTAGGACAAAAGTTCACGTTTCGTTCATATGTGCGTCACAGGTCAGTCACTTTTTGGAAATTAGTCAATTCGAAAAGGACGTCCGCGAGGGACGTCCTTGTTTGAGTTACAACTTCACCTCTTGAGGTGGCTGTCCTTTTTTATTCATCACGCGCATCGATTGTGGCGCGATTTTTAAGATGACGAGTTTTGGATCATCCGGACCGTCGAACCAACCTTCGAGTTTCTCGTTCCATACCTTTTCTTTCATCGATTCATCGTCAGATACACTCGCCTCGCCTAAAATCTCGAGGTACGTATCCCCGACGCCGTCCCCGTCATAGCCAATCAAAATATGTGTATACGGATTATTTTTCAGTTCATCCACTTTATCCGTTTCTTTCGAAGTTGCGGTGTAGAGCGTCAAGTCATCATGGAAAAATGTCATATAACGGCTGTGCGGCTTCCCTTTATAAACCGTTGCCATTGTCCCTACGTTACTATGATCTAAAATCTGTTTTGCCGTTTGCATTGCATCCATTCCGAAAAACCTCCTTGTGATAGTCACTCGTATATTGATTCCCCTGGGGCAAGTGATTAAACACGCGGACAACAAAAAACCTGCTCGCCGAAGCGAGCAGGTTATAAAATTCCTTGAGATAAGGAAGATTAGATTTTTTCAACGTTAGAAGCTTGTGGTCCACGAGCTCCGTCAGTGATTTCGAAAGTTACTGCTTGGCCTTCTTCAAGTGTCTTGAAGCCGTCGCCTTGGATTGCTGAGAAGTGTACGAATACGTCGTCTCCGCCTTCCATTTCGATGAAGCCGTAACCTTTTTCTGAGTTAAACCATTTTACTTTACCTGTGTTCATAATGAACCCTCCTGAAATAAACGCTGTGCGTTCTAGTAGTGCCTTACTAGAAAAAACTGACCAAATAAAAAATCACAAACCTCTAGGATTATCTTAAACGAAAAATAATCCAAAGCGTTTTGTGAATTATGTTTCCAGCTATTCTTAATTAAGCACATATAGAATATACCACGGATAAATGCTTCTGTCTACTAAATACTTCGGTTTGCTAAAAATACTTCTAAAACGGGTACATCCAATTGTAGTGAACGCTAGGAGGATGAACCATATGACCGCACATATCGATCGCTCGAATATCGCCGCCACCATCGCCCGTCATTCGAACTGGGCGCTCGGTGATCTAATGAAGGAAACACTTAATTGGCATGAGACAACACGACAGGCCCACTATCCCGATCAAGCAAAAACCTATCTCTCTCACCTGCCGATGACCGAACGCATCATCCCGGTGACAAGTTCGTTGCCGCTCGAGACGGTAGATGGAATCGTCCGTCCGGTGTGGATGCGCCGGCTCGATGCCGAGCACTTAAATTTGAGACAAGCGATACGCCACCATGTCGACGTCACCGATTATGGCGCCGTCGGGGATGGTTTGACGGATTGCACGCTTGCTTTCCGGCTCGCCCTCAGGTCGAACCGCCACGTTCACGTGCCGGCCGGCGTATATCTCGTCCGCGGCATCCGCATCCCGTCGAACTGTGTGCTTGAAGGCGCCGGCCAGCAGGATACGATGATTAAACTCTCAGACCGGGCCCCGAAACATCGACGGTTGCTTCGAAACGCAACGCCGTTTGCCGGCAATCATCATATCGAAGTCTCACATTTGACGCTCGATTGGAACGTGGAGCGTCTCGGTGACGTCGACCGGACCTCGAGTGGCGATACCGCTTCGAGCGCATTGACGTTCGCGCACGTCAAATTCGGTTGGATCCATCACGTCACGGCAAAAAACGCCGGGTTACACGCATTTGATATCACTGCCCCCCACTATCATTACTTGGGAGACGGATTACGTGCCAAAAAAGGAAGCCGCTACGTCTGGCTCGATCATTGCGAGGCGACGAATTACGGCGACGATGGCATCACGACCCATCATAGCGATGCCATCTATATCACGAACTGCTATTGTCATCATCCACATGGACGCACCCATGCCCATGGATTCTCGAACTCGAACGGGATCGAGATTGATGACGGATCACGCCATGTCACGCTCGTCAATAATATGAGCGAGGGTTGCTTCGGGGGCGTCGAAGTGAAGGCGCACGGGACGTCTTCAGCCGCCCATGACGTCCACATATTCGGACACTTCTCGTATCACGATAATCGCTCGTTCAACTTCCGGCACATCAGCCACCACTTGGCCGATGACCCGCAGTCGAAGACGGCACGTTTCCTGTCGGGCACGAATCTCGTCTCGATGGAGCCGGTCCGCTCGAAGCTATATAAGAAATCTTCGGCACGCAGCCTCGTCGTATCGGCGTACCAAGACGTATTGATTCATGGATTCACAGCCATCGGGAATCCGGAGTATGACTATCGCGGAAACCCGGCGCTTGCCATTCAATACAAATCCCGGAACGTCCGCTTGAAGCGGATTGCGACAAGTGGTTTTACTTCGGGCCGGGCCGACATCGAACTGTTCGGCGGGGATAATCGAACCGATGACGTCACGATTGAGGATGTCATTTGCCGTCACTCGGCCCCGGTCGCGTTGAAAGTCGGCGGACAGCTCACGAACGTCATGCTCCGCCGAATTGAAGGCGAACAAAAAAGTGGAGATGTGCTCATCTCCACCAGTAGCCCGATCGAGGCCCACGACTTATTCGCTTATGGGTTTTCCGATCGCGTACGCAACGACGCTTGAGCCGCCTCGACGAGTTCATCGAGCATCGCCTCATCTAAATTGAGTGAACTCACCGTCTGTTTCGCCATCATGCGGACGATAGCTTTGTCGAGAAAGCCCATTCGTTCGAAATCATAGCCGTTGCCGACGACTTCGACGAAATAAGCATGTGCCCGCAACACTTCTCGATAAGCATCCTCGAGTTCTCGTTGCCGTTCGGCCGCAGTCGGCGTACCGGCACATAAATAGAGGCCGAGCGGTCGTTTGAGCAGTTGGGTTTCGTTCCTGTGCAGCCAAGCCGTCATCTCGTCTTGAATTTTGCCCATCCGGATCGAGCTGCCGACAATCACATGGTCGACCGTCTCCCACTCGACATCCGGCTGCTCGACTACATTTTGGATGTGAACGTCTCCCGGAAGCCGTTCGGCCAACAAATGGGCAACTTTCTCACTCGTCCCGTAGCGGGTCGAATAAGCGATTAACGTATTCATCGCGTTTCCCCCTTTTCGTTCAGACTCTCCTATCCTTATTCCCGAAACGGGTCATCTTTACTAACGACACAACAAAAACTCGCCAAGGAGGCGAGTTTTTTTCGTCACACTTTATACACTTGCGCTTCGTACGGACGAAGCGTGAACGGTTCGATCGGTTCCATGTTCCCGATGACACGTTCTGTCACGTCATACGGGAGTTCGCGTGTCACCGTCTCATCCGAGAAGTTGCAGAGCACGAGCCACGTCTCCCCTTCGAACGTTCGAGTGAAGGCGTATACCGCTTCATCGTCTGGGAGTAACAGTTCATACCTCCCGTAGACAACGATCGGATTTTGTTTCCGGAGCTGAATCAACTGGCGATAGTAATGGAACAGCGAGTCTGGATCACGCCGCGCCGCTTCCGCGTTCACGGTCGTATAGTTCGGGTTGACCCCAATCCAAGGCGTTCCGGACGTGAATCCGCCTTGCGCCTCGGCCGACCACTGGACCGGTGTCCGCGAGTTGTCGCGCCCACGTGCGTGAATACCGCGGAAAATCTCATCATGCGTCAATAAGCCATTCGTCGTGTAATCCCGATACGCGTTGAGTGTCTCGATGTCACGGTACTCATCAATCGAGTCGAACGCCACGTTCGTCATCCCGAACTCTTCACCTTGATAGATGTATGGCGTCCCTTTCAGCATGTGCAGGAGCGTCGCCAGCATCTTGCCAGAGACGACACGATACTCGTCCGAGTCGTTCCCGAACCGTGAAATGGCTCGCGGTTGGTCATGGTTGCTCCAATAGAGACTGTTCCAGCCATCTTCCTCAAGACCTTCTTGCCAACGCGAGAAGATTGTCTTCAAATCCGTCAACTTCCAGTCCGTCGGGTTCCATTTGCCGAAACTGCCGTTGCCGACGTCGACGTGTTCGAAATGGAACACCATGTTCAACTCGTCACGGTCTGTTCCTGTATAAAGCTTCGCCTCGTCGACGCTGACGCCCGGCATCTCACCAACCGTGATCGTATCGTATTTCGACAGGACCTCACGATTCATCTCCTGCATGAACTCATGGATGCGCGGCCCATTGAAGAAGAACGGTGTGCCGTCCCCGTAACCTGTCCCCCGCGTCTCGCCGTCTGGATAACTCGGATCTTTCGAAATCATGTTGATGACATCCATTCGGAAACCGTCGACCCCTTTGTCGAGCCAGTACGTCATCAAATCGTATACTTCACGGCGCAACGTCTCTGACTCCCAGTTCAAGTCTGGTTGCTTTTTGCTGAACAGATGCAAGTAGTATTCGTCGCTTGCCTCATCGTATTGCCAGGCACTCCCTCCGAAGAAAGCACCCCAGTTCGTCGGTGGCTGACCGTTCTCGCCTTTTTTCCAAATGTAGTAGTCCCGATATGGGCTGTCTTTTGAGGAGCGCGACTCCATGAACCATTGGTGTTCGTCCGACGAGTGGTTGACGACGAGGTCCATCATAATTTTGATGCCGTGACGATGCGCTTCTTCGAGCATCGCATCAAAATCGTCCATCGTTCCGAACTCATCCATGATGGCCCGGTAATTGCGGATGTCGTATCCGTTGTCGTCGTTCGGTGAATCGTACACCGGCGATAGCCAGATGACATCGATGCCGAGTTCCGCCAAATACGACATCTTCTCGGTGATTCCAGGGATGTCCCCAATCCCGTCACCGTTCGAGTCATTAAAGCTGCGCGGGTAAATTTGATAGACGACCGCTTCTTTCCACCATTGTTTCATGTTTCATCCTCCTCATACGTTCTGTCGATTTCATCGTACCCGCTCCTCGCCTTGATTTCTATCCATGATATGATAAGAATATGCACGATTTTGCTATTAAGAAAGGATGATTTGATGGAAATTGGCTTTTGTGGCTATTCGTATCATACAACGACCTACACTTTTCCTTTCCCTAATCGATTGGAGACGTATTTGATTCGCTTGCAGACTGAAGGCACGGCACGAATCGTCGTCAATGGAGAGACGTATACGGTAAGGCCTGGCGATTTGTTGCTCGTCAAACCTGGTGACGAGTACGAACTGCATGTCGACACCCCGGCGAGCGGGGATTATCATCTCTTCTGCAACGGTTCATCACTTGATACGTGGTGGACTGCGACGAATCGTTCCCGCATCACGTCCATCTCGATCGACCCTCGCCTGTTGTCACTCTGGCAACACATCACCGAAGAGGCACGACGCCCGACGACTGAACAAAGTCCGGCCTTGATTGAAACGCTGATTGAAGCCTTGCTTCTCATGCTCGACCGTTCCGTCCAAGAAATGCAAGCGAACGTGCGGCCACCGGTCGTGTCACGCATGATGCGTTATATAGAAGGAAACGTCACGAGCGACTTCAAAGTGGCGGACGTCGCCGACGCGGTCGGGCTCAGTGTATCGCGGACCGTCCACTTGTTCAAAGAAGTGACCGGCATGACGATTGTCGCCTATGCCCAATCGATTCGACTCCAGCTCGCCGAAGAACAGATGCAGTATACGCAACACTCTCTCGAACGGATCGCCGAGCTGTCCGGATTCCGCTCCTATCCATATTTTCATCGAATCTTTAAACGAAAATATGGCGTCGCACCAGGGGTGTATCGCACACTTCAACAAAAAAACGAAAAAAAATAAAAAAAGAGTGATCCATTTTTTGAACCGCTCCGTTAGATGGGTGTAAACAACGACAACCACTCAAAAAAAGGAGCGATTACCCATGAAGAAGAAAACAATGAACAAGATTGTAGCGCCGGCACTCGCACTCGGCTTACTCGTCCCATTGAATGCACAGGCAGCGGATCACGCGCCGACAGCAAGCACACCAGCAGGTGACTTACGAGCCACGCTCGACCAATTACTGTCTGAGCATTACGTCTTAGCCGTCACATCGATGATGAAAGCTTATGATGGAGCACCAGACGCTGAAGTCGCGATGAAGGCACTCGATCAAAACGCACTCGACATGACACCGGCCATCGCTTCGATTTATGGAGATGAGGGCGCAGCCCAGTTCGAAGACATCTTCGCTGGTCACAACGACTACTCAGCTGACTTCGTTGAAGCGGCTAAATCAGAAGACAAAGAGCTTCGCGCTGACGCTGAAGCTGAGGTCGACGAATTCGTCGAAGAGTTCTCAACATTCCTTGATGCAGCAACAGAAGGTAACTTACCAAAAGACGCAGCCGCTGACGTACTTGAGCTTCACGAAGACCAAGTTCTCTCAGTATTCGACAACTATGTCGCAGGTGACTACGAGTCGGCATACATGACGTACCGCGAAGGGTACAAGCTCATGTTCGACATCAGTAAAGCCCTCTCAGGCGCAATCGTCACACAGATGCCTGACAAGTTTGAAACTGCTGCTGACACACCGGCCGTCGAGTTTCGTTCAACATTGAACAGCCTTGCTGGTGAACACTTCGCTCTCGCAGCAATCGGCATGCAAAAAGGCTACGATCAAGCAGAAGACTTCGACTACGTGAGCTGGGCTGAAGATCAGAACACACTCGATTTCAAAGCAGCCATCGGTTCAGTCTACGGTGACGAAGGTGCAGCCCAATTCGAAAAAGTATGGAACGGGAACCACATCACAGCCCAAGGTGACATCGTTGCCGCTACACTCGAAGGCGATGAAGCTAAAATTGAAGAAGCACGTATGAAGCTCGACCAGTTCGCTGTCGATTTCAGCACATTCCTCGATGCAGCGACAGAAGGTAACTTGCCACAAGAAGCTGGCCAAGAAGCCATCAAACAACATGAGGCCCTCGTGCTTCAAACGTTCGATCAGTATGTAGCTGGTGATGCGGATGCCGCTTGGATGTCATTCCGTGAAGGATACGCGTTCATGTTCGGTGTTGGTGAGACACTCGGTAACGCGATCGTGACACAAATGCCTGACAAGTTCGCTGAAACAACAATGCCTGAAGAGATGCCTGAAACAGGTCTCGGTGGTGCACAAGAACAATCAATGAACACGCTCTACGCTGGCCTTGCTGTACTTGGCGGAATCTTGCTCGCCTTCGTAACGCTTCGCAACCGTAAAGTGTCTGAACAATAATTCAATAAGGAGGGAGCCCCATGAACAAGCGCCATTTGTTTCTGGCGCTCTCTCTCTTTTGTTTTGGCTTCTGGACGTGGACGAGCGCCCAAGAATCGTCGTCACCACCTGTAGAAGAAAAACAAATAGAGGAGAGCCCAGATTTATCGGCTGAATTCTCACTTCTACAGGAAGAGGTGAAGAAGCTTCGATTAGCCGAGGAAGAGGAAAGTGCCAAGGCCGCGACACCCGTCCAACTTCAAATTCCTAAAATCAAGGTCGACACCGCAATCGAACAGGTCGGCGTACTCGACAACGGCCAGATGGGCGTCCCAAAAGACGAGAACCAAGTCGGTTGGTTCGAGCCCGGCGTCAAGCCAGGCAGTAAAGGGAATGCCGTCATCGCCGGACATGTGGACAGTAAGACCGGCCCCGCCGTCTTCTATGAGCTCGATCAACTGAAGACAGGCGATGACGTGACAATTATTGATGAGAATGGCAACACGTTGACGTTTCGTGTCACAAAAACAGAGAGTTACGATACGAAAAACGCACCGATCGAAGATATTTTCGGGGCCACGTCGAGTCGACATTTGAACTTGATCACGTGTTCCGGTACGTTCGGTGACGGCGGTTACGACGAGCGTTTCGTCGTCTATACCGAACTTGTCGATACCGAGATCAATACCGAAGTCGAACTCGACGCACCGACGAGCGTCGAACTCCGCGGGAACTTATTGACGTGGCACGCCGTCCGTGACGACGCCGTCATCGGCTATCGCGTCTATGAGGTCGTCGATGGTGAAGAGACCCATATCGAGAGTATCCCGTCGCACGCTCGGAAGAGTATAGAAGTCATGAACGAACAGGCCACTTATTACGTGACAGCCATCGATCAACTCGGGAACGAGTCGAGTCCTTCCGCACAGACGAAGTGATGACCAAAGCACCCACAGATGGCGGTCTGTGGGTGCTTTGTATCTGATTTCGCCTTCAAAAAAAGCATCCCTCGATGAGGCATGCTTTTTCGTTTAGACGAAACATGGAATCTGCGGATTGAACGTCTTGTTGTTCTCCGTCATAACCTGCTTTTTAATTTTGCCTTCTCCGAGATAGACGATACGGTCGGCGAGCGCCTCCGCATCCTCTTCATCGTGGGTAACGAAGATGGTCGTCGTTCCCGTCTGTTTGAGGAGGCGGCGCAAATCGTCCCGAATGCGATGTTGGAGCGACGTGTCCAAGTTGCTGAACGGCTCATCCAAGATGAGGAGCGATGGTTTCGGTGCCAACGCACGCGCGAGCGCGACACGCTGTTGCTGACCACCACTGAGCTCATACGGATAGCGATGACGGAACTCGGACAAGTTCACGAGCGTCAGCATCTCTTCGACACGCTCGTTCCGCTCTTTCCGGCTCAATTTATGCAGACCGAAGCGGATGTTCTTCTCAACGGTCATATGCGGGAAGAGCGCATAGTCTTGGAACACCATCCCGACACCACGCTGTTCAGGCGGCATGAACTGGCAATCGTCGCAACAGACACAATCGTTGACGACGACGACGCCTTGATTCGGCATCTCAAGTCCTGCGATGAGGCGTAAAATCGTACTCTTCCCAGAACCGCTGTCACCGAGAAGCGAGACGATTTCACCTTTCGTGATCGAGATTGAGAATCCTTTAATCGTCTCGGCTTGCGCACCTTTATAGCTGAAGTGTAAATCGTTGATTTGAACAAACATTAGTCGGCCTCCTTATCAAGCACCTTATGGAACACAAAGATCAACAGTCCGCTCATGAGCACGATGACGATTGAGGCGAGCGCGGCCTCATGTATCTTCTCGTCACTGACATATTTGAACGCCTGTGTGGCGAGCGTCGAAAAATTGAACGGCTGTAAAAACAGCGTCAGCGGCAATTCTTTCATAATATCGATAAAGACGAGGATGAACGCGCTCATGATCGCCCCTTTAATCATCGGGATGTCGACTCGGAAGAACGTCTGCACCGTTCCCCAGCCGAGCATGCGCGACGCTTCCGTGAACGATTTGCCGACTTTCTCAAATCCGCTCTCGATCGAGTTATAGCCGATGGCGAGGAAGCGGATGACGTAGGCGAAGATGAGCATGATGAGCGTCGTCCTGAACACGAACGTCTGGCCTAAATCTAAGGCGAGCGCCACGTTCAGCACCCACTCATCAAGCAGCAAGAACAACGTGATGACGGCGATGGCGATGGCCGCTCCCGGAATCGAATAACCGAGCGTCGTCACTTTCGAGATGACGCGTGTCATGTTCGACGGGAACAGGCGCGTGTAGTTGGCGATGATGAGCGCGAACACGAGAATGATCACGGTCGCAATGAACGCCACGCTCACCGTGTTCCAGACGAGGCGGAAAAACTCGGCCGTGAACACTTGTTCGAACGTCAATACCGTCCAAGCGACGAGCTGCACGAACGGGATGAGGAACGCGACGGCGAAGATGGTCGCCACATAGCCGAATACGGCGTAGCGGTGCCACCCGTTCAATTGTCTCGGTTTGAGCGGCTTCACTTTCGTCGTCGCATAGCTGAACTGCTTCCGACCTCGGACGAGCCGTTCCATCGTCAAGATGGCGATGACGAGAATCATGAGCGTCCCGGCGAGTTTCAGCGCCGAGGACGTATCTTTCATCCCGAACCACGTACTGAAGATGGCCGTGCTGAACGTTTGAATCCCGAAGTATTTGACGACCCCATAGTCGTTCAATACTTCCATCAACACGAGGCTGACCCCGCCGATGATGGCGACACGCGAAATCGGGATGACGACGGTGAAGAAGATATCCCATGAGCCGCGGCCGAGGATGCGGGCGTTCTCAATCATCGAGGACGATTGGTTGTGCAAGAAGGCCCGCGTGATCGTGTAAATGTATGGATACAAGAACAGCGTGAAGATGAACACCGTTCCTTGAATCGTCATGATGTTGAAATACGTCTGGTCGACGGTGATGCCGAACTCATTGCGTAGCGTCGTCTGGATGACGCCCGTATAGTTCAAAATCCCGTGATACGTGTATCCCCCGATATAAGGCGGGATGGCGAGCGGTAAGATGAGCGCCCATTTGAAGAACTTACGGAACGGGAAGTCGTATACCGTGACGAACCAAGCTAAGCTCGTCCCGATAATCGTCGTCAGCAGGCCGGTCGCAAGCATGATGAACAGGGTATTGCGTACGTAAGTCGGCAACAAATACTCGCGGATGTGTTGCCAGTTGTCATTGACCGGTGCGAATAGTTCGACCAAGACGACGACACCTGGCAGGACGATGAACAAGAGCGCGATAAAGCTGAGGATGGCCCATCCATTCAGTTGTCGTTTCAGCGCGTACCAGTTCATGTCGTACAACTCCCGTTCTTCTTTCGTTCAGTCACTTCCTGTCCCATCATATCAGGTTCAACGCTCTCGTTGTACCGCTAGCGTGTCGAGAAACGCAAAAATCTTCGGCCTGAACGTCTGTTCAAGCCGAAGTCTTCTTATTTCCAGCCCGCTTCGTTGAAGACGCGGATGGCTTCTTGCTGGTTTTCACCGAGGACAGACAAGTTGATGTCCTGCTCTTTGAACTCACCCCATGATTTAAGGAGTTCGTTCGGTTCAACCGATTCATTTACTGGATACTCGTAGTTTACGCTCGCGAACTGCTCTTGTGCCGACGGATCAGACATGAACTCCATGAGCTTCTTCGCGTTCTCCGAGTTCTTCGAGGCTTTCGTCATCGCGATTCCTGAGATGTTCACGTGTGTCCCCGTCGTATCTTGGTTCGGGAAGAAGACGCCAAGTTGTTCAGCGACTTTCTTCTCTTCCGCATCTTCCGAATTCAACATGAGACCCATGTAGTAGGTGTTCATAATGGCGACATCACCTTCACCGGCCACGACTGCTTTCGCTTGGTCACGGTCGTTCCCTTGTGGGTCGCGTGCAAAGTTGTTGACCATGCCTTTCGCCCACTCTTTTGCCTGGTCGACACCGTTCACTTCGATGAATGAGGCGAGGAGCGAGATGTTGTACATGTTCTCAGACGGACGGACGAGTACTTTGCCGTTCCACTGTTCTTCTGTGAGTGCTTCATACGTTGACAAGTCTTCTGGTTTCACGCGGTCTTTCGCATAGACGATGACACGCGCCCGTTTCGTGAGACCGAACCATTCTTTATCTGTGTCACGATATTTCTCTGGGACGTTCGACTCAAGCACGTCGCTATCGACCGCTTGCAGGTGTCCCGCTTCTTTCGCTTGATACAAGTTCCCTGCATCCGCTGTGATGAAGAGATCGGCTTCCGTGTTATCGCCTTCTGTGTTCAAACGCTCGAGCAACTCATCGCTCTTCCCTTCGACGACGTTGACTTTCACGCCTGTCTCTTCTTCGAACTGCTTGTAAAGCTCTTTATCGACATCATAGTGACGGCTCGAGTAAACATTAACGACTTTTGACTCTTCTGCTGTCTCGTTGTCGCTTGAAGTCGTCGTTTCTTCTGTGCTGGCGCAAGCCGCAAGAAGCGATGTTGTGAGCGCAGCCGAAAGGCCAAGTGCCATGTACTTTTTGTTCATTTCATAATCCCCCACTTATTCATCTCTATTATTGGTAATGATAATTACTCTCAGTTACTATCATCACTGATAATCATTCTCACGTCAACCTTTTTTTGAAATCGTTTACCGTAGTTATACGTATATAACTTAACAGTTTTGACCTTATCATTTCTTGACTTTAAAACGACTAGCCCTCTATAGTGAAAGAGAACAAACCGTCTGGTCGGTACAGAAAGGAGGCATGACATGACAAACCGATCAATGATCACGAAACAGAAATTGTTGGATGCCGCGACGGATATCATCATGGAGCATGGTGTGCATCATCTTACATTAGATGAAGTCGCCAAGACGGCTGGCGTCTCGAAAGGTGGTCTCCTGTATCATTATCCATCCAAAGAAGCGCTGTTGACCGCCATCGTCGAACGGCTCCAAACCGAGCAAAACGAGTTGTACGAGTCGCTTCAAGCGGACGGCAACGGTCCTGTCGAAGCGTTCGTCCGCCTATTTGACGAGACGAAACTCCATCCCGAGCGTTCACCGATTCAAATCGACGCCGAGAAGATGATTGCCTTCTTGACGCTGTTCGCTGTCGACCAAGAGTACGCCGAACGGTGGAAGCATGACCTCGACACGTTCTTCGCAGCGTTTCAACAGACGAGCGACCCCGTCGAGACGATGATCATCCGTTATGCACTCGAAGGCATGATGATGTCCGAGCACTTCAACGTCGGCGTCGCCCCCCCTGCCTTGAAGCACGACATTATCGCTCGCTTGATCGAGCGAGCCCGGCATATCGATGCGGGTAAAACAGACTAAACCATCAGAGGAGAAATGAACCCCATGCAGAAAATCACGTCCTTCTCCGTCAACAACAAGTTCGCAGTCTGGTTGATGACGATCATCTTGACAGCCGCCGGAATTTTCGCCGGCTTGACGATGAAACTAGAAACATTGCCTGACATCACGACACCGACCGTCTCGGTGACGACGATTTATCCAGGAGCCTCACCTGAACAAGTGCTCGATGAAGTGAGCACCGTGCTCGAAGAGCGCTTGAAGAGCTTGAACGGTGTCGAACAAGTTCGTTCGTCTTCGTTCCAGAACGCTTCAAACATTCAAATTGATTACGACTTCAGCACCGACATGGAAGAGGCTGAACAACTCGTCAAAGACGCGCTCAGCAACGTCGAGTTGCCTGAAGCCGTTCAAGACCCGCAAGTGTCGCGTCTCAGCTTTGACGCGTTCCCGGTCATCGGGGCAGCCGTCTCGGATGAGAGTCTCGATTTGGCTGAATTGACGAAATTGGTTGAAGATGAGTTACAACCAGCGCTTGAAGGTGTCGAAGGCGCTCAGACCGTGCAAATCGCCGGACAAGAGATTCGTCGCGTCGAGCTTCAGTTCGACGAGGAGGCACTTGCCGAATACAACTTGACGGAAGACACGGTCAAACAGTTGATTCAAGCGAACGATGCCCGCATCGCGCTCGGCTTGTATGAACTCGGTGATACGGAACAAGCCGTCGTCATCGACGGGAAGTCAGAGACGCTCGAGGCGTTCCGCGACCTCCAAATCCCGTACTCACCCGCACAAACGGAACAGCCGGTGCCAGGTGCGCCAACAGAACTTCCGACTGGCGAGACTCCACAAGTCCCGACTGAAGTGCCAGGTGCCGTGCCACCAGCCAACATCCCGACGACTGTCCCGACCGTCGCCTTGAGCGAACTCGCGACGATTGAAGACCGCGGGATCGAGGAATCGATTTCACGGTCGAACGGGGAACGTTCCATCGGGATTCAAGTGACGAAAACACAAGATGCGAACACCGTCGACGTCGTCAACGCCGTCAAAGACGTGCTCGCCGACTTCGAAGCCGACTATGACACGGCCAAAGTATCGGTCACGCTCGACCAAGGTCAACCGATTGAAGAATCGGTCGAGACGATGGTCTCGAAAGCGTTGCTCGGTGGCTTGTTCGCCATCTTGATCATTCTCGTGTTCCTTCGTAACTTCCGCTCGACGATTATTGCGGTCATCTCGATTCCGCTCTCGCTCCTTATGGCATTGATCGTCTTGAAACAGCTCGACATCACGCTTAACATCATGACGCTCGGCGCGATGACCGTCGCCATCGGACGCGTCGTCGACGACTCCATCGTCGTCATTGAGAACATTTACCGCCGCCTCACCCGTCCGAACGAAACGTTGCGAGGCAAAGAACTGATTATCGCCTCGACGAAAGAAGTGTTCATTCCGATCGCGTCGTCGACGATCGTCACAATCGCTGTCTTCTTGCCGCTCGGGTTCGTCACTGGCTTCGTCGGTGAGCTGTTCTTACCGTTCGCCTTGACCGTCGTCTTCGCCTTGCTCGCGTCATTACTCGTCGCGATCACGGTCGTACCGATGATGGCCGACTCGTTCTTTAAGAACCGCGATAAATTGAAACCAGAAGAAGGACCAGGGAAGCTCGCGCAATGGTATCGTGGTGTCCTCAACTGGTCGCTCAACCATAAACTCGTCGTCTTCGGTCTCGCGACAGCACTCTTAATCGGAAGTTTCGCCCTCGTCCCAGCCATCGGGGTCAACTTCTTGAACCAAGAGTCGGAGAAGACGCTTTACGTCACGTTCGACCCAGAACCGGGCCAAACACTTGACGATTCGATTGCGGCAGCTGAAATCGCCGAAACTTATTTCATGGAAGAGCAAGCAGACGCGACCGACGTCCAATTCACGGTCGGTGGCGAGAACCCGCTCAACCCGGGGAACAACAAACAAGGGATTTTCATCGTCCAGTATGACCCGGACACAGAAGATTTCGCTGACGTCAAAATCGCTGACGTCGAACGCTTGAACGAACTCGCTACAGGCGGGGAATGGAAAGAGCAAGACTTCGCCGGCGGCGCCGGCACGAGTGGCGTGACGTACAACGTCTATGCCAACTCGCTCGAAGATCTAGAAGCCATCGTCCCGACATTCATCGAGACGATTGAAGAAGAGACGGATTACGTCCGTCAAGCGACGTCCGATCTTCGCGAATCTTACGTGCAGTACACGTTCAACGTCGACCAGCAAGCTACTGCTGAGGCAGGCGTCTCGGCCGCTCAGCTCGCCCAGACGATTGGACAGTTCCAAGCGCAAGAAAGCCCGCTTTCGACCGTGACGATCGATGACAAGCAACTCGATGTCATCATCCCGACAGAACAAGTCACGTACGACAGCATCGAAGAGTTGCAAGAACAAGAAGTGACGACGCCGTTCGGCCCTCGGCCAATCTCGGACTTCATCGAAGTCGAGGAAGGTACGACACCGGATACGCTCGTCCAACGCGACGGGAAGCTCCTCGCTCGCGTCAACGTCGAGCTCAGCACGGACAAAGCGACGGAAGCTTCGGCTGCTATCGAAGAACGTGTGTCTGACATCGAGCTCCCGACTGGTGTCTCGTATGACGTCGGTGGGGTCACTGAACAGATTCAAGAATCGTTCACCCAGCTCGGTCTCGCCATGCTCGCGGCCGTCGCCATCGTCTACTTGGTGCTCGTTATCACGTTCGGTGGTGCCGTTACGCCTTTCGTCGTCCTGTTCTCGCTCCCTTACGCGATTATCGGGGGACTTGTCGCTCTCCTCATCACAGGCGAAACGATTTCGGTATCTGCCTTAATCGGTGCGCTCATGTTGATCGGAATCGTTGTCACGAACGCCATCGTCTTGATTGACCGCGTCATTCATAAAGAAGCGGCCGGTCTCTCGACACGCGATGCCTTGCTCGAAGCAGCCGGTACGCGTCTCCGTCCGATCCTCATGACGGCGCTCGCGACGATTGGTGCCCTCGCACCGCTCGCCCTCGGCCTTGAAGGCGGCGCCTTGATCTCGAAAGGTCTCGGTGTGACCGTCATCGGCGGATTGACGAGTTCGACGCTGTTGACGCTCCTCATCGTCCCAATCGTGTATGAGTTCTTCGCGCGGTTCCGTAAAAATAAAGAAGTGTAACGGAAAAGAGAGTTGACCTAAACAGGATCGACTCTCTTTTTTGTGTTCAATGGCATTGCATGATGATTTCGGTTTCTTCAAACCGTTTGGCTCGGAGCGCTTCGGTCGGGATGAGGAAATAAAGGATGCCGGCGTCACCGAACATGATGTCGAGTTCTTCGCTTGAATCCATTTGGAAAAGGAGGAACGGATCGCTGAAACGGTCACCGTACGTATCTTCCACTTCTTCGAACACATCGTTTTGCACTTCGTCCGGATGTCCGCCGATCGCGTGCACCTCGCCTTCATCGAACAACTCTTCTAAGGCGATGTACTCGTCTTCAGTCATGAGATTGAATAGCGTATCAACGTTCGGTGCGTAGGATTCCTCGAACACGACGGCTCGCTCATTGAGTGCCTCGCCAATCCGGACCCGTTCAAGTGTCGTCGTTTCAGTGTAGAGAACTCGCCAAAGATGACGTTCATCTGTATCACCCCACGGCTGTTCCTCCATATCATAAAAGAAAGAGAGCAATCCTTGTTTCGGAAGCTCCTCGACCGACTCGAAGCCTACGAAGTCGCTCAAGCGAAATTGCGCCAAAAACGTCAAGTTTTCTCCCGGATGGTCCGACACACTCGGTAAATCTGGGTAACCGCCAAATTTTGAATGCCCGATTGCCACTTCTTCTCGCGCCGTCCGCGGTACGAGCTTCAAGTTGATTCGTTTCATGAACGCCGCCAAGACTTCATTCCCGTCCTTAATTCCATGTGTTTTTATAAACTGCTTCACCGCTTGTAGTTCCATCTCCACACCTCGTTTACATAGGATGCTCATAGTGTATCACAGCGAACGTACGTACCCATTCTCTTTTTTGTCCTCGCCTCTCTCTTGACCTAGATGATAAAGTTTGAGAGAATCCATACGTTTTGAACTTAAATGCGAAAGGATGGTATACATGCAACTCTTTATCAAATGGATGATCGGCCTTTCGCTCTTATTCGGGTTAAGCGCGCTCGTCAATTGGATTGTCGCCACTTTAGAATGGAAAGTGCCTGGGAACGTCGTCGGGATGATGCTGTTGTTGATATTACTTATGACAAAAATCATCCGAGTCGAATGGATCGAGGACAGTGCCGGCTTCCTCACGAAACATCTCGCTTTCTTCTTCATCCCGATTGCGGTCGGTCTCATGTCTTATAGTAATCTATTAAAAGCAGAAGGGATCCCGCTCTTTCTCGCCTTGATGATCAGTCTAAGTGTGGGGCTCATCGTGACCGCCATCATCTCCGGAAGACGAGGTGAAGCGTCATGACATTATTTTGGGTACTCGTCACAGTTGGTGTCTATCTCATCAGCCGAAAACTATCATTTAAATGGGCGTCTCCGTTCACGAACGTCGTCTTCTTGAGCACAACTATTTTGATTGTGATCCTCCTTCTCTTTGAACAACCGTACGACGTGTATGAACCGGCCAAAGATTTGATCACGATTTTACTCGGCCCGGCGACCGTCGCCCTCGGTCTGCCGTTGTACCGCAACTTGCCGACGCTACTCGCACGCGCGAGACGTGCCCTCAGTGCAATCGTTGCCGGTACCGTCTCGACGATTATCGTCGCAGTCATGATTGGAACGGCGCTCAAACTGACGGACCAAGTGCTCATCGGGCTAGCGGTCAAATCCGTCACTGCTCCGATTGCACTCGAACTGGCAAAACAGCTCCAAGGAGACGCGGCGCTTGCTGCCTCCATCACTGTCGCCTGTGGCATACTCGGTGCCATGTTCGGTCCGCTAATGTTGTCGCTTTTCAAAGTGACTGATCCGTTCACGCGAGGACTCGCACTCGGAACGATCAGCCACGGCATCGGCACGGCTCAAGCCGCGACAGAACATCCGCTCTCAGGGGCCACCGGGGGCGCGGCGATGGGCCTGTCCGCCATCTTCACGTCGTTTTTGTTGCCGTTTCTCCTGCCGTTCCTTCTTTAAAAAAGGCCAGCACCCTTGTTTCATACAAATTGAGTAAAAGTAGAGGCCTTAGCGCCTCTCTTTTTATTTTCAAACAATTTCGATACTTCTCAAAACCGGCTCTCATGCTACACTAAACGAGAACAGATTGATTAGAGGAGGCAGACCATGCAATCGAAATTAATTGAACGTTTAATCACGTATGCAAAAATTGATACACAGTCCGACTTCACGAGTGAGACGACACCGTCGACGGCGAAACAATGGGATTTGATTCGCCATCTCGAGGCTGAGTTAAAAGCGATTGGACTCGAGGACGTCGAGACGGATGACTATGGCTACTTGTTCGCCACCCTTCCGAGTAACGTCGACCATGACGTACCGACGATCGGCCTGCTCGCCCACGTCGATACGGCGACCGACTTCACCGGGACGAACGTCAACCCGCAACTCGTCGCACATTACGAGGGCGGCGATATCGTCTTGAACGAGGCGCTCCAAGTCATCTTGTCGCCGCGTGACTTCCCGGAGCTCGATGGCTACGTTGGACATACACTCATCACGACAGACGGCACGACGCTGCTCGGTGCCGACGACAAAGCCGGCATGGCCGAGATCGTCACCGCGGTCGAATACTTATTGGCCCATCCGGAAATCCCGCATGGCCCGGTGCGAATCGCCTTCACACCGGACGAAGAGATTGGCCGCGGACCACATAAGTTCGACGTCGCCCGCTTCAACGCCGATTTCGCCTATACGATGGACGGCGGCCCGCTCGGTGAACTGCAATACGAGAGCTTCAACGCTGCCGGCGCCACGGTCACGTTCCATGGGACGAACGTGCACCCGGGCAGTGCCAAAAACAAGATGGTCAACTCGATGAAGTTGGCGATGGCGTTCCACAACCGCCTTCCGGCTGATGAAGCCCCAGAGCATACGAGCGACTATGAAGGCTTCTTCCATCTGAACGGCTTCTCTGGCGACGTGGAGACGACGACGCTGCAATACATCATCCGCGACCACGACCGCACGAAGTTCGAGGCGCGCAAAGCGTTGCTTGAAAAGCTCGTCGTCGAATGGAAACAGAAATACGGCGAAGCACGCGTTGACTTAAAAATGGACGACCAATATTACAACATGGCCGAGAAAATCGAGCCGGTGAAACACATCGTCGACACCGTCGCCGACGTCATGCGCGAACTTGGCATCGAACCGAAAATCGAACCGATTCGCGGCGGGACGGACGGTTCGCAACTGTCGTATATGGGACTCCCGACCCCGAACATCTTCACGGGCGGCGAGAACTATCACGGCAAGTTCGAGTACGTCTCCGTCAACAACATGGAAAAAGCGACCCACGTCATCATCCAGACGCTCCGTACGTTCGCTGAACGCGCGCGAGCATAACACATGCGCCTCCAATCGTTCTCTTCTAGAATAGAGACATTGGAGGCGATTTTTTATGAAGCATACGTTTCAAATGAACCTCGACTGGACCGGCGGACGCAACGACGTCGGAACGATCGAGGCCGAACGGTTAAAGACACAGATATCGATTCCCCCGGAAATGGACGGACCGGGCATCGGGACGAACCCGGATGAGATGTTGCTCGGTGCTGCGGCGACCTGCTATATCATCACACTTGCGGCTATGCTCGGGCGAAGCGAACTGCCTCATCAAGGCATCACGATTGACGCCGAAGGCATCGTCGACGTGACGAACGGTGTCTTCACGTATGAGACGATTCGCTACACGACACGTATCAACGTTCCAAAAACGGCCACAGATCGCGATATCACGCTCGTCGAACGAATCGCCAAAAAAGCGAAGGATGGCTGTATGATTTCACGCGCCTTGGCCGGCAACGTCGCGTTCGAACTCGACACGACGGTCACGCGCGTCGTCTGACGATGTATCGCTTTGTATCTCCCCTGCAGGAAGGGATCATCCTGAAACGCCGCAATCGGTTCGTGATGGACGTATTGCTCGGCGACACTGTCGTCGCCTGCCACTGTCCGGTCACCGGTCGCATTGGCGACCTCGTCTTTGACGGGGTGCCTTGCCTCGTCTCAGCGACGGACGACCCGCGACGGAACACCGCCTTCACAGTGGAGGCCATCTCGATCGACGCGGACCGACAATGGATTGGAATTCATCAAGGCCGCGTCAACGATTTCGTCGAACATTGGTTGCGGACGAACGTGATTTCAGCTTTTCCTTCTCCGAAACATGTGGAACGAGAGAAAGTCGTCGATGCGTCACGAATCGACTTTAAAGTCGATGGCACTTATATCGAAGTGAAAGCACCTCTAGCCGAGTTGTTCGTAACGCCTCTACCCCGCTTTGAACGGCGTGCGGTGGCGAGACCGATCGAGACCGAACGGTTGATTCGACATCTCGAGACACTCATTGCGACGTTGCCGAAAACGGGTCGGGCCGTCTTGCTGTATGTTTTCTTATATGATGCGCCCATCTTCACCGGCAACCCGAATCGGAAACACGACTTACGAATTCGGCAGCTGATTCGCGACGCAATCGCGGACGGACTTGAAATCTGGCAAGTGAATGGCGATGTGTCTACGGAAGGGATTCGTTTAACCCACTGTGTCGAGACGACGCCTCATTTCAAGTAAAAAAGCCATCAGCGATGGCTTTTTTACTGTAATAACAGTGGGGTCACGTACGCCTCGATGATCGCAGAGATGACGAGGAGCGGTACCGCGACGACGAGGAATGTCTTCACGCCTGCCACGAACAACGCCTTGAACGTGACGTCGGTCTTTTTCCCGCGTAGTTTTTTCCAGATGTAACGGTTGAGCGACAACCCCATCGCCGCTCCGAGCAAGATGGCCGAGATTTCGGTGATACCGTGGGGCAAGATGCCGAGCACGATGACCCGGATCACGGATTCGCTGGCAACCCCAACGAGCATGGCGACCAGGCCGATGACCGCGGCGTTGATGACGACGAACACATACGGGATGAAGAGCGGGATCATTCCGAGCAGGAAAGCGAGCAACGTGACGCGCGTATTGTTCACGAATAGGGCGATCATCGTCTCGCGTGCGCTCGAATCGAACGTCAATCCTTGTGATTCAAATGATTCGCCGAGCTGAGCTAAAATTTCGTCCACTTGTTCAGGAGCGATAACGGCCCTGAATAGAAAATACGACCCAATGCCCGTCACGAGGAAGATGACCCAGAGCCGGAAGAAATCTCGGCTGTAGTAGTTTGACCACGCTTCTTTCAGCGAGAGTGTTGTTTTCATGGCTGATTCCCCCTTTCTTCTCTATACGAATCAGGCTGCTGTTTGTTTCATTTTTACCCACGACTGCGCGTTTTCAAAAAACGTGATACAATACACGTCGTAAACTAATCAGAAAAACGAGGGATCCTATACATGATTACAGTAAATAACGTAAGTCTCCAATTCGGTGGACGCAAGTTGTTCGAAGACGTGAACATCAAGTTCACACCAGGCAACTGCTACGGCTTGATCGGCGCGAACGGTGCCGGGAAGTCGACATTCTTAAAAATTCTTGCCGGTGAGCAAGAAACGACGACAGGTGACGTCAGCTTCTCACCTGGCGAACGCCTCGCCGTCCTCAAGCAGGACCATTATGCGTACGAAGATCAAGCGGTACTCGAGACGGTCATCATGGGCCACGAGCGTTTGTATCAAGTCATGAAAGAGAAAGACGCCATCTATATGAAGGAAGATTTCTCTGACGAAGATGGTATGCGCGCTGCTGAACTCGAAGGCGAATTCGCTGAGATGAACGGTTGGGAAGCCGAATCAGAAGCTGCCATGGTCCTTCAAGGACTAGGGATCACGGATGCATCACACCACAAGCTCATGAGCGAGCTCACAGGTGGCGAGAAAGTCAAAGTCCTCCTTGCTCAAGCATTGTTTGGCAAACCTGACATCCTTCTCCTCGATGAGCCGACGAACGGTCTTGACCTCAAAGCGATTCAATGGCTTGAAGAGTTCTTGATCAACTTCGAGAATACCGTCATCGTCGTATCCCACGACCGTCACTTCTTGAACAAAGTCTGTACGCACATGGCCGACCTTGATTTCGGGAAGATTCAATTGTACGTCGGGAACTACGACTTCTGGTACGAGTCGAGCCAACTCGCTTCGCGTATGGCCAACGACCAGAACAAGAAAAAAGAAGAGAAAATTAAAGAACTTCAAAACTTCATCGCCCGTTTCAGCTCGAACGCCTCGAAGGCGCGTCAAGCGACGTCGCGTAAGAAGTTGCTCGATAAAATCACGCTCGACGATATCCGTCCATCATCACGTCGCTATCCGTTCGTCGGTTTCTCGATGGAACGTGAAATCGGGAACGACGTGCTCTACGTCGACAATGTCTCGAAGACGATTGATGGCGTCAAAGTACTCGACAACGTCACGTTCTCACTCAACAAGACGGACAAAGTCGCATTCGTCGGCCGTTCGGACGTTGCCATCACGACGCTCTTCAAAATCATCATGGGCGAGATGGAACCGGACACGGGTACGGTCAAATGGGGCGTGACGACGACACAGTCGTACTTCCCGAAAGACAACTCGGAATACTTCGAAGGCTCGGATAAGAGCATCTTGGATTGGTTACGCCAGTTCTCACCAGCCGACGAGTCGGATACGTTCCTTCGCGGTTTCCTCGGTCGTATGCTCTTCTCAGGCGAAGAAGTCATGAAGAAAGCATCTGTCCTCTCAGGGGGAGAGAAAGTGCGTTGCATGCTCTCGAAAATGATGCTCTCGAACTCGAACGTCCTCGTCCTCGACGATCCGACGAACCACTTGGATCTCGAGTCGATCACAGCGCTCAACAACGGTCTCGAAACGTTCAAAGGCGTACTCCTCTTCAGCTCGCATGACCATCAGCTCATCTCGACGATTGCCACGCGCATCATCGAAGTGACGCCGAACGGGATTGTCGACAAAGAAGCGACGTACGACGAGTTCCTCGAGAACGAATCGCTTCAACAGCAAGTCGAGTCACTCTATCAGAACGCATAAAAAAATCGATCGGCCGCGGCCGATCGATTTTTTTATTTGACCTCGACCGTCTCCATGATATGTTCATGGATGTCGTGTCCTTTCGTCACGTGGACTTGAACGTTGTATATGCCTGACTCTTTGAATGTATGCTCACCTGCATAGCTTCCGCCTTCCGTTTCATCAAGCTTCACCCAGTCGTGCTTGTCCGCTCCGTCTTTGAACACTTCGAGTTGGACGTCCGCACCCGTCAACGCCTCATGCTCAATTTTGACGTTGACTGTGAACGGTTGGACTTCATTGGCGACAGCTTGAGTCGGATCAAGGACAATGTCTGCTCCCGCGTGGTTGTGATGGTCTTGCTCAGCTTCAACCTCAGCCTCGGCCGCCGTCTCCGGATGGCCGACCGTAACGTTAGTCGTCGGCATCGTATGCATCGAACGGGCCGTCACATGGACTTGCACCGTGTAAACTGCTTCTTCGACAAACGTCGTCTCCGCCTCGTAGACTCCATCTTCTGTGAGCGACGCTTTCGTCATCTCACTCTCTTCCTTGGCGCCATTTTTCCAGACCTCGAACTTAATCTCGTCGGCATCATCGACCGCTTCACCGTCTTGTGTGACGCGAACCGCCAACGTGACCGTCTCGTCTTTGTCCGCCGTGGCCGGAACGTTTAATTCTGCTTCTACCGGTTCCATCGACTGCACCGTCTCCGTACCACTGGCCGTTTCATCGGCTCCGCACGCCCCAAGGACGAACAGACCGACGAGACCAAATGCCACCCCGAACCGTTTCATTGATTTATTCATGTTGAATCCCCCTATTCAATCGCTTACATTCTTCACACATTGTTCATGATAGCACCCTTTTTTAGGAAATGTGTGAGGATTGTGTGATATTTGACACGTTTGTCACTCATAAATTGAACACAAATATTGAGAGTCATTATCCAAAAATTCCTTTCCCTATTTTTAGGGTTAGACGATGTTTACCACTAAAAGGGGGTATATAAAATATATACACAGCTCAATATATGGAAAGCCTTAACATCAAGATACATACATCCAAGAATGGAGGCGAAACCAAAATGAAGAGCAAGTTTGTACGTGTGTTGATGGCCTTGTTGATCATGTTGGCACCGTTAGTCGCTTATCCAAAATCGGCTGACGCCGCCGCTTCGAAATTCATCACGAGCGTGAATACGACGAGTAAAGTTGTCGCGTTGACGTTCGATGACGGGGCGGATGGTACGAATACGAATAAGATTTTGGACATACTTGCCAAGAACAACGTCAAAGCCACTTTCTTTTTGACTGGATCAGGCGCCAATAACCATCCTCAATACATTAAAAACATCGCAGCTAAAGGTCACCAACTCGGTAACCATTCATATACCCATCCAGACTTCACAAAGTTGACCGCCACGCAAATGAAATCAGAACTTGATCGGACGGAATCGCTCATTAAATCGCTTACTGGCAAAACGACAAAACCAATCTTCCGGGCACCGTTCGGCGCCGTCAATAGCGCCGTGTTGAGCGGAGTCGGCGCTGCCGGCTACGGTTATACGATTCAATGGAACATCGATACCGTGGACTGGAAAGGAGTCACTGCTAGCCAAATCAATACGAAAGTACAGGCGAACATCAAACCAGGCTCAATCGTCTTGATGCACACCGGTGCCGGCGCTCCAGGTACACCACTCGCCTTGCCGACGATGATTGCCCAGTTGAAAGCGAAAGGCTACAAGTTCGTCACCGTCTCGCAATTGCTCGCTTACCAAAACACATCTACCAGCAAAACGTATACCGTCAAATCAGGCGATACCCTTTATAGCATCGCTCGTGCTTACGGCGTCACCGTCTCTGCTCTTGCAGCCGCCAATAAAATCACCAACTACAACTCGATTTATGTCGGGCAAGTGCTCGTCATCCCAGGTACCACTGTAACTCCTCCACCTACGACGACCGTCAAATATACGGTCAAATCGGGTGACACGCTTTATAAGATCGCCACTTTGTACAAAACGACCGTCGCTAAGATTGCCGCCGCCAACAAGATTACGAACATCAATTCAATCACTGTCGGACAAGTCCTCATCATCCCAGGGACGACCGTCACACCACCAACGACCACAGTAAAATACACGGTTAAATCAGGGGACACCCTCTATAAGATTGCGACGATGTATAACACGACTGTCGCTAAAATCGCAGCCGCCAACAATATTACGAACGTCAGCTTGATTAGCGTTGGGCAAGTGCTTACAATCCCACGCTAACCAAAAAAGTGTCCTCCGCTTTTCGGGGGACACTTTTCTATGCGCCAAGACACTCATCGACCATCGCGATTGCGACGTTCGCGTCATCAATTCCATGGACGAGCACACGACCGTCTTTAAATAAAAGCATCCGATGATTCCGCCATCGCCATTCTAATGTGAACGGTGTCTGTTTCACAGCGATGTCCGCACGCTCGAGTTGATGTGCGATTGGTTCAAGCCCTTCGATGGACCGACGGACTTGGACGACGTCACGCCCACAGAGGAGTGCTGTCTGTTGCCGATTCGGGACGAGGCTCGGATAGTCGTGAATTTGACAAGAAGGACAAGACACATCGACGAGACGTGCGATATCTAGTCGCTGTCGCGCACGTTTGCCCGGCTAGCGGCAAATGACGCATGAGACAACGAAGACACGGCGCTTCTCCCGGCATCACCGTGTAGTTCATGCCGTATGCCCCGACGCAAGAGGCAAACAAGAACGGAATGCCACGCTCGAGTGCGAAATCGTTCAATAGAAGACGCGTCTCGACGTTATCGGTTGCGTCCAAGATGAGATCAACGGACGGCAAAGGCCGAAGCCAATCCCACGAGACATCGGCGATTTGAGCGTCCAACTCAACGTCTGAGTTGATGGCCCGCAGGCGTTCGAGCGCTGCGACCGCTTTCGGCGTCTCGGAACGTGCGTCCTGTTCCGTATAGAGCGTCTGTCGTTGTAAGTTCGTCACCTCGACATAGTCGCGGTCGACGAGGATGAGCGAGACGCCGGCCCGAACAAGTTAATCGCTAACGGCCGCCCCGAGCGCGCCGAGACCGACGACGAGCACGCATTTTTCCATCAGACGTTATTGGCCCTCCACCCCGATGCCGTGGAACCGGGCCTGCCGCGCGTAACGTTCTAGGACAGGTGTCATCGGATGTAGTCCCCTGACTTCCCGCCTTGTTTCTCGAGCAAGTACGTCGGTCCGATGACGATGCCTTTATCGACTGCTTTCGTCATATCGTACACGGTCAAGGCGGCGACCATTGCTGCTGTCAATGCCTCCATTTCGACACCGGTATCGCCTTTCGTCTTCCCAAACGACTCGATGATGAGCTGTGTCCCGTCCCATTCGAACGTCAAATCGACTTTTTTCAAGGCGACCGTCACCCCTACGATGACTCCACTCACCCGTTTCATGATTAATCACTCCTTTGCCTCCCCTTTATCGTAGCGCTTGATTTGCCTCCCATCTGTATCAAACGTCACAAAAAGACACCCCCACGTAAGTAGAGGTGTGCCACTGCTTAAGCGAACGTGCGCGCCCGCGGGAATAAAATGTTGTTTTCGAGATGAATATGTTCAAACGTATCCGATTCGAGCGCTTCTAACCGTTGATAGACAAGACGATACGTCCCACACGCTCCTTCAGGCGGCGTATAGTCGTTCGTGATTTGACGCAACTCTTTTAAAATGTCACCGGCTGCCGCGTGTTCTGACTCGAGCGAGGCCAAGATGTCATCAAGCTCCCGTCTCGTTTCAGCTGTCGGTGCCGTCTCGTGACGAAGCAACGTCGGGAAGTCTTCTGTCTCTTCTTTGACGATATGTTGTTCAAGTTCCACTTTCAATTGATTGAACAGTTGATGAATGCGTCCGAGGTGCGGATGGTTTTGTCCGTGAACCCGGAACACTTTTGTCACATATGGTGTGAGCTGTGGCAATTCGTCCGTCAAAAACTGGTGATGCTTATAAATGATGTGCTCAATCAATTCCGATGAAGAAGCAGCATCCCAATCGATGCTCTTCTCGTTCATCTCTTGCTTGCGTTGATAGAGCGCATTGACTTCTTCTAAAATGTCTTCCGTCGACCGTTTCGATTTGTCAGTCGCTTCAGCGAGTGGCCGGTTGCCGCCACAACAAAAATCGATTCGGTTCCGTTTGAAAACGTCTGCCGCTTGCGGGCATTGTTTGACGATTTCAGATACATGCGTATCGCCCGTGAATGTCTGTGTCATCTGTCATAACCTCCATATTCATTTTGACATGTTCAGCGTAGCAAGAGTTTGACGACAAAAATGTGAAATACGTCACATTTAAGTGAACAGGATGCACGCGTTCTGAATTTGGACACAAAAAAAGCCCCTCTTGTGGAGGGGCGACGCTTAATGGGACGGCGCTTCAAATTGTTCTGCCTCGGTCGATCCGGCCAGTGCCGTCGTTGACGACTGGCCTCCCGAGATGACGAGAGACACCTCATCGAAATACCCGGTCCCGACCTCACGTTGGTGACGTGTCGCCGTATAACCGTGCTGTTCTGCACTGAATTCGGCCTGTTGCAGTTCCGAGTAGGCGGCCATCCCGCGGTCTTTATACCCGCGTGCGAGTTCGAACATTCCGAAGTTGAGCGAGTGGAAGCCAGCGAGCGTGACGAATTGGAACTTGTATCCCATCGCACCAATCTCTTGTTGGAACGTTGCGATCTCCTCATCCGACAGCTTTTTCTTCCAATTGAATGACGGCGAACAGTTGTAAGCGAGAAGTTTGCCCGGATACTTCGCATGAATCGCATCCGCGAATTGACGCGCTTCGTCCAAATCAGGCTCGGACGTCTCGCACCAGACGAGGTCGGCGTACGGTGCATAGGCGAGACCGCGTGCGATCGCCTGTTCGATTCCCGCCTCGGTCCGATAAAACCCTTCTGGCGTCCGGTCGCCGACGATGAACGGATGGTCGATCGGGTCGATGTCGCTCGTAATCAAGTTCGCGGCGTGGGCGTCGGTCCGGGCGACGATAATCGTCGACACCCCCATGACGTCTGCCGCGAGCCGAGCGGCAATCAAGTTTTTCACGGCCGTCTGTGTCGGCAGCAACACTTTGCCGCCGAGGTGACCGCACTTCTTCTCTGAAGAGAGTTGATCCTCCAAGTGGACGCCGGCTGCACCCGCCTCAATCATCGCCTTCGTCAACTCGAACACGTTGAGCACACCGCCGAAACCGGCTTCCATGTCAGCGACGATCGGGGCGAACCAATGCGTATCGCCTTTCCCTTCCGCCGTTTGAATTTGATCGGCCCGTTGAAGCGCCTGGTTAATCCGTTTGACGACGCTCGGCACCGAGTTAGCCGGGTACAGGCTTTGGTCCGGGTACATGTGCCCCGACAAGTTCGCATCGGCGGCGACTTGCCATCCGCTCAAATAGATGGCTTCGAGACCCGCCTTCACTTGCTGGATGGCCTGGTTCCCCGTCAACGCCCCGAGCGCGTGGACGTAGTCCCGCTCGTGGAGTAACTCCCATAACCGTTCCGCTCCTTTTGTCGCGAGCGTATGCTCGATTAGTACCGATCCCCGAAGTCTCATCACGTCTTCGACCCCATATGGACGTTCGACCCCGTTAAACCGTTCCGACTGTAACATATCCTCTAGCTGCATTTGTTGTTCGTTCATATCCATTCCTCCTGTATTATATTAATTTATATATTTACCGTTTGTTATATAACAGATAATGCGGGCTTAATCCAAGTATGCACAGCATTCGAGCGCCGCTTTGAATGACGAGTGCTCCATGCCGCAGCAACGACAGACGTTTTCTTCGTCACGATCTTCTGGTTTCCGGAATATGACGACTTCTTCGACCGGCTCTCTCATGATTTGGAGCGATCCGTCGGCCCGGTCGAGCACGAGGCGCATCAAATCGTTCCCATAGACGAACGCCGTGTTAGCGAGCGCCGCTGTCGATTCCCCCGAGACGATCCGACGGACGACCCAACGTTCAATCAACTGTTCGCTTTCGATTTTTTTCGTTGTCATGATGATGCTCCTCCTTTTAAGTTTGGTTCTAATGTCACTTGTTGTAAAAACTGTCGACGGCGCCGGTGCAAAATGGGTTCCGTATATCCGTTCGGCGACTCGTCGCCTTCAAACACTAACTCTTTCGCCGCTTGATAGGCGATAGAGTAGTCTACGTCTGGCGTCATCGGACGATAGTGCGGATCTTCCGCGTTTTGCGCGTCGACGACCTCAGCCATCCGGTAAAGCGTCGCTTCGACTTGTTCACGGCTACAGACTCCATGGTATAGCCAGTTGGCGACATGTTGACTCGAAATACGAAGCGTTGCTCGGTCTTCCATCAACCCGACGTGATGAATATCTGGCACTTTGGAGCAACCGACACCTTGCTCGACCCAACGGACGACATATCCGAGCAACCCTTGCAGGTTGTTCTCGAGCTCCTCGTTCACTTCCTCATCTGTATAGAGACGCGTGGCGAGTGGTACCTCGAGCAGACGCCCTCGCTCAGTTGCTGGATCAAACGAACGATTCACCAACTCACGCTGAACGTCAAACGCATCGACTTGATGGTAATGCAGCGCATGAAGCGTGGCCGCCGTCGGGGACGGCACCCAAGCCGTCGTCGCCCCGGACCGGACATGATTGCTTTTTTCACGCATCATATCGCGCATCCGATCGGGCATCGCCCACATCCCTTTCCCGATTTGCCCGTGTTGATGGAATCCTGCGTCAAGCCCGATCTGGACATTCAGACGTTCATAAGCATCGAGCCACTCCGAGGTCTTCATCTCGCCTTTCTTGCGCATCGGTCCGAGCGTGAGCGAGGAGTGAATCTCATCGCCCGTCCGGTCGAGGAATCCGGTATTGATGAAGACGATGCGTTCCTTCACTTGCTCGATACAGTTCTTCAAATTAAGCGACGTGCGTCGCTCCTCGTCCATCACGCCGACTTTGAGCGTGTGACGCGGTAACTCGAGTACATCTTCAATCGCATCGAACAAGTCGTTCGTGAACGCGACTTCTTTCGAGCCATGCATCTTCGGTTTGACGATATAGATGGAGCGTTCGCGGGAATTTCGTCTGGCATCAAGGTGGCGGCTCGCGATGAGCGCAGTGAAAATCCCGTCCAAGATCCCTTCCGGTACTTCACGTCCTTCCGCGTCGAGCATCAAGTCTGTCGTCATCAAGTGCCCGACGTTTCGAATAAAGAGGAGCGATCGGCCCGGAAGCGTGACTTCACGCCCGTCTTTCCCGACATACTTCCGGTCAGGGTTCAACTTCCGAGTGAGCGGCCGACCTCCTTTCGTGAATGTTGCTTCGAGCGTCCCGTCCATCAGGCCTAGCCAGTTTGCGTAAAGGTGGACCTTGTCTTCCGCCCGAACAGCGGCAACCGAGTCTTCACAGTCGACGATGGCAGACAAGGCGGACTCGAGTTCGATGTCAATGAGCCCTGCTCGATCGACCCTTCCGATTGGGTGGTCCCGGTCAAACTTCAACTCGGCGTGAATCCCGTTATGGACGAGCAAGAGCTTATTCGGATCACTCGTTTCCCCGACATAGCCGACGAGACAATCGTCTTGAAACGCGATGCGGTTCCCTTCGATGATGGCGTAGGGCCTGCCCTCTGACACGAGATAGCCGTTCGCTTCTTCGTGCGAGCCCTCCCGGAGCGGAAATGTATCGTCGAGAAACTGTTTGGCATAGGCGATGACCGCTTCACCGCGAACTGGATTATAGCCGCTCGACTTCGTTTTCCCGTCCTCTTCGTCGATGACGTCCGTTCCGTACAAGGCGTCATAGAGGCTTCCCCAGCGAGCGTTCGCCGCGTTCAATGCATAGCGTGCATTGTCGAGCGGAACGACGAGCTGCGGTCCGGCTTGCCTTGTAATCTCTGAATCGACACCCGTAACGTCGATGTTGAAATCGGGGACGGCTGCTTCGATGTAATCGATGGACCGAAGGAAACGCTCGTAGTCTTCCATGTCAAATGCTTGCTTGTGCTCGCTGTACCATTCCTGTAATAGTCGCTCATACGACTCACGTTCGTGAAGCAGTGACTCATTCCGAGGAATGAACTCATCGAGTAGGCGCCCGACCCCAGGCCAAAATTGTCGGTGTTCCTCTTCGTCAGGCAATATACGAGCCGAGATGAAGTCGAGCAACGTTTCATGTACGTGATAAGTACCTACTTGTTTGTAATGTTCCAAGCCGTCACATCCTTCCATTCAATTGTTATATATCAGTTGACTTTAATATAGACTATTATATAACAGTTTGACAACAGTTTTTTTGAAACTTTTTATTTGCGATCTATTTCAAAACCGATTAGTATACATTGTGTGACCTATCAATGATTGATTCATCAATTAGTTTTTTGAAGGAGGATACCCGATGCGCGACGCCTGTTCGCTCAGCGATGAGATTCTCTACCACGTCATCACCGTACAAAAAGAACTGGCTCAACTGTTCGATACGGAAATGGACGGGCTCAGCTCGACCCGCTTCGATATTTTGAGCAACTTGCATCACGTCGGCCCTTTGCGTCAGCGTGAACTGCAACAACGGGTCGGCGTCGATCATGCCGCCATCACGCGTCATTTGAAACAGCTCGAGACACAGGGCTTGATCACGCGCGAACGCTGCCTCCAAGACAATCGGGTCATCTTTGTCGATTTGACCGATGTCGGTCGGGAGCGGATTGCACATTGGACCGAGCAAAAGAAGTGCTTATCGGACCGTCTTTTTGTAAACATGAAGGTAGAGGAGCAACGACAGTTACTCGAACTTTTAAATACGTTACAAACCAACATTCAACATGAAAGGAAGACCCTTATATGAACACGACAACACAGAAAGACTTTATGGAAATCCTCAAAGGACGCCGCTCGATTCGCGTCTATGATGAGAACGTCAAAATCTCAAAAGAAGAGATGACACAAATCCTGGAGGAAGCAACGACGGCACCGTCATCACTCAACCTGCAACCGTGGCGCTTCGTCGTCATCGATAGCGCAGAAGGTAAAGACACACTCCTTCCGCTCGCAAGCTTCAACAAACGCCAAGTCGAGACGTCATCAGCCGTTATCGCCATCTTTGCCGACTACCAGATGGCCGATTACACACAGGAGATCTTTGATACGGCCGTCGAGCGTGGCCTCATGCCACCAGAAGTCCGCGACCGTCAAGTTGACATGATCAAAGGCATCTTCAAAGACGCACCGAAAGAGTCTGTCAAAGACAGCATCTTGCTCGACTCGGGTCTCGTCGCGATGCAACTCATGCTCGTCGCCCGTGCCCACGGCTACGACACAAATCCGATCGGTGGTTATGACAAAGCGAACATCGCGGAAGCGTTCGGCCTCGAGAAAGAGCGCTACCTTCCGGTCATGCTCCTCTCAATCGGAAAAGCCGCGGAAGACGGTTACCAATCGGTCCGCTTCCCAATCGATCGCATCACCGACTGGAAATAAGCAAAAGCTCAAGCGCCTCGGCGCTTGAGCTTTTTTTATCCGATGTATTTGACGACCTCGTTGAAATCGCGACGTGTCTTCGGCGCGAAATCACGGGCCCGATGTCCGAACGCGACCATGACTGAGAGCGACCAGGCACCTCGTTCCATGACGCCTTCCGAAATCAATAATTCGTCAATCTCCGCTTGATTGAACCCTTCGATCGGACATGAGTCGACGCCGATCTGTGCGGCGGCCGTCATCATGTTGCCGAGCGGGATATACGTCTGGCGTTTGATCCATTCTTGGAACACACGCTCGTCGTCCAACAGTCGATAATCTTGTTCTTGGAACTCACGGACCCGTTTCACCCGAAGGGCGTACTCGTCCTCGGTCCGTCCTTGGACGTCCGTGACGATGTGACGGATGTAGTCCGAGTCGTAGCGCATCGCTTCAGGCGTCCGCGCCAAGATCAACACGAAATGGCTCGCCGTTAACGCCTGTCCTTGGGCACCCCACGCGTGGTCTTTGATCTTCCGGAGCAAGTCTTCGCGACGAACGACGACGAACTGCCAAGGCTCAAAACCGAACGAACTTGGTGACAGGCGGCCTGTCTCCAAGATGAATTCGAAATCTTCCTCATCAATTTTGCGGTCCGCGTCGAACTCTTTCGTCGCTTGACGCCAACGATACGCATCTAAAATATCTTCTTTCTTCACGATGATCCACTCCCCATTTACCAAGATGACTCCATCATATCAAAACGATAAATAAGAAAGCGCTCATGGAGATTCTTTAACGGCAAGCGAACGTCCTGTACGTAGCGGAAAGGCGTCTCGTCATTCAAAAAATGTAAGTACTCATCGGCCGGATAATAGAGGATGAGGTCGACCGGACGCTGTGCGCGCTCGACCGACTCGATGATGTTCGCAACGACCTGCCGGAACACGTTCACCGAGAACGGGTTGAAGAAATAAAAGCGGTTCGCCTCAGCCGGCACCTCAAACTGTTCGGCGTAGCCGCGGACGAGCTGGACACTGCCGCGCGTCCGGTGTTTCTTGGCGTAGTTCATCCAATTCTCAAGTGCCGCTTCGTGGAAGCCGCCATCCATTTCGATGCCAATGGCCCGAACTCGGAACGTATAGGCGAGATAAAACGGGAGGCGCCCTTTCCCCGAGCCGAAGTCGACGACCGTGTCCGTGGCCGCGAGCGGATAGGCGTCACGCAACAAGTCGAGCGCCTCATAAGGAGTCGGTTCATAGCGGTGGTATTCGGCCGAGGCCGGGAACCCTTGTTGCGGTTTCGCCGTCTCGATTTGGAGCAATCGTTCATAGTCTTGTTCAGTCATGAATGTGTCCTTTCTTGGATGGCACGGAAAAACGGATGCCGCTCCATCTCTTGTTTGAACGCCTGTCGTTCTTGCCACATCACATAGCCGACATAGAGCGGAATGAGCAACTTGAACCAACTCGGTACGAGGAGCATCCCCGTGACGACAAGCGGGATGAGACGCAGCCATAAGTTCCGATGACGCGGCGTCCGTATATAAAGTAAGATGGCCGTCGTGCGCCGGGCGGTCCCAAACCGATTCGGTCTCGGTCGATAGAGCGGACGCTTGCGCCGGCTCGGCTTCTCGATGGCGCCCGACGTCGATAATAATGCCCGGTCAAAGGCGGTACGCAACGCCTCACTACGTTCGAGTTCTTGGCTAAGATATGGGTGGCGTGACAGCCACCCTTCTCCGACATACATCGCAAATGCAACAAGACCACTGCCGAGTACGGCCGACCATAAAGGTGAGTCGATGAGGAGCGCATACATACAAACGAACGTCACACACGTGGCCGTAACTCGTAACATCCAATGGCTGCGCCGGACCGTCAACTGATAACGGATCCACGTATGAATCCCGGTCAAAAATAGGAGGCTGATCCCGAATGCGAATATAGAGGCAACGGACCAACCGTCAAGCCAAAGCACGGGCATGAACGCCGACAAAACAAAGAGGAACATTGCACCGAGTTTGAAGGCTTGATAGAGCAACGAATCGAGCTTCAATTTATCAATCAAAGAACGTTTGGCCACCAGCGTCACGTCCGCCCGTTCGACCCAGACGAAAAACGGATTTCTAAGGAGGACGATTCCAATTCCAAGCGCCCAAACGAACATCGGCACCTGACTCACCCACTCGATTTCGCCTTGCCAAAGCAATCGGTATTGATACCCGAGAAAGATGGCGAACGGAATGACGCCGTATAGAACGACTGTCCAATCCAAGATGAGCCGCTACGTCTTCCACTGCTTGGTCACATGGGTGCGGACACGTCTAACGAACAGCTGATGTTCATTCATCGCATGACCACATCTTCCATCATATCGAACAGCGACTCGCCTTCGGTTTGCAGGCTGAGACGCAACTCTTCTTTTGTCCCGCCCGCGAGCATGCATCCGTCATCAATCCAGACGAAGCGGTCGCATAACCGCTCTGCCGTATCGAGAACGTGGGTGACGAGAAGCACCCCGGTGCCTTGACGACGTTCCGCTTCAAGTAAACGAAGCAGCTGGATCGTCGTCGTCGCATCGAGTCCGACGAACGGTTCGTCGACAAGGAGAAACTTCGCTTCTTGGATGAGCGCCAAGAGAATCATCGCTTTTTGCTTCATCCCTTTTGAGAACGAGGAGATATAGTCGTGGCGGACCGTCTCGAACCGAAACAACCGGATCAGTTCTTCCGTCCGCTCACGATTATCAACGTCCGTCAATTCCAACACGAGAGCGATATGTTCCTCGAGCGTCAAATAGTCATAGTACACCGGTTGCTCGGGGATATAGGCGTAGCGGTCAATTTGCACCGTTCCACGCATCCACGGGATCGTTCCGGTGAGACAGGCGAGCGTCGTACTCTTCCCGGCCCCGTTCGATCCAATCATCCCGACGATTTCGCCCGGGCGGACCTCGAACCGGATGGCCTCGATGACCGCCTCACCGCGTTCATACCCGGCTTGTTCAATGTGAACGTTCATGAGAGAGAACCTCCCGATTTACGAATATGTTTTTTACTATGTTTATCATAACACGCAAAAAAAATGTGTCATAATATCCCTTGTCATCCCCCACATAAAGGAGTAGAACAGCATACAACATTATTTAGCCATCGATATCGGTGGAACTAGTATCAAATACGGAGTCGTCCGATCCGATGGCACCCTACTGTCAAACAAACACGTCCCAACCCCTGCGACGTGGGACGGCTTGCTCGAACAAGTCGATGTGATCTTTAACGAAACGACCGCCGAAGCCCGCTTCGACGGTATCGGCTTCAGTGCGCCCGGCGCCGTCGATTCGACGACCGGAGTGATTCATGGAATCAGTGCACTTCCCTACATTCATGATCGTCCTTTCTTACAGGCGTTCAAAGAGCGGTACGACTTGCCTGTCACTGTCTTGAACGATGCCAACGCGGCAGCGCTCGCAGAAGGATGGACCGGTGCCGCGGCGTCGGTGACGAGCTATGCGACGGTCGTCATCGGGACGGGCGTTGGCGGAGCATTCGTCGACCATGATCAGGTGATGATCGGATCCCACTTCCATGGCGGTGAGTTCGGATATTGGATTCTCGACCCGTCTCTTCCCCATCCAGATGGGACATGGAGTAAAATCGGTGCCACGGCCGCTCTTGTCCATCGATGCAGTGAGCAACTCGGACGTCCCCTTACCGGAGAAGATGTGTTCGCACTTCAAAGCGACCCAATCATCCAGGCGGAACTGGAGCGCTTCTATCGCTGGAACGCGATTGGCATCTACAACCTCCAATTCGGGCTCGACCCGGAGCGTATTTTAATCGGTGGCGGCATCAGTCGTCGCCCGGAAGTTCGGGACGGCATCAAGCGACACTTGGATGCGCTTTGCGACGCGTTCGGAACATTCCGCATCGACGTCGAGACGTGTGCCCACTTCAACGAGGCCAACTTGATCGGTGCCGCACGGTTTCACATGTTAGCCAAGTAAAAAAGAGGCTGGGACATAACTCAGTAGATTTATAACAAAGAGGCCACCTGGAGCGACTTGTTCGCTCCAGGTGGCCTCTTGTCATTTTTATGGGTTCGTGCACGCATTTCGGACTAAACAGATAGGGGCGACCTCTGATAAAGTTAAAGTGACCAAACCATAACTTTGGAGGTGCCCCTATGTACAAAGAGTATACCATGAACCAATTGGTTTTGCCCCTAGATTTAGAAGTCCGTCTCCAGGAAAACGATATCGCCTTCGCTGTCCACGACCTTGTCGAACAGATCCCCGACGAGGCCTTCGAGCCGTTCTGGCGAACGACGGGCTGCCCGGCCTATCATCCGCGCATGATGATGAAGATCGTCCTCTGCGCCTACACGCAGTCCGCATTCTCGGGCCGAAAGATCGAAGGCCTACTCAAGGACAGTCTTCGGATGATGTGGCTCGCCCAGGGCCACGAGCCGAGTTATCGGACGATCAACCGCTTCCGTGTTCACCCGGCTGTCGCCCCGATCCTGAAGGCCGCGTTCGTCGCCTTCAGATGCCATCTCGTCGAGACCGGCGAGATCGACGAGGAGGCGATCTTCATCGACGGCACGAAGATCGAGGCGAACGCCAACCGTTATACGTTCGTCTGGCGGAGGGCGGTCGAGCGATACAGCGCCGCGCTCGTCGAGAAGTCGAACCAACTGTACGACGAACTGATGGCCGACCAGGTCATCCCCGAGATCGAACGGGAGAGCCCGGACGCGCTCTCGGTCCAAGAACTCGAACAGGTCGCCGCGCGACTTGAAGAAAAGATCGAGGCCATCGACGAGGAGATCGCCTCGACCACCGACGTCGCCGAACGGAAACGATTGCGTGCGGAACGGAAGGTGCCCCGTCGTCTCCACAAACAGGCCGCCGACTTCGCCACCCGGAAACGCCGATACGAGGGGCACATGGCCACCTTCGGTACACGGAACAGTTACTCGAAGACCGACAGGGACGCGACGTTCATGCGGATGAAAGAGGATCACATGAAGAACGGCCAACTCAAGCCGGGCTACAACGTCCAGATCGCAACCGAAGGTCAGTACACGCTCGCCTATGACGTCTATCCGAACCCGACCGACATGAAGACGTTGATCCCGTTCCTCGATGAAATCGAAACGTTCTTCGACCTGCCCGCCCACATCGTCGCCGACGCGGGATACGGGAGCCAGCAGAACTACACGGACATACTCGAGCGCCGGGGGCGCCTGCCCTTGATCCCGCATACGATGTACCGGAAGGAACAGAAGAAGAAATGGCGCGAGGACCCGTTCAACATCGCGAACTGGGCGTACGATGACGAGACCGACACGTTCACGTGCCCGGACGGGAGACGGCTCCCGTTCAGCCATGAGTCCCACAGGACCGACCGGAACGGCTTCACCCGCGACTTCCGTGTGTACGAGTGCGAGAGCTGCGACGGCTGCCCGTTCCGGGAGCTGTGCACGAAGGCCGAACCGGGGAGACACCGCCAGGTCAGCGTGAACGGGGCCTGGGAAGAACAAAAGCATATGACGAGAACGCTGCTTTCGGATGAGAAAACCGGTGCCCTCTACGCCCGCCGCAAGACGGACGTGGAACCAGTTTTTGGATATCTGAAGGCCAATTTGGGTTTCACCCGCTTCTCCGTCAGAGGAAAACAGCGCGTGAAACGCGAGCTCGGCTTCGCCCTCATGGCGGTGAACCTACGGAAGTTCATCGCCAATGGCATCGGGGGAAGTGCAAAGAAGGGGTCCGGCCACCGAAAATCGGTGACCGGACCCCTCTTTTTATTGAAAAGCTCTAAAACCGGCTAGTTATGTCCCAGCCTCTTTTATTGGGTCAGGCGGTCTTCATGGAGGTGATGATACACCTCGTCTCGAATCGCTTCGAGCGTACGCTCATGAACGATCATGTGCGCCCGAATCGTTCGGTTGACCCGCTCATCAATCGTCCCTGTTTCCAAATGTCGATCTAACACAGGGAGACTAAAATCATCGATTGGTAAATACGCGATGGGGACTACCGCATCCTCCGACTTCACGGAAACTTGGACCCCGTTCACATCGGGAAAGAAATACGACTCATAATACGGTTCGACGGCCAGCTCTTCTTTCATCGCATCCCGCACTTCGGGAATCGTTGTCGGCAAGGCGATGAAATACACCATTTGGTCGAACGAGAATGAGACGTCTTTCAACGAGATGCCCAGTGCCTCTGCGTGTCGGTTGGCCACACTACCCGTCACAAACCGATAACTTGGACGGCTCGTAAACAAGATGGTCGCGATAAAGGCGACGGTCATGATCATGACACTGAATTCAGTCATAGCGGTACCCCTTCCCAGCGGCAGACTTGGTTTTTCCCTCGTGATTTGGCCGCATACAACGCTTGATCGGCGCACTCAATCAACTGTTCGCGTGACTGTTCGTGAAGCGTGTGCTTCGAAGCGACACCGAAGCTCAGCGTTAACTGACCACCTGGTTGTCGCTCCCCGTACATGAAGTTGGTGCCGAGCACGGCCGCACGAATCGTCTCCGCGACGTGGGACGCCTCGACTTCGTCGAACTGCGGCAAGAGAACGACAAACTCTTCGCCACCGAACCGATACGCCATCTGTTCATCCGGCACGCTTCGTCGAATGACACTCGCGAGCCGCGTGAGTAACTCGTTTCCAGCCAAGTGACCGTTTGTGTCGTTGAAATGCTTGAAATGGTCAATATCCATCACAATCAGTGACAGCTCGTCCGTTTCGCACTCCCGGAACAAGACATCCAAATCTTGTTCGAACGAACGATGGTTTTTGAGACGCGTCAACCCGTCACGAAGCGCCAACGTCTCGATGCGCTGGTACAACATCGTCTGATGGAGCGCAAGCGAGGCTTGTTCCGCAATCGGTCGGACACTGTCAATCTTTTGAGGGGTGATTGGTTTTTTATTGACGACATTGTCGATGACGAGAAGTCCGTATGGAATTCCTTGATGATGGAGCGGGAAAATTGTGCACTCGTCCATCTGTAAGTCGGTATGTAACATGCGCAGCACCGGATCGTCGGTGATGCTCGCATACACGTGGAGCGGCCGTCCCGAGTCGAGCGTCTGTTTGAACAGGTGGTCTCCATGAAACGGGATCGTCATTTTCCGAATCCGTTCATTCAACTGCTCATCGTGTGACGAGTCCGTCTCTTTCTCATCAATCAGTCCTTGGAGATCATAATGTTGTCGGGTGATTTCTTCCCAAATATGAAACCCGTCTTCCGGATTCATCGGCCCCGTGCCCATGACTCCGTAAATGCTATCTTTTTCCAAATCAGCGAAAAAGATGATCGATCGGTTAAAGCCGAGTCCGTGCCCCGCCGTCACCGATGTCAAAATCGTTTGCAGCAATCGGTCCGGGTCGAGCGTGTCTTGCATCGTAAAACTGACTTCCCGGAACACGTTCAATTGACGGGAACTCGCCGTCAGCATCCGCAACCGGTCTGATCGCTCTCGCTTCAACTGGTTGATGTAACCAAAGAGCAGCGCGGCTCCTAGGCCAAAAAAGACATAACTGAGCAACAGCGGAAGGGATAATGTCCCGGATTGACTGTATACTAAAAGCCAGCTGACCATGATTGCAACAGTCATGCCTTTCCAGTGAAAACAGACGAGCCCTGTCATAATCAATAACAGCACCGACCAATGTAAATCATAAAAATCGAACAACACCCCGTGCCAAATCACGACAAGGCTGCTCGTCCCGGCGAGCAGCCAGCGATTCAAGGCGGGGGTCGTCATCAACCGAAGGACGTTGAGGACGATGGTGATTAGGATGATGCCGCCAATCAATAGACCATAAACCATGGTTACCCCTCGTTTCATCGAGTCATCTATACTTTTGATTATAAGTCGAATCATCGAACGCGGAACCGGATTTGTCCAATCACTGACCAAACTTTTAACTTACTTGAAGTATTTTCCATAAGTTGTCGAACTCGCTTGTTTCTTCTCATATGAGTGATTTCACATAATCCTTTCATTTACTTTAGCGATGTAACGTGGAATGATGGAATTAACTAACCCATTTAAGCGAGGTGGAAGCGTGACCCGTACCGAACATCTTGAAGCAACACGGATTTTACAGCATTTGTTTAACGCGTCTTCCTTCGTCGGAATCGACTTCGGTTCCGGCCCCAATCATCATCTACTCTACTTCAACCGAGACGGCAACGAGTCGTGGCTCTCGATTGAAGGACCTTGGTACGTCCATTCATCGGGGCCGTCGTTCAACGAAGATGAACAACTCCATCACCTCGTCGAACTCCGACGTGAACGCGTCCGTTCCATCCTGTTATCTGAAGACAATCCCCATCTTGAACTGACATTTGAATCTGGAGCCGTCCTGTTCGTGAACGGCTATCACGAACAGTATGAAAGTTGGCAGGCCGGAGACGCCCGTCCGCTCGGAGGCGAACACTTCTTACTCGTCGCCATGCCTCAAGGGGACTTGGCCGTCTTTGCAGAGGAAGACGTCTGATGGCAGCCTGGACGGAGATTCTCACGTATATGTTGATTGCCGGTGGTGTCAGTCTCGCTATCATCGTCTTGCGCAAAGTCACGAAGTCATAAGAAAAGAGCGGCCGCGTCCGCTCTTTTCTTATTTCACCGTCTAATCCTCGAACAGGATGCGTTGCATCCGTTCCGGTGCCGCTAGAAAGTCACGCATGACACGGACGTGCTCGAGTTCGTCGAACGTCGTCGGCCGAAGTCCCGTCTCGACTTGGAGGATGTCGGCGTCCGGATACGACATGAGGATTGGTGAATGGGTCGCGATGATGAATTGACTGCCCGATTGCACGAGTTCATGCATGCGTGCGAGCATCGTCAATTGCCGCATCGGCGACAAGGCGGCCTCGGGCTCATCTAAAATATACAGTCCGCCGTCTCGGAATCGATGGAGCATGAGCGACAAGAACGCCTCCCCGTGCGACTGCTCATGGAGCGATCGACCGCCGTAGGACGCATAAAACCGTTCCGGGTCGGGCGACGTTCGCGCGATCTCATCCACATAGCTCGACAGTTGATATGCCGTCTCGGCCCGGAGGAAAAATCCGTCTTTCGGCCGGTACGCGCCCCGAATCGGACGGAGCGCCTCGAACAAAGAGCTATGCGTTGCCTCGGTCTCAAAACGGAACGTCGTCGCCCCACCTTCCGGATTGAATCCGGCGGCGATGGCCATCCCTTCGACCAACGTCGATTTTCCACTCCCATTCTCACCAACCAAGAACGTGACCGGCTTCGTCAGCGTCAATTCATCAAATCCATCAAAAATCGGTAGCGAGAACGGGTACCCTGGCTTTTCAATCCGATCTCGCTCTAAGCGGACACCCCGCAAAAATAAATTTAGTCCCATTCGATCCAAAACAACGCCCCCTCTCCCTCTCTCGATTCGACTCCGTAAACGAGTCCTTGAGCCTCGAGCAACAGCTTGTTGATGGCCAGACCAAGTCCGTGACCGTTCGAACGGTCCCCTTTCACATACATATCCCAGATGTTGGCGCGCATCGTCTCGGCAATGCCCGGCCCTTCGTCTTCGATTTCAAGCCGTCGCTCGGAGAGCCTGATCGTGATCACACCTCCTAGTGGACTGGCGTGATACGCGTTCTGAAGAAAGTTCGACAGCACACGCTCCATCGCCAATCGGTCCGCCTGGACGACCGCGTCCTCGACGAGTTCAAGTGTGACCGTCACTTCCTTATGACGGAACCATTCATCCATCCGCGAGACAGTCTCTTTGATCAATGCATCCAAACGAACGGACTCGAGCGAAAGTGTCACGTTGCCCGCGGATAGTTTGGAGTATTCGAGCATCTGACTGACGAGCCGATCGATCCGATCGACTTCCTCGGTTAAACTGCGACCCGTCGCCGCCACATCTTCTTGTTTGACGACACCGAGCTCGAGCATTTCGGCCTCGTTCCGGACAATGGCAAGCGGGGTCCGGACATCGTGCGTAACCCCTGAGATGAATGTATTTTGCATCCGTTCTTTCTCTTCGAGTGATGTGTTCATCTGACGGACCGCTTCCGTCAAATCGCCAATCTCGTCGTCGGTGACAGGCGGCAGTGTGATGTCATGCCGGCCCAACATGACGGCTGCGGTCGCCTGCTTCAACTCGACGAGCGGGGACGTCAAACGCCGCCCCATCCAATACGTCACACCAACGGCGACGATGAGCGCGAGCAAGAACCCGCTCCCGAGAATGACGTAGATTTGACGAAACTGCGGATTCGACAGCGGGACGGGTGCGTACGTCACGATTTGCACATCCCCCTCTTCCCGAAGGAACGTCAATAACCGCGCCCCGTTCACACTGACCTCATCTCGTTCAGAAAGTGAGTCTGGATCGAGGGCTGGCGACATATGTCGACGCATCCTGCCCCCACGATCAAGATTGACCGCTTCCCCGTCTTGAAACACGAGAACATCGAGTTGATTCGGTATGCCGCGTCCATCCACAAGCGCCTCATACACGATGTCCGCTTCACGCTCGAGTTGGTCATAGCTCTCCGTCTCCGCGAAACGCCCAATCAAGAGTGATGTCAGACCAAATGTGAGCACCGCCATGACGACGAGAGGGAGGATCGCGGTCCAGAGCAACTTCTTCATCAACCGGCTCATCGGACTTCCTCCAATCGATAACCGACGCGATGCACCGTCTTCAAGTACCGCTTCATCGTCGGCAATTTGTCACGCAACTGTTTGACGTGCGTGTCGACCGTGCGCGTGTCCCCGGCGAACGTATAATCCCACACCTCGTCAAGTAGGCGGTTGCGATCGAGCGCTTCTCCACTATGTTTCAAGAAGAAGAGGAGCAACTCGTATTCTTTATTGGTCATCCGAATCGCTTGGCCGTGATCGGTCACCGTACGGGATCGTGCGTCCACCATCATGTCGCCGAACGAGATCTCGTCCGTCTGTTTGACGAGACGTTTCAGGCGAATTTCGAGTTCTTTTAACACGATCGGTTTGACCAAATAATCGTCGGCCCCGAGCTCGAGGCCGAACACACGGTCATCCGCCTCTCCTCGTGCCGTCGCCAAGATGATGGCCGGTCGCGGCTTGAGCGTCTTCAATTTCGGGATGAGCGTCCAACCTTCCCCGTCCGGCAGACGAACATCGAGCAGGACCGCATCGAACGGTTGCTCGAGCTGCCGCTTCGCTTCGGCGAGTGTACCGGCCACACTGACGTGAAAACCCGCGTATGTTAAAAAGCGGGCGAGCCCGTCCGCTAATTTCGGTTCATCTTCGACCACAAGTACGTTCATCTCTATCGCCTCCACTCCCATTATATCGCATCGCGAAACGAACCCATCATTTCCCAAAGACAATTTGCAGAAACCTTGCAATTCCCTCACAACTTTTGATCACCCACGTCCTACACTTGAGGTAGTAAAGGAGGAGATTGACATGAAGACATCTAAATTAGCCATCGCCCTGGCCGGCCTACTTGCCGTCTCAGGAACCGGCGTCTATGCCGCCACGAACGACACGACAACGACCGACGGAACGGAAACGACGACCCAATGCGAACGCGGGGAACGAGGCGAGCGGGGCATGTTCGGTGACCGGGCAGCCGGTCAGGCCGCTTTGCTCGAGGCGCTCGGGTTGACCGAAGCCGACGTGGAAGCAGCGCGCGAAGAAGGACAATCGCTTCCTGAACTCGCGGAAGAAACAGGGATCACCATTGAACAGTTCATCGAGGCGATGATCACTTCTCATGAAGCGAAACTTGAGGCAGCCGTCGAATCCGGTGACTTGACGCAAGATGAGGCCGACGCGATTCTCGCCGACCACGAAGAACGTTTTGCTGACGTCACGAGTTACGACGACTTGGGTGACATGCGTGGCTTTGGCGGTGGACGTCACGGAGGTGGGCATGGCCCACATCACGATGGTCAATTCGGTGGACCGAACCAAGATGAGGACACACCTGCGACTGATAATAACGTAGACAATCAGAGTACCAATTCACTGTAAGCAAAAAGGCAACCGCGAGGTTGCCTTTTCATATGGCCAATAACAGTAAAGCGTACCCGACGAGCCCGACAGCGAACGCGCGAAAGCTGCTGTCCCGTTCTTCTGGTAGCTCTTCTTTCATGACGTTCAAGATGATCCCCCCGGCCAAGAACGCGACAATCATCGACAGCGTCACTTCATGGAGCGCTGAAAAAGCGCCGACTCCCCACCCGGCAAGTACGGCCAACGACAACCACAATCGCCCTCGCCTGTCGTACGACTCCTGATGGTGATGCCTCAGCCCCTGGTCGACCGTAATGAAATGAATCCCCAATGCGACAAAGTAGAGTGTCATTGCCCATGCCGTATCGAACTCGCTCTCCGCGAGCACATAGCCGATGCTGAAGTTGTAGACGATGAACAACGCCATGTGAATCCAAAAAACGCTGCCGTTGCCACGCCGTTTCATTTGCGTGGCCAACCGTTCCAAGCCATAAAACACTGCCAGACCGAGCATGCTGACGACAAGGATGTGATTCTCGATTGAAGCGAACAGGCCGCTCTCGAGATGTCCTTCGAGTTCTTGTTGATATTCGTTCAGTTCAGGCAAGAGATGAAGAAACACATACGCGACAGCGACTCCGCCGGCGAGTGACAGAAACCGGCTCCGCGGCGTCTCGCGCACGTGAATCAACTGTCCTGAAAAGTAGTGAATCAAGGCAAATCCGATGGCGAACAATAAACTTAACCAAAACATCCAGTCACCTCCGACACGTTACCCGTAAGCCGAACTGCTGTGATGACCCCGGTCCTTGTTCCTTACCCGAGTGTCCTGCCGGATACACTCATTCGCCTCGTTCGGCCCGTTGTCGCGCCCGAATCTCTTTCTCGACGCGACGGAGCGCCTTCTTCGAACCGCGGGCAAAGTCGTGGGCTTCTTTCCGGTCCCGATAATCGACGAATAACGTTTCCAGGTCATAACCAGCTGGATACAAGTCGAGCGCTTTCGCCTCGCGTCGAACTCGACGGAGCGGGTGCTCACTGAAAACACCGTCGACATACACGGTGACTTGGCGCAACGATTCATCCATCGCATAGACAAGACCAACTTGATTCGTCTCAAGCAGGCGGACCCGGTCACCTTTCGCTAGCATTTGGTCAGGTTCGACGACAGGGCGGACGACTTCTTGTGTCAGGCGCGTCGCATCAAGGAGCGACTGGTCATACGTCTTGTCGTGCATATAGCGGGCCGCCTGCTTCAAAATCGATTCGGGCAATTTCATTTTCCGGGCAATGAACAGGGCGTTGCTGTCGCCGGACTGCCCAATCAATAACCGATATTTCGGTTCGAGCGTGTCCGGGTCGAACTGCATGGCCGCATTCATGAAGTCCGGATGCGTCTCGGAGTACGCTTTGATTTCGCCGTAATGGGTCGAGGCGACGACGAGACAGCCGCGCTTGTATGCCTCTTCTAAAATCGCGATGGCGAGGGCCGCTCCCTCGTTCGGCTCGGTCCCGCTTCCGATCTCATCGAATAATAGTAATGATCGCTTCCCGGCCTTCTGCATGATGCTCGCCACATTATGCATATGGGCCGAGAACGTGCTGAGCGCCGACCCCATATCCTGATTGTCCCCGATGTCCACGAACACATCGTCAAACGTCGAGATGTCCGTATCGGGATGCGCCGGGATATGAAGCCCGCTCATCGTCATCAAACTGAGCAGGCCGATCGTCTTCAAGACGACCGTCTTCCCGCCGGCGTTCGGTCCGGTGATAATCAGACCGCGGTACGTGTCCCCGAGCGAGAAGTCGAGGGGAACAGCCCGTTCGAGAAGTGGATGGCGGACTTGTTTCAAACGGATGTTTCCGACGCCGTTCACACGCGGGGCGATGCCGTCGATGGCTTGGCTATACTTTCCTTTTGCGAACACCATGTCGTATTGGGCGATGACGTCGAGCGTCGCCTCGATGGTCGGTAACGCTTCCGCCACCATACCGGTGAGCGTGGCGAGCACTTGATAGATTTCGACCGCTTCCTCCGTCCGTTTGACGACGAGTTCCGCGTTCAGCTTTGCCACCGCTTCCGGTTCGATGAACACGGTCGTGCCGCGGCTCGACGTATCGACGATCGTCCCGGCGATTTTGTGTTTATACGACGCTTTGATTGGGACCGTGAAGCGGTCTTGTTTCTTCGTCACGAAGCCGTCTTGAATCGCTTCCCGGTTTGCGGCGCTCTTCAAGAACTTGCTCAACCGCTCCTCGATCCGTCCTTCGAGAATGTCGATTTGTTTGCGAACGCGTTTCAATTCTTTGGACGCCTCGTCGACGACCCGTCCCCCGCGAATCGATTGGACGATGTCTTCCTCGATGCTGCGCCACTCGCTCATCTCATCCGCGTAAAGGGACAAGAGCGGGGCAAAGAACGCCTGCTCGGCCATGAACCGCTTCAGTTTACGGGCCCCGCGGAAAAATTCGGCGACGGCTTCGAGTTCGCTTGCCTCGAGCTGGATGCCCCGGCTGATTTTACCGATGAGCGGTTCCATAGCAGACACCCCGATAAAGGGGACGTGTGACGTCGCGTCGAGAATCGCGCGTGCTTCCGATGTCTCTTGAAGCCGTTTTTTCACCGTTTGCAAATGGCTCGTCGGACGCTGATTTCGTAACAAGTTTCGTCCGAATCCGCTGATGCAGTAGCGTTCGACGTGTTGAATCAAGTCGTTGTATTGTAGTTTGTCTAATGTTTGTTCATTCATGATGGGGTCTCCTTATTTTGTGATGGAGATACCGCGCAAACAAAAAGCGTCGGCCGATGACGACCAACGCAAAAAGACAGACCGATGTCTGGCAGTTTATGAAGGGCGGTATCTGTAACAGAACATGAAGGCATGACAAAAAGACGCGTCATCCAACATTTTTCAGTTCGTTAGGCAGATACAACCTCACTCATTAACATGCAACACCTTTCTCATTTAGTTTCGACCTTACTATACAACAGATTTTCGAAGAAGTAAAATTTCTAGAGAACGCTTTCAAATTAGGTCTTGATATCTATACATCGGCGTGCTATCTTGAGGGTGACGAAACGAATAATGATCACATGTGACTGATTCGATCAGGCATGGGGTAAGACGAAAGGCTCACGCCACCCGTCTATACTCCATGCCTGTTTTGTTTTTTCACAATCATTTTTCAAGCGAAAGGATGATTCGAAGATGTTATTGAATAAGTGGATGAAGAGACATACACTGACACTTTATGCACCCATGGAAGGAGACATCATTCCACTTGAGGAAGTGACCGACCCTGTCTTCAGCGAGAAGATGATGGGCGACGGGATTGCCATCATGCCGACGAACGGAACCGTCGTCGCTCCGGCTGATGGGACCATCGTCCAAGTCGCACCGACGAAGCATGCCATCGGACTCCGTTCGGGAGACGGAGCTGAAATTTTGATTCATGTCGGACTGGACACGGTCGAGCTTGCGGGAAGCCCGTTCGACGTTCACGTCAAAGTCGGTGACACGGTCACGATCGGACAGCCACTGTTGACGGCCGACTTGGAACAAATCCGGCAAGCCGGAAAAGACACGGTCACCCCGATGGTCATCACGAACGGAGGCGCGTTGGAACAAGCTTACTCGTTCCATACAGGTGGCCCATCGCTTCCTGGGAAGACTGTCGTCGCTCAAGCGGAACAATGACTCCTCGATAGGAGGACACATGTTAAAAATCAAAAAGATTCTCAACAACAATGCGGTCATCGTCTCAGACGAGGGTGAAGAAAAAATCGCCATCGGACCGGGTGTCGCATTCAAGAAGGCACGCAACGATATCGTCAATCCGCATAAAGTTGAAAAACTGTTCGTCATGTCGGAGAACGATAAGTTTCAACAATTGCTGACGCGGATTCCAATCGAGCACTTCACGATTTCCGAAGAAATCATAACGTATGCGGAAAAGCGGCTCGAGACGACGTTCAACGAACACATCCATATCGTCCTCACCGATCACATCTCGTTCGCCATCGAACGCGAGCAGGAAGGGATATCGCTTCGGAACAAACTGTTGAACGAGATTAAGATTTTATATCGCAACGAGTACGAAATCGGATTATGGGCGCTTCACCTCATCGAGGATAAACTCGGCGTCAAGATGCCGAAAGATGAGGCGGCTTTCATCGCGCTCCACATCCATACACTAAAAGTGAAGGGAGGTGATTTACGCAAGACGGTCAAACAGACGACAATCGTACGTGACATGATTCAATCGATTTCGAGACGACTCGATCTATCTATAGAAGAAGATGACTTATCCTATCAACGCTTATTAACTCATTTACGATTCGTCATGGATCGGGTCAACCATTACGATCACCATACGATCGACGAAGATATGCTTCTGATGATTCAAACGAAGTTCTCGTCGGCCTATGCATGTGCGTCTGACGTCGCCAACGAAATGGAAGACTTATATGGCATCGTCTTGCCCGAATCAGAGCTTGGTTATATCACGCTCCACATTCAACGCCTGCAAGATCAACACCATCAAAAAGGAGGATATTCACAATGATGAACTTTTTACAACGTCTCGGACGTTCCCTCATGTTGCCGGTTGCCGTACTTCCTGCAGCTGCCATTCTCATGGGGATCGGTTACTGGATCGACCCGGTCGGCTGGGGTTCTGAAAACATCGCCGCCGCATTCTTGATCAAAGCCGGTTCAGCGATCATCGATAACATTCCAATTCTCTTCGCAGTCGGGGTCGCCCTCGGGATGGCGAAAAACCGTGACGGCTCAGCCGCTCTAAGCGGACTTGTCGCCTTCCTCACGGTCACGACACTCTTGTCTTCGGCAACGGTCGCCTTGTTCCAAGGTGTCGACGTCGAAGCCGTCAACCCAGCGTTCGGTAAGATTGCCAACGCGTTCGTCGGTATCTTGTCGGGTATCGTCGCCGCTCAAATGTACAACCGCTTCAGTCATGTGAAGCTACCAGATGCACTCGCCTTCTTTAGTGGGAAGCGTCTCGTGCCAATCATGACGGCATTCTCGATGATTCTCGTCTCGGTCGCCCTCTACTTCGTCTGGCCGGTCGTGTACACAGGACTCGTCGGATTTGGGGAAACGATCTCTAAAATGGGTGCAATCGGGGCAGGGCTTTACGGCTTCTTCAACCGTCTGTTAATCCCCACTGGTCTTCACCACGCCTTGAACTCGGTATTCTGGTTCGATGTGGCCGGCATTAACGATATCGGTAACTTCTGGTCAGGTGAAGGTGTGAAAGGGATCACGGGTCGTTATCAAGCCGGATTCTTCCCGATTATGATGTTCGGTCTTCCGGCAGCAGCCCTCGCTATGTACCATACCGCGAAAACAAAACGGAAGAAACAAGCGGCCTCGCTCCTTCTCGCCGCAGCGTTCGCATCGTTCTTCACAGGTGTCACGGAACCGCTCGAATTCTCGTTCATGTTCCTCGCACCAGTTCTCTACCTCGTCCACGCGGTCTTGACAGGGGTTTCCCTCTTCATCGCGGCGACGTTCCAATGGACGGCCGGATTCGGCTTCAGCGCCGGTCTTGTCGACTTTGTCCTCAGCTCACGGTTACCGCTCGCGAACCAACCGTACATGTTGCTCGTTCAAGGTCTCGTCTTCGGTGCCATCTACTACGTCATCTTCCGCTTCATGATCGTCAAACTCAACTTGGCCACACCAGGTCGTGAGTCAGACGAAGCGGTTGACGCGGTCGCAACGGAAACAGCACCTGAAGGTGAAACACGCACGGCTCCAGTCGCAGCCGGCGGACAGTACTCTGCCATGGCAGCGATGATTTACGATGGTCTCGGCGGCGATCAAAACGTCACGGGCATCGAATCGTGCGTCACGCGCCTTCGTGTCGATGTGAAAGACATGGATACGGTCGACCAAGCCCAAATCAAGAAAGCAGGCATCCCTGGTATCAAGGTTGTCAGCCCGAACCACATCCAAGTCATCGTCGGAACGAACGTCCAATTCGTCCTCGAAGAGATTGAAAAACTCCGGAGCCATCGCGCCGGGTAACTGACGAAAGCCACCTCGCGCGCGAGGTGGCTTTTTACTGCCTTTGCTCATATGTTAAGTTCAGCTCTTCTTTTTGACTGACATCAACATCAGCGAAACCGTGACTGAGTAAATCAATAAGAAGATGACAATGCCTAACTCAAGTGCCGACTCAAACATGAAGTCCCCTCCAATCCGTCCTCTTTTTACTATCATTCCCATTCAAAATCAATACAAACTGGATATGTGAAATAGGCTGATCCGATTCACGTACAAAGGCCCTCTTCCTAAAAAGAGGACCTTCGTTATGCACTACATACTTCTCAGTCTGGCAATCCGTTCAGACGGGTTCGGGTGCGTGGAGAACAGACCGCTCAGCTTTTTCTTGAGCGGGTCTGAAAAGTAGAGCGACGCCGAGGCACGTGAGGCTTCCTTCACCGGTGTCTGGATATTGGCGATTTTCTCGAGCGCCGATGCGAGGGCATCCGGATTACGTGTCAATTCGGCCCCGCTCGCGTCCGCCAAAAACTCACGATTCCGTGAGATGGCCAAGTTAACGAGCGTGGCAATGAGCGGTGCGAGAACCAACAACACGAGCCCGACAATCATAAAAATCGGGTTTTGGTTGTTGTCGCGGCGGCCGCCAACACTCCGGAAGAACAGCATCCGCGACCCGATATCGCTCATGATGGCGATGACCGAGACAAGGGCGAGCGTCACTGTCGCCAGTCGTACATCGTAATTTTTGATATGGGCGACTTCATGGGCGATGACACCCTCGACTTCTTCTCGCGTCAACTGGTCGAGCAGTCCAGTTGTCACGGCGACGGCTGCCTTTTCTGGTTTCAGCCCGGTCGCGAATGCGTTCGGGGACGCATCGTTAATGATGAAGATGCGCGGCATCGGGACGCGCGCAACCATCGCCATGTTCTCGACAGTGTGCCAGAGAAACCGATGCTGGTCGACCGATGTGATCTCTTGGGCATGGTTCATTTTCATGACGATGTTCGTGCTCGACATGATGACGATGCCGATATAAAACAGCGAGAATACCGGCGTGAAGATGAGTCCCGGGAGCGGGTCGCCATAATTCAAATACGAGATGACCACCCCGACTCCTAAGACGAGCAGGACAAATCCGGCCACGATGAACACGGTCTTGATTTTATTTTTACGAATCTGTTCATATAAAATCATCGTCGCCACTCCAATCCATTAGAATGAGACACGCACGTTTTCACGTTCTTCTTCACGCGCTTCGAGCATGTCGCGTTTTTCGAAGTTGTGAACGGAGGCGATGATGTTCGTCGGGACCGATTCGACTTTCGTGTTATATTTCATGACCGTATTGTTATATAACTGCCGTGAATAGGCGACTTTGTTCTCCGTCTGCGTCAATTCTTCTTGGAGCATCTTAAAATTCTCGTTCGCTTTCAAATCTGGGTATGCCTCCCGGAGTGCGAACAAATTCTTCAATGCGCCGCTCAATTGATCGTTCACTTCCATCTGTTCTTGACGGCTCGTCTTCGAACCGAGTTGATTCCGTAACTCAACAACTTTTGCGAGCGTCTCTTGTTCATGCTTGGCATAGCCCTTCACCGTTTCGACCAAGTTCGGAATCAAATCGTAACGCCGTTTCAGCTGCACATCAATCTGTGCCCATGCCTCGTCGACCCAGTTCCGATACTTGACGAGTCCGTTGTACATCGAAAAATAGATGAACGCCAAGACAACGATGATACCGATTGCGATAATCCAACCCATTTCGACACCTCATTTCATGATTTTCTCCTGTATTAATTCCCTTTTGTCGTATACCATAAGCATAACTTAGGGAATATGTAGAAAATGATTCATATATGCTGTGGGTTCTCTCACGAATTCATACAAAGGAGTGTCATCATGTCCGTTCCTACCATCGTTGTTGCCGTGAAAGCGGTGATTGTGCAAGACGACCACATGCTCATCATCAAACGAGCTGATGATGACGAGGTCAATCCCGGCACGTGGGAACTCGTCGGAGGCAAACTCGACTTTGGCGAGTCGCTCGAACACGCTCTTGAACGGGAAGTGTTCGAAGAGGCCGGTTTGCATGTGGCGGTCCAGCAATTGTTGTACGCCACGACGTTTTTGACCGCCCCGGATCGTCAAGTCGTCATCATGACGTACTTAGCTCACCCGGTCGCGACGACCGTCACCCTCTCCGAGGAGCACAGTGATGCCAGATGGGTGACGGCTGACGAAGCGCAAACCTTATTACATCGTCCGATTCTCGACGATTTGAATTCACACGACGTATGGACCTTGCTTCAACCAAAAATGATCAACGGACAGGAGTGTAAATCATGCTTGTGACTGACCTCGATTCACGCTTGACTGAGCTATACGACGAGATGGTGACGCTCCGCCGCCACTTCCATCAACATCCCGAACTTTCATTCGAAGAACGAGAGACACCTCAGACGATTGCAGCTTATTTGCGCGACCTCGGCCTCGATGTGCGCGAACATGTCGGTGGCAACGGTGTTGTCGCACGCATTCATGGCGGCGAAGGCCCGACCATCGCGTTTCGGGCCGACTTTGACGCCTTGCCGATCCAAGATTTAAAGGACGTCCCGTACCGCTCGAAAGTGAATGGCTCGATGCACGCTTGCGGTCATGATGCGCATACGGCGACGTTGCTCGTCCTTGCGAAAGCACTCACGGAAATCGACCTTCCGGGAGATGTCGTCCTCATTCACCAGTTCGCGGAAGAACTCGCGCCAGGTGGGGCCAAACCGATGATCGAAGATGGATGTCTTGACGGTGTCGATTATATTTACGGCTCTCATATTTGGACCCCGCTTCCATACGGGACGATTGGTGTGAAGACGGGACCGATCATGGCCGCGGCTGATCGCTTCGAACTGACCGTCAAAGGCAAAGGTGGTCACGGGGCCATCCCGCAACACACGGTCGATGCCGTCATGGTCGGAACGAATATCGTCAGCCAGTTGCAACAAGTCATCAGTCGTCGCATCGATCCGCTCGAACCGGCCGTCTTAACTGTCGGCACGTTCGTTGCCGGTCAGGCGTTCAACGTCATCGCCGATGAAGCGAAGCTGTCTGGCACGGTACGGACGTTCACACCGGAGACGCAAACACGCATCATCGCCGAGATGGAGCGGACTATCGCCCATATCTGTTCGGCGAGCGAAGCGCACTACGAGCTCGATTATATCCGGGGCTACCCCGCCGTGATCAACCATCCCATCGAGACCGATCACGTCCGTCGCAGCGCCGCTCGCGTCGTTGGCACCGATGGCGTCATCGAAATGTCCCCGCTCATGGTCGGAGAAGATTTTGCCTATTATATGCAACACGTACCGGGCAGCTTCTTCTTCACCGGAGCCGGTAACCCGGAAGTCGGTGCCGTCTTCCCTCATCATCATCCCCGCTTCGATGTGGACGAACGGGCGATGCTTCATACCGCCCGCGTCCTCATGCAGGCGGCATTCGAGACATGGAACGCGCCTAAAAAAGAAGACTGACGCCGCGGCGTCAGTCTTCTTTTGTTTGTTCAGGCAACATCGATACGAGCACTTGGTCAACACGTTTGCCGTCCATATCGACGACCTCGAATCGAAGACCATATGCTTCGACAACGTCTCCCCGTTTTGGGAAATCGCCGAGCGCATAAATAACAAGTCCGGCAAGAGTATGATACGAGTTACGCCCTTCATCAAAACGATTGTCTCGAATTCCGAACGTCCGCTTCAAATCCTCAATCCCGAGCAAACCATCGGCCAAGTACGAACCGTCTTCACGGCGCACGACTTCCGGTGTTTCTTCTTCAATCATCACTTCGCCGACGATTTCTTCTAGAATATCGAACAATGTGACCATCCCGAGGAATCCGCCGTACTCATCGAGCACGAAGGCGATTTCGACGCCATTCTTTTGCATCATCTGCAACACTTGGCTCGCTTCTCGCTGTTTTGGGACGATGAGTGGTTGTTTGATTCGCTTCAAAATTTGTGAGGGCTCCCGAAGCGTCGATAATGTCAAAATGTCACGGACATCGATATAACCGACGAACTCGTCGAGCGTATCGCGCCCGACCGGGAGTTTATTGTGTTTACTCTCATAAATCGATTTCTTGATATCGTCCATGTCGTCTTCAAGGTCGACCCATTCCAGCGTCGTCCGCGGTTGCATCAATTCATAAATCAGCTGGTCATGGAACGCAAACACACGCTCGACCTGCTGCACTTCTTCGTGTGCGAATGCCCCTTGCTGGGCTCCTTCGAACAAGAGTTGCTTGATTTCGAGCTCGGTCTCACCACTCGACTGCTCCGCTTTCAAGCCAAGCAATTTGAAAAGGAAGAGTGTCGACTTCGACAAAATCCAAATGAACGGTCGCATCACTTTACTAAATAAGTCGAGTGCCGGAATGATCGCCATCGTGACTTTTTCCGGAGCCACGAGCGCAATCCGTTTCGGCACGAGCTCACCGATGATGAGCGACAAATACGTAATAATCGTGACGACGACGACGTAACCGACGGTCGGTGCGTACTGGGGACTCATGCCAAGATTGGCGAACACATCGGCGAGCGGCGCCGAGAAACGCGCACCCCCGTAAGCCCCGTTGATGATCCCGATCAACGTGATTCCGACTTGGACCGTCGATAACAGGTCGGTCGGATCTTTTGAATACTTGAGTGCGATCTCGGCACTGCGTTTACCACGGCTCGCCTCGACTTCAAGTTTGGCCGGTTTGGACGAGATCAGTGCGATTTCCGTCATCGCGAAAATCCCGTTCAACACAATCAAGAATAAAACGATCAGTAAATCGATCACTATGGAAGAATCCACTGTTTTCATCACCTCTGCGTATATTTCGTACTACAATCTCATCATATCAGAGATTTGTTATTCACCTGTACCCGTTTCACTCAAGAAAAAAGCCCCTTCAACATGAAGTGGCTTCGGGTGCGCCTTCCTGATGCAGGGCCGCCGCTTGAGATTGTTTGAAGACGATGACGCCTAAGAGCAACACCATCAACCCGATGACCTGCCCTGGGGACAGTGACAACTGTTGCATCCCGAACGCTCCCGTTAGGTCGACGGCGAGCGCCCATATCAACTGAGATACGAGAATGATGGACACCGATAGCGTCGGTCCGAGCAATTGAATGCTTCGCATCACACAGAAGACGACACCGACCCCGAGCAACCCACCAAGCGCGTATATCGGCGAGATTTCGAATACGCCGTGAACATTACCACCGAACAAAACGAGTGGGACGAGCGATCCAAGCAAGCCGACAATGAAGACGAGCACCGTTGTCGCCCATGCCCCTAGATGGGCGTTCATTTTGGCATTGACTGCAGCTTGTACACTAATAAATGCGCCGGCTACCGCCGAACAGATGATTCCTACTATCATGAGTTGCCTCCTTATTCGTACAACATGCCATTGGCACGTTCTTTTAATCGAGTCGCATCTAAAATCGTTACTTTTGTCCGCGTCTTTTCGACGAGCCCTTCATCCGCGAACGATTGTAACGTCCGATTCAAATGACGATAACTCGTCCCGAGCCATTCCGCCACTTCTTTTCGTTTCAACTGACTCATCTCGTCTTGGAACAAGTCGTTCCCTGATTCGCTGAGCGAGACGAGATATCCCGCCAATCGTTCTTCGAGTGTCGACATGAGATGGTTCGACGAGGCATTCGCCTCGATGAACAGTTTCTCAGATACGCCGCGCAGAAGATGCTCCGTGAACTCGATCGTTCGGTTATGCGTGCGGAGCACATCAAACGGCACGCGCAGACAGGTTACTGCCCCGACCGCCTCGACCGTGTGGAGTACGTTGCGTCCGCTGGCGTATTCGATATCCCCAATCAATGTTGGGGCCATCTTTAAACGGAGCAAGCGCAACTTGCCTTCCTCGCTCAACGTATAGATTTTGACACGCCCTTCTAACACGACGAAGAGAGACTCGATCGGGTTATCGTTCGTGCAGAGCATCGCTCCGGACGGATACGTCACAATCGTCGATGCCTCTAATGTTTGTTCCGAGAACAGGTGGGCCCACCCGAGTCGTTCTAGTGCTGCCTCTACTTTCATCCGTCTCCCCCTTACGTGAACGTGTAAATGCCAATCCCGGCGACCATCAAGGCAAGTCCTGTGAGCTGACCTTGGTTGAGCGGTTTCCGTTTCACACCAAACCATCCGTTCACATCAATCAAAAACGCCCCGATCAATTGGGCGACGAGCAAGACGCAGATCGCCCAAGTCACACCGAGCTGTTGAATAGCGGTCAGTTCTCCGAAAACGACAAACACCCCGAACAGACCGCCCAAGCTATAGTACCAAGGTACGTGCCGAAACGCCGTCATGTCTGCATCCCGCTTGAACGCATAAATGAGAAGAGCAAGTACAAGACCAACGAGGTGAACGACCGTGACCGACATCCAAGCACCGACCGCGTACCCGAGCTTGGCATTAAAGATCCCTTGCAATGCGATGAACGTGCCCGAAAGCACGGCAAATAACAGACCCATCCGATTTCCTCCTATCTCCTCGTCTGACTTTACGTGAGATGAGAAGGCTTGAAAAGGACATATGTCCGAAAAAAAGACAACTTAGGAGTAACCTAAGCTGTCTGTGGGATTATCCGAGCAATTTGACGATTTCTGCCCCGACTTGTTCTGAAGATTGCGGATTTTGTCCGGTAACGAGACGTTCGTCGACCGTTACGTTGACAGCCCAGTTGTCTGCGCCATCAAATTTTCCACCGCGCTCGCGCATCGCCGATTCAAGGAGGAAAGGTACCGCTGAGTCAAGCTGCATCTCGCGTTCCTCGGCATCCGTGAATCCTGTCACGCGCTTGTCTTTGACGAGCGGATCTCCGTTGCTCAAATTAACGTTGACGAGTCCAATCGGTCCATGACAGACGGCCGCGACGACGTTTCCGCCTTCATACGTATCACGGATGACACGCTGTAACGTTTCACTGTTCGGGAAATCAACGACCGTGCCGTGTCCGCCTGGAAGGAAGACTGCGTCATACGTGTCATCGGCCACTTGATCGAGTCGCGCCGTATCTTTCAACAGGTGCTTCGTGTCCAACACCTCTTGCGGCAAATCGCCTTCTAGGCTGTTCGCATCGATTGGCACGTCTCCACCTTCGATGCTCGCTACTGTGACTTTATAACCTTGTTTCTCGAATTGAAGATACGGTGCAGCAAACTCCTCAAGCCAAAGCCCTGTCGCGTGACCGTTCTCCAGTTGATTCGCAGAAGTCGTGACAATCAGTACATGTTTAGACATTGCAAATTCCTCCTTCTAAATTAAGCATACGAAAGAGTTGTTCCCGCTGTGAGTTCATTCAAACCTTGTAACTCTTAACGCTACTCTTTTTTTGACCAGGTCCTATTTTTAGAACGGCAGAAATCCATCCACCATCTATACTGGTCTCATCAGCTGGCAGGAGGGAACGACCGTGATGAAGCATGTACTCGACTGGGGATTTCTTGCCGTCGTCGCTTTGATTGTGTTACTCGTGATTATTGGCGGGTTGTGAATAAAGCCCAAAGCAGTTTCACCGAGATGTCACATGTAGGACTGTTTGAAGGAGGGGCTGTATCGGGAACAAACCTACTGTTGTCCTGTCGTCACTGTTACTTTAGAAAGGATGTTGAATATGTCAGAACGCGTATTTATCAGTCCGGCCAAGTACGTGCAAGGAAAAAATACAATCGATCGCATCGGGGAGCACGTTAGCCATTTTGGATCACAGGCTCTCTTGATTGCCGATGACATCGTCTGGCGCTTGATTGGGGAACGGGTGACCGATTCACTCAAGTCGAGCGGCGTGAACGCAGAAAAGGCCGATTTTGTCGGGGAAGCGTCCCGTCACGAGATTGAACGGATCGCCAAAGCGGCAGCAGAGAGCCATACTGCTTTCGTCATCGGAATGGGCGGCGGAAAAACGCTCGACACGGCCAAAGCTGTCGCCGACGAACTCGATGCCCGCATCGTCATCGTCCCGACCATCGCCTCAACGGATGCCCCGACGAGCGCCTTGTCCGTCATCTATACGGATGAAGGAAACTTTGAGACGTATCGGTTCTATAAAAAGAACCCGGATTTGGTCCTCGTCGATACGAAATTGATCGCCGAGGCCCCGGCCCGATTCCTCGCCTCGGGGATTGCCGATGCGCTCGCGACATGGGTCGAAGTCCGGAGCGTCCTCGCCTTCGGTGGCAAAACGATGGCGGGTGGTGTCCCGACGATTGCGGCGGAAGCCATCGCCAAACGCTGCGAAGAGGTGCTATTCGATTACGGAATCCCTGCTTATGAATCGGTGAAGGCCAAAGTCGTCACTCCGGCACTCGAGTCCGTCGTCGAGGCGAACACACTTCTAAGTGGTCTCGGTTTTGAAAGCGGCGGGCTCGCAGCGGCCCACGCCATTCATAACGGCTTCACCGCCCTCCACGGAGACATCCACCATTTGACGCACGGGGAAAAAGTCGCGTTCGGCACACTCGTCCAACTTGCGCTCGAAGGCCGAACGCAGGAAGAGTTCGACCGCTACGTCGCCTTGTATATGGCGCTCGAGTTGCCGGTCACACTCGAAGACGTGAAGTTGAAAGACGCTTCCCGTGAAGACATCCTAAAAGTCGGTCAAGCGGCAACGGCGGAAGGTGAGACGATTCATAGTGGGTTCGATGTGACCGCTGAACAAGTGGCCGATGCCATCATCGCGGCCGACCGGTACGCTCGTCTCTATCAAAACAAATTGCAGTGAACAAGAACGAGGAACGGCTAGTTGAGTCGTTCCTCGTTCGTTTGTTTTCGCGTGACGAAGGAAAACGCTACCCCGATTGCCATGCAACTGACCGTCAAGACGAAAAACGTCAATTGGTTCGCATAAATGATGTTCGTGAACTGGTTCCATCCTGAGGCGTACGCCGCATTCTCAGAAGCACGGATTCCAGCCCGGAGCGAAGCCGCTTGACCGGCGTTGATATATAGACCGATTCCCGCCATCACGAGGCTTCCGGCTAAAAGACCGACTCGTCCCAGGCGATGAACCGATTCGACCGCACGCCGAGCAAGCCGAATCGTAATCCAGATGAACAACAGGACGAACGGCCAACCGATGAGCAAGACGAGCACGTAGGAATTCCCTTCACCCGCCGTTTCTGTATAGGCGGCAGTCATCGTCTCGCCGAGTTTGAATAATACAAACGTTATGAGCGTGATGATGAACCACGCCTTGATCAATTTCTCCATGACAACACCTCACCCCCAGTATAGCAAAAAACACCATGCGCTTTCGCACACGGTGTCAGGTCAGGCTTTCGGACGGACTGCATAGTAAATCAAGATGACGAGCCACGTCCAAACGCCGGTGAAGATCCCGATAATCCCGACGATAAAGAACCCGAGCGGCATCATCGACTTCGTCCGATCATAGTCTTTCCACATGTTCGATAACCCTTTGATGTTGAAATACAAAAAGGCGAAGAACAAGACGAGCAACAATAACGGTAAACCAAAAATGAGTTCCATACGCTCACTCCTTTCTAGTCTCAACCATCCTCTTACATTCAGTGTACTACTTCCCGCTCTCCATCACATCGGACTCGCGCAGTACAGGAAGCAGGTCAAGAGGCGGAGACAGTCCTGTACACTATTCCCCAATTTCTCTTCTTTTCATCCCCTTAAAAACCGGGAAAAGAAGACTATCCAGCAAAAAGGGGGTCTTTCCTGTGAAGCTCATCCGTGTACTCCTCGTCCTGTTGCTCGTCTTCCCCACCACGTCCACCTTTGCCGCGACGCCTTCACCTCAGCCAGGCTATACCATCAAGACGACGAAATTGTATTGGCGGGCGATGCAATCGTCTCCGGTCGCCAAGACGCTTTTGACCAATACGCCTGTCCGCTACACGACCTACAACCGAAGCTGGTCGAACGTCTACATCAATGGCACACGCTACTACACTCCGTCTAGTAATTTGAAAGCCGGGATCCCAAACCTTACGGCCACAGAACGGCTTCGACTCGTCAATAAACAACACGGACTATCGAGCACGTATCGCTCTCGTCAACTCGTCACGTTGACCATCCCGACCGTCTACACGAAAGGAAGCGAGCGAACTCTCATGGCCGCTGAAGCCGCTCACGCGCTAGCCCGCCTCTATTACGCCGGGCGAAAAGAAGGCCACACGTTGTATGCCCTCAGCGCCTATCGCTCCTACGCCACCCAAAAATCACTCTACATGTATTGGGTCAACACGCGAGGCACAGCGTACGCCTCAAAATATGTCGCCCGTCCTGGATATAGTGAGCATCAGACCGGTCTCGCCGTCGATATGACGAGTGCACGCATGCAGATGGGACTCTATGCCTCGTTCGACCAGACCCCAGAAGGCAAATGGATGCTACAGAACGCACACCGTTACGGATTTATCGTCCGCTATCCGAAAGGAAAAGAGAAAATCACCGGCTACAATTATGAACCGTGGCATCTCCGGTACGTCGGTGTGAAAGAAGCGACGACGATGAAACAACAAAATTGGACGTTCGAGGAGTGGTGGGCCACACGTTGATGCGAGCATCTCGAGCGAGGCATCGATCGTGTTCCATGTATAATGAACGCGTACGATATCGCAGAGGAGGACATGTGCATGTGGATTGTCATGAACAAACTAGACGTTGAAAAAGGGAAAGTTGAGGCGGTCATCGCTCGTTTCCAAACGACGAAAGGCATCGAGTCGATGGATGGGTTCGTTCGGATGCAAGTGTTGACCGATACGTCGGACGAGACGAAAGATCAAGTCGTCATCATGACGACGTGGCGCGATGCGGCGAGCTTCGAAAATTGGCGTGATAGCGGAGCGTATAAACATGCCCATAAAAAACGGGACGACGGTACTTCTGAAGTGAAGCCCATCGTCCTTGGAAACACGGTCACCCAATATGAGGTCGCCATCGAGCACGGCGCCTCAACCGATGACGTATAAAATATCTTGCGGCCGGATGATCCCGAGCAAAGGTTCATCTTCTTGTCCTGTCTCGGTAATCAATAAGGCATCGAGACGGACGCCGTCCTTCATACTGATAAAATGATGGTGCGCCTCGATGACCGACGTCTCTTGCGCGATAAACCGGTACCGTCGCAGGTGCGGGTCGTGATGGAGTACGTCCTTGACTTGAACGCCTTCGAGTGACACATGTGGCCCGTCGACCGTTTCGGCGAGCCAACTGGTCACTCCTTTTTTCGTCAACAACCCTCGCCACGACCCGTCTTGGTTATAGACGGGGAACTGCGAATAATTCTTGTCTCGAATCTCACCGAGCACGGCGACCAGCGAGTCATCGGCGTTGAACGTCGCCACGATTTTACGGAACAGCGGGATGACTTGACGCGGGTGAAGCAACTCCCGTTCGACTTCAAGAATCAACTTGACAATCGATTCATGCGGTTCGGCGATAATGAAATCCGGCTCACGCCGCTCGTGGACGATGGCGTTGCGCAACTGACTCATCTGATGTAAATCTTCTTTATAGCGTTCGATAATGGGATTATGTTTGGCGAGACGATTGACCATGTTGCTGAAACTGAAATGCTGGCCGTCCCCCATCTCGCGACTCAAATGATCCTCGATCCGGTGATACGATGCGATAAATTCTTCAGCACGACTCATATATTCACACTCCTTATCGCCTATATATACCCTATTTTTTTCGGGTTCGAGCAGGAAAGCGTGACCCAACCTCGAATCCACAACTAATCATCTCTGAAATGGAGGGGTTCTCATGGCAACTCCGGTCTCGCAAATGACACCGATCCCGAATAAGGACGCCTTCCGTTCCGGCATGCGGGCCGGTATACCGGTCGCTGTCGGCTATATCCCGATTGCCATCGCTTTCGGGCTGCTTGCGAAATCATTCGATATGCCAAACGTCATCACGCTCGCCATGTCTTTATTCATTTTCGCCGGCGCCAGTCAATTTATTGGCGTCCAACTGATCATGGCCGGTTCGATGTATTGGGAGATTATCTTGACGACGTTCATCCTGAACTTGCGGCACTTCCTTATGTCGGCGTCGTTGTCCCAGCGTCTCGAGACGACCTCGAATCGATTTCTGGCTGCCATCGCGTTCGGCGTGACCGATGAGACGTTCAGTGTCGCCTCGACGCGTGACGAGTCGACGCGCGGTCACTTTGTGCTCGGGCTAAACCTAATCGCCTTCTTGGCTTGGAACGTCGGAACATGGATTGGCGTCTTTCTCGCCTTCGGCTTGCCCGCCTCGGTCCAAGCGAGTATGGGCATCGCCTTGTACGCCATGTTCATCGGCCTACTCGTCCCATCCCTTACCTGCAAACCGGTCATCGTCGTGGCTGCAATCGCCGTCTTGACTCAAGCCATTCTCTACTTCGGCGTCTCTCCATTCATCCCGCTGTCGTCCGGCTTGAGCATCATCTTGGCCACGATTGTCGCCGCTGGAGCCGGAGCCTTGCTGTATAAGGAGGACGAAACATGATCAGCCTCTTGTTGCTCGTCCTTGCCATGGCGCTCGTCACATATATCCCGCGACTCGTGCCGCTGCTTTGGCTCCGGGACTTGAAATTACCTCCGCTCTTGAAGCGGTTTTTACTCTTCACGCCTTATGCGGTGCTCGCCAGTCTCATTTTCCCGGGCATCCTGCAGGCAACGACCAGTCTTACGTCAGCTTTAGCGGGTGGGGTGGTCGCCGCAACGCTCGCATTCCTTCGGGTCAACTTGATGCTCGTCGTCATCGGCGGCATCGTCGGGGTGTATCTCATTGAAACGTTCCTTTAACAAACAGGTCCGCCCAATTGTGGGGCGGACCTGTTTGTTTAAGCAGAGATGGCCTGACGTCGTAACCTAATGAATACATCGACGAACGCCGGATCCCACTGTGTACCGCGACCGCTCTCTAAAATCGATAGAGCCTTCTCGACTGGCATCCCGTCCCGATATGGACGGTCAGAGGTCATAGCGTCATATGCGTCGGCGATTGCCATGATACGACCGAAGAGCGGAATCTCCTCTCCGACCAACCGATCCGGATATCCGGTCCCATCAATCCGTTCATGATGGGACCGGACACCTGCCAATATCGGTTGTAACGCAGCCGGTAGGGAAATTTGATTCAAAATATGAATTCCGATGGTCGGGTGTTCTTGAATTTGCGCGAACTCACGATCCGTCAGCTTCCCTTCCTTCAACAACACATCGTCACGGATACCAATCTTCCCGATATCATGGAGTAGCGCCGATTTGCGGAGCAGCTCGATTTGTCCGGCCGGCAACTGGAGCGCCTGTGCCAACTCGACAGAATAGGTGGCGACTCGCTCGGAATGCCCGGCCGTATACGAATCCCGGGCATCGAGTGTTGCAGCGAACAAGACGAACAGACTGTTCAACAGTTGCTCGTTTTCCGCATCTCGATACGTGACGTTCGTGACCATCTGATTAAAGCCCGTGACGAGTTGGGCGAACTCATCCGAGTAAGGGTTATCAATCTGATTCAATCGTCCGGCATCTAATGCGGCGACCCCTTCGGTTAATGCACTGATTGGACGTTTGATGTTGTCATACAGCAAAAAGCTGCTAAACGTCGCGACCCCGATGATAACAACTAAAATCACAGCCGCCCACTGCCAGTATGCATCGACCTGATTGACAGTCGACAGTTGCACCCCGGACGCGAGGATGAACAATGCGACCGGGAACACACCGATGACGAGCATGCTGATCAATAGTTTCGTCCGGACGCTGATGGAGCGATACGTCGCTTGGAGCGGCCGCCCGTACAAGTTTCCGCTCATCTCCTGCAACTGAAGCAACAACGGTTCAACCGAGCGATAGGTCAAAAAGAATTCAATCAACGCATGCAAGATGGCGATTAAAATAGCACCGAACGCCGCCAAGCCAATCAACCGATACGGCAAGTCAATCCACCTTTGTTCGATGGCGAGTGCCGTCATACTCATCGCCGGCACGGACAAGCCGAACAAATGTGGACCGAGAATCCGTTTCACCGTCAACGTAGGAAAGTGACTCGTTTGATCGAACGCCTGTTGAAGCTCCTCATACGTTAGTGTCTCTGTTTGAAACACACGACAGATCGGCCGGATGTGACGCCGATAAAGGAGCAGTTCAAGCCCAATCATCATCATCCCGGACAGCCCCATGATAGCCAAGAGGATGAGCATCTCCGTCTTGGATAAATCGAGCGTCTGAAAGATGAACAGCCCCCCGACACCGAACACGGCGATACCTGAACCCCATATGTAATTCATGATTAATGTGTGTTGAAATCGTTGAAACATCTTCCCCTCACTCCTGCCTTCTTACCACCTGTTTCTTATTATATCGACAAAAGTGACACTATTTTACAGCAAAACAAAACGGGCCCCAATATAGGGACCCGTCATTCACTGTTATGGACGAAGTGGACCTTCGTTGTCATCAAGTGAACGGTTATCTTGATCTGGTGTGATGTTGTCATGGAACGGATTCGGTTCTGGACCGTCTACGTTCGTCACATCAGATTGTGGGGCTTGGGGCCGATTCGTTTCACGCTTCAACTCTTGTTTCGTTTGATTCGCTTCACGTTTCGACTGTTCCACACCTTGTTTCGCCTGTTGCTTCGCAGCTTCGGCTTCTTGATTCATCTGTGCTTTTTCTTGCTCGAGACCTTCTTTCGATACTTCTGTCTCATCGATTCGTTTCTCAGCTTTCTTCAAGTATCGAGCCGCTGTCTCACGTCCGCCAAGACCGAAGGCAAGGCCGAAGGCGAGAGCAACCGCACCGAGGATGAGCAAGAATGCCGTATTGACGATTATCGGTGCGATGCCGAGTTGGCTGATCGCCATGAAGAAGGCGATTCCAAGAATCGCGTACTTCGCGACGTAGCGCAAGACGCTCGGTTGACCAGCTCCATCTACGAGCACACTGCCGACGAGACGCTCTGCCATGTTCGCGAGCCAGAAACCGACCGCCAAGATGACGATGGCTGCGATAACCATTGGCAAGTAAGCAAAGATTGCTGTTGCGAGTGAAGCCATAAAGTCGAGGTTCGCGACTTGAAGTGCTTCCGATACGAACAACAAGATGATGATGATTTGAACGATTGTTCCGATCACTTGTGCGATTGATGTCGATGACGACGAGCGACCACCGAGACCCATCTTACTAGCGAGTGAGTTGACGCCTAAGTTCTCAAGGAGAGACACAACGACGCCTTTCAACCATTTAGCAAGGAAGACACCTGCGAGAATCAAGACGATGGCCACGATGATATTTGGAATCATTGCCAAGACGTCGTTGAGCATCGAGATGGCTGGATCCGAGATTCCGCGAATATCGAGCGCTTCAAGCGCTGAAATCGTGACCGGGATCATAATCAAGATGAAGACGATCGTACCGACCACTTTCGCGAGACTTGACCCTTTCACGTAATCAGCCAAGTGAAGTTTCTCGGCGAAGCGGTTAAGACCTGCCGCTTCCAAGAACTTCGTCAAAATATCGCGGACGATTTTCGCAACGACATAACCAATCGCGAAGATAAGGGCTGCAGCGACAAGTTTTGGAATGAAGGCAAGGAAACTGTTCAACAAGTCTTCAAACGGACCGCTGATGCCTCGTAACCCAAGCGCATCGAGTACCGCTGGAAGAGCTAACAATAGGACAAGGTAAAAGACGATATTGGCGACCGTGTCGACCCATTTCGTCTGATTGACGCTCGTCGACTCTTGGCCTGTCTTCTCCATCAACTTGTTCAAGTTGAGACGATGACCTGCCATTTGAATCCCTTTTTTCAAGAGCGTGGCGATAATCCATGCGACGAGCAGGATGAGACCTGCTTTAATCACGCCTGTGATCAAGCCAGAGAAGCCGGCATAGATTTGACTGAACGGTTGAGCGACAGTTGGTACGTTCAAGAATTCAAAGATAATTAAGAATGCGAGAAGCAGTACGCCGAAGAAGACGACTTTTGCGATGATGCGTTCAGGCGTCCACCGCTTTTCCTCTCTTGCAGGCTTTCCGGGTTCACCTTCTTGTTTTACCCCTACACGGTCGTCAAGGCGTGCTTTGCGAAGCGCTTTGCGCGTCACGTTTTCTAGAACTTTCGCCAAAATGAATCCGACGACAAGAATAAGCAATGCGAGCAAAAGCTCAGGCAGCCATGACATGAACGTGTTGAAATTATAAGTAGTATTGTTCATTTAACATCTTCCTCCAATCTCTTTTTGAAATGATTTCATTTATTTGACTCTTTGTATAAATACCAACATTTGCAGTTGCCTAAACCTTGCCAGTTCTTATTCCTCTATACATGATTCAAGTCAAAACGTTTTTTAGAAAGTGATTCTAGTAAGAAAGAAGTCGTGTCTTTCTCAAGTAAATGTGATACGAATTAAAAGAAGAAGTCTTTTGAGGAGGAATCAAGATGAACATCGCCCTGATTGCCCACGATAAGAAAAAAGATGATTTGATCGTGCTTGTAAAAGCTTATGCCCACGTCTTGCAAAAGCATCAATTGTTCGCGACCGGCACAACCGGGAAGCGCGTCGCCGAAGCGACCGGTTTGCCGGTCCATTGCTTTCAATCCGGTCCGCTGGGCGGGGACCAAGAAATCGGCGCCGCCGTCGCCCGCGGCGAGATGGACATGATTATTTTCTTCCGCGACCCGTTGACGGCCCAGCCACACGAACCCGATGTGAGCGCCTTGATGCGTCTCTGCGACGTGTATTCCATCCCGTTGGCGACGAATATGGGCGGCAGTGAGATTCTCATCCGCAGCATCGAACAAGGTGATTTCGAATCATTGACGCTGTCGCATAACGACCCACCCCCGAAATAATCTAACTATGAGAAGAGAGGAATTTTTCTGAAACTACACGTATCGAACGACCCGGTCGTTCAACAGTTTTACGATCAAGTCCGTACGCATTTAAACGACTTATTAGATGACAAGCAGCAAGCCGATCGCTTGCTCGACAGTTTAGCCGGCTATATTCAACAGGCGGAAAAGAACGGGCAGCCTCTCGAAGGACTCACGAAACAAAACGCGCACGACTATGCTCGATTTTTAATTGAACAACCGGCGACAAACGAAGAATACCAACGTCGCTACCATATGATGATTGAGGCGACGGATGAATTGAAACCTCATGAGAAAGCGCAGGCGAATCGGGAATTCGATTGGGCGATTGAGCGGCTCAACGAAGTTCAAGTCAAGCTCCAGGATGTCGAGATGCGTGATGTCTCCTTTTTAGCCTATACGAAAATTGAGGCAATCAAGTCATCTCGTCGCGTCTGGAATCAATTCGGTTGGCTACTCGGTATGATTTTGGCATTCGCCTACGCCAACTTATTGCTTGTAATGGATGATGTGTTCAGTCTGCGCTTGTTTACGGCACCCGCTACGCCTTACCCGCTCGATTATTTCGGCTTCGTCCTCCCTGTTCTATTGACCGGTGCCATCTTTGGCCTATTGACCCGTTTCCGTCACCACTTCCAAACACTAGGACGACGGATTGTCTTCGCATTGCTCATCATAGCCCTGTACGTCGGTTTCGTGTTATTGACCCAACCCATCTTGTTCGCACTCGGATGGTCGTTCTTGATTCAATTGACACCTGTGTATGCGCTCATCCTGCTTGCGATCAGCGGATTCATGGCCATGTGGACATTGATCGAGTTCGTCTGGAAGAACACGCGGTGCCACCTCGGCAATGAGACGTTAATGATTTATTATTGATCACGCCATTCTCTCTAGGAGATGGCGTTTTTTGTTTGAACCTTTGCTATAACGGAAATTACTAATAGCGTGACGTCGATTTATAAAATAAACGATTATGAAGGAGGCACAACATGTCGGATCGCAAAATTATTGGATTATTCCATAACGAGCAAGAAGTCATGGATAAGGTGAATGAACTCAAGCAAGCTGGGGAAGCCGAGAAAAACATGCACGTCGTAGCCAAGCGGGACGGGGAAATTTCTGCTTTGCGCTACCACACCGAGGTGAACGCCGAATCGGGGATTCGCGATGTCAACTGGTTGGACCGTGTAAAAGCGTTCCTTCACGGCAGTGACCGCATTCGTGATGAATTGCGGAACATGGGACTCAGTGATGCGGAGGCTGAAGAGTATTATACGTCGATCGATGCCGGCAAATTATTGCTTTACATCGACAAACACTCATACGAACGCTATCCGAATATGTATAAGAAAGATAGTGAACTCGACCATGATAAAGGGGAAGAAGCAGATGGCATCGCCTTCGACGCGAAGCCGTTCAATGATCACGACGAAGAACCTCGCGGTACGAAAGAGGACCCGATCGTCCGCGGACATTCCGGTCTAGAAGACCACCGGCGATTATAAGGAGGAAACGAAGATGAGTGAGAAACGGTTTATCAGCATGTATGACACACAGGACGCGGCACTCGGAAAAGTCGAGGAGTTGCGTGCGAAGGGCTATAAAGACTCAGACATCTATGTCGTCGCCAAACATGAAGATAACGTCTCGATTTTGCGTCGTCAAACGGACGTCCATACCGAAGCAGCACACCACGCCGGCTGGTTTGATAAGGTACGGGCTTTCTTGAGCGGACATGAGGATGTCCATGCCGGACTTCGCAATATGGGCTTGAGCGAGGACGAGGTGAAGCGCCACTACAGCGATGTCGAGGCTGGAAAGATTTTAATCTATGTGGATGAAGACTTCGAGCGTCGTCATAATGAAGGGCTGACGATCGATTCGTCACCTTATACCGACTCGAGACACGATACGAGTCACCAAGGCCACCATACGGCCGATGGGCTTGAAATCGATTCGACGCCGTATAATGATCCGAAATCTGACACGACCCGTTCGACCCGCTCAGATCATCACACTTCCGATGGTGTGGAGATTGATTCGGAGCCATATAATGACCCGAAACATCGTGACGCGAACCGGGACGATCGCCATACGTCTGATGGTGTAGAAATCGATTCGAAACCCTTCAACGAATCGACGGCCGACAATCCAAACCGGGCCGTCGACCCCGAGCAGGACATATTGGATAAAAAATCCGAGTTGACTGACCGTGAGAACAAGTTGCGTGGACTCGATGACCGGGCCCTCCGAAACGATTACGAAGATCCAGACAATATCCGCCGTTTCTAACCAAGATGCAACAAGGACCTGACCACAACCCGGTCAGGTCCTTGTTTTACGTTAATCGGTTTTTCGGCTCTTCTCCTTCGAGCACGTTCACGATGGCTTCCCGATTGAGCGCCATCATGGCAAGCCTTGTCTTGATGGAGGCGCTGCCGATATGCGGCAACGTCGTCACGTTCGGGAGCGTCAAGAGTGGATGGTCCATCGCCACCGGTTCTTTAGCGAACACATCAAGTCCCGCCGCCCAAATCCGCCGTTCCTTCAGTGCTTCATAGAGCGCCGTCTCATCGATAATCTCGCCACGAGCGACGTTGATGAAGACCGCTGTCTCTTTCATTTTCGCGAACTGCTCTGCGCCTAACATCCCACGTGTCTCTTCGGTGAGCGGCGCGAGGACGACGACGAAGTCGGACTGTTCGAGCAACCCGTCGAGTTCCGCATAGACGAAGCCATACATCGATTCCGATTCATGGCGACGCGTCCGATTATGGTACAACACATCCATGTCGAAGCCGCGGGCCCGACGTGCGACTGCTTCCCCGATTCGACCCATGCCGATGATCCCGAGTTTGGCCCGGTACAAGTCCATCCCGACGTAACCCATCGGCGTCCACGATTTCCATTCGCCGTCTCGTAAATCGCGTTCTGCTTCCCCGAGCCGACGTGCCGTCATCATCATCAATCCGAACGCGAGATCGGCCGTCGTCTCTGTCAACACGTCCGGCGTGTTCGTCACGACGATGCCGCGTTCCTTGGCCGCTCCAATATCGATATTGTTATAGCCAACCGCCAAGTTCGAGATGACTTCGAGTTGCGAGGCCTGTTCAATCACTTCCCGGTCGATTGTATCACTGAGCATCGTCCAGAGCGCATGCGCTGACGCCGCTTCTTTCAACAAGACGTCGCGCGGGACGCTCTTCGCTTCTTCTTCCCACATGCGGACCTCGTACTTGTCTCGCAGTGGCGCCACTGCTTCTTCCGGTAACCGTCTCGTAATGTAAATGCGTTTCTTCATTCCGTCTCCCCCTATGTCTTGTCTCGACCAGTTTATCAAACGTGTCGAATCAAGGTTTCTTTTTCGTTACTGGATTTTGCTCCATGAACTGCTCGAATAGCGAGCCGAAGTCACTGTTGAGCAGTTGCTCGATTGTTTTCGATGAGTCCATCGCGTTCCGGTACGCAACTTCGTTGATGGCGAGCCCGATCGCCCAGGTGATGCCTGACGCGACAGTCGCATTGATGACACTCGCGGCGGCGTTTGCCCCTGGGAAGAACTTCATGACGTTCAATAAAATCGTCTTCGAGAGCGCCCGACCGATTTGAGGGATGATGGTGCTCCCAATCAGCGTCTTCAACATATCGTCATTCGCTTTCACACCCCAATAACGGAACAAGTGAACACTCATCGTCACTTGAATCGGCGTGAGCGCGATCGCATCGGCGAATGGGAGCGGGACCGCCGCCGCCGTCCCGGCACTGGCGACATAACCCGAGATGATCCGGTTCGCTTTCTTCCGTTTCAGCTTGAGCATCGCCTCGCTCTCTGCGTGAATCTCCATGAGCAGTCCTTCTTGGAGCGATTGGTCGAGTTGTTCGACAGACCAGGTGACGAGACGCTCCCAATCGAGATGGTTCCGAAGTTCTTGGTCATTCAACAGCTCTTCAGCGACACTGACTTGGAACACGGCCTGTTCCGGGACAACGTCCACTAACTCGTTTCGGAGCGCCATCAGTTCATCTAGGTCGACTTGATCGATTTGCGTCAACAAGACCGCGACCGACGTCGCTTCGTTCAATTGTTTGATGAGCGCCCGATCAAGCGGCGTGACCCGTTTCATCGAGGCGTTGATGGCATACCAGACAAGATGAATTTGTTCGGCCGCCCCTTTCGTCTGGGCCCGTTCGACGAAACCGATGACTTCATCAGCATATGCTTGTTGCCGGGCACTCCCAATCTCATACCCTTCACTGTCATAAAGCACGATGGCGATGTCGTCGCTCATGAACTGATGGATCCCGCGCGTCACCGGCTCGCCGGCGGCGACTTTCGTCAAGTCACGACCGAAGACGTGGTTGACGACGGAACTCTTGCCCGACCCGGTCGCTCCCGCGATCAAGATGTTCGGTTTTTTTACTTTTCCGCGCAACCGGTCGAGTTCTTCTTTTAAGTCATACGTATCCAAATTGAATGGGACTTTTTTCTCCATGTCAGTTCCTCCTCATTGATTGAGCGTTCGGCCAAGCCGTCGCATCTCTTCCTCGAAACCACGGCGCACATCCAGCTCAATCGTCTGTTTGACCAACTCGTATTGCTGATCGACAGCTTTTTTGATACCTCGCTCCGCCGTCCTCCGTTTGAACGCCCAATAGATGAAGTGGACGCCCGGGATCATCCCGAGCACCATCTTCCGAACGGTGCGATTGAATGAATAGTCAAACCCGAGCTCGACCCGGCGTGTTTTGAACACAAGGTCAGACGGGGCACCGACGAGCGGATAACGCTCCATCAGTTGAATGTAGTGACGAACACCTTGGGCCATCGCGGCCTCTGTGGTCTCGGCGGCCGCTTCGAGTGTTTGTTCCAAGTCTTTTTCGATTTGGCGGGCTTTCCAGCTGATCATCACTTGCGGGGTGATCATGCGGATTGTTTCAGCCGAACGATAGCTTCGGGCGCGCCACGCCTCTAACTCGGTCAATAAATGACGCGTCAAGTTGTGTGGCAGTTTTCGTTCGACGTCTTTCCAGAGGTTGGTCCGATTACGTTGCCACACTGCCTCATATCCGATATGCGGCACGACTTGTCCACCGAGCAACTTCTTTTCGACACTGTTGACGCGAATCATCGCATCCCGTGAAATTCCGAGCTCACGCATGAGGACTGCTTCCATCGCCTCCGCCTTCTCGACGTTCATCGCACTGTCCGGGTTATAGTTCGTCAAGATGATCGTGACGTTGCTTCGTTTCGCATAGAGCGGTTTTAAAATGGCTTCTAACTCGTACGCCTCGACGCGTCCCGAGTTGATGGACAGTAAGTAATAGATCGTATGGAACCAATCGGCGATATCGAGTGCACCTTCCCGTTGATTGACGATGGACAATACCGCCTCATGCCATTCGTCGGATCGGTCCGCCTCAAGTCCCCATGTATCGAAGAAACGGAACAAGATGCCTCGCTCAAGGTCATAGTATTCATATTCATGCAGCCCTTCCGCCGTCACTGGGCTGCCGGCACGTGACTCGGCCACATCACGCCCGTAAATATAATTTAAAAAAGCGCTCTTGCCGACCCCGGTCTTCCCCGCAATCAATATGTTCGAGACAAGCCCCGTGTTGTCCATATGGTTCCCCCTGCATTCGTTATATAATAACCATTATACTAAACGGACAAATTTGAAACGTCCGACGGAAGGATGAGACCGATGTTACATCATGTCGAACTGTACGTTTCTGATTTGAACAAGAGCCTCATGGCGTGGGACTGGCTCCTCACTGAGCTCGGCTATACCGTCTACCAACAATGGGAAGAAGGAAGGAGTTATCGTTTCGGCGATACGTATCTCGTCTTCGTCCAAACCGAGGCCGATTATCTCGAGCCGCCGTACCATCGCAAGAAGACCGGGTTGAACCATCTCGCCTTCCACGCCGAGTCGATTGAGCAACTCGTAAGTTTCCGTGAAGAACTGACACAGCACGGATTCACCGAGCTCTACGCCGATCGGTTCCCGCACGCCGGAGGACCGTCCTACACCGCGCTTTACTTTGAAGATCCGGACCGGATGAAAGTCGAACTCGTGGCAACGATGTGAACAGTTGGAACGGCTTTCAAAAAAGTTTGTGAAAACAATTGCAAACTTTTTGTAGACCTCCTAGACTTAAGTTGTCTAAAGGAGGCCGTGTTCAAATGGAAAAACAAGCTGTCGAGTATATGGAAGAAGCCGCCTATAAAAAAGCGACGTTGTTGCGTCACGCGTTCGGTCACTACGCACTCCGCTCCATCGTCGCCGGTTTTCTGATTGGAATTGGGGTCGTCTTTGCCTTCTCCGTCGGAAACATGTTCATCGATGTGCCAGGAACGATGCTGTTCGCGGGGATGAGTTTCTCGGTTGCCCTCGTCTTCATTGTTTGGACGGGCGGAGAGCTGTTCACGAGCAATACGATGTATTTGTATACGGGCGCGAAACGCGGACGTGTCGACTGGCGCGATTTAACGGCCGTATGGGGCATCAGCTGGCTCGGTAACTTGGTCGGTGCGCTCATCCTCGTCGGGCTCGTCATCGGTGCCCATAGCATGGGCGATGTCAGTGCCGACCACCTGTTATCGGTCGTCGCCGCGAAAAAAATGGGCGGAGACGTACTCGCGATTTTCTTGAAAGGGATTTTGTGCAACATCCTCGTCTGTATCGCTATCTTTATGCCGTTGAAGACGAAAAATGACGTTGCGAAGATTATGCTCACGATGCTCCCGGTCGTCGTCTTTTTCGCCGCCGGTTTCGAGCACTCGATTGCCAATATGGGCATCTTCGGGCTCGCGCTCTATTACGCCCCATCTGAGGCGATCAATCTCGGGCTGGCGTTGAACAATCTCGTGTTTGCCACGCTTGGCAACATCGTCGGAGGCGCTTTGTTCGTCGCCGGGACGTACGTCCATTTGAACGCGAAACCTGCCGAGAAAAATATTGAATCGATCCGTCAAAACGCATAAAAAGACAGGGGCCCCGATGCGCAGGGCCCCTGTTGTTGCACATTGAACGAATTAACCTTTTGTCGTATCGGCAGCAGCCGCTTGGACTGCACCTTGTGCGACTTCTTCTTCTTCGACGTCCCAACATTCCGTGTTCTCGATGCCGAGTTTACGGGCCGAGAAGCGTGGGTTGAGCCCTTGGGCACGCTGCTCTTCGTAGTCGCGAAGGACTTTGAAGGCGACGCCACCGAGTAACGTGATGGCTGCAATGTTGATTAACGTCATCCCTGCCATGAACAAGTCAGCCAAGCTCCAGACGAAGCCGAGGCTTGCGACCGCTCCGATGAAGACGAACGCCATTGTCGCAAGGCGGAAACCAAGAACTGCGTTTTTGCTCTTCTTGATGAACTCGATGTTTGTTTCACCGTAGTAGTAGCTACCTGCGATTGAACTGAAGGCGAACAAGAAGACACTGACAGCGACGAACGCTGGCGCCCATGATCCGATTTGTTCGCTCAATGCATTTTGAAGCATGACGATTCCTTCTCCGTTACCGGCAGCATAGCTGTCTGAGAGGAGGATGATGGCCGCTGTTGCCGTACAGACGATCAACGTGTCCAAGAAGACGCCGAGCGCTTGAAGGAAACCTTGTTTCGCTGGGTGTGAAACTTCTGCGGCTGCTGCCGCGTTTGGTGCCGAACCCATACCTGCTTCGTTCGAGAAGAGACCGCGACGTACACCCATCGAGATGGCTGCTCCGACCGATCCACCGAACGCTTGCTCAAGACCGAATGCGCTCTGGAAGATCATCGCGAACACGCCTGGGATTTCTGTGATGTTGACGACGACGACATAAGCGGCGATGGCCAAGTACAATCCAGCCATAATCGGTACAACGATTGCCGAGAAGTTGGCGACACGGTGTACACCACCGAAGATGACCAATCCAGTCAAGACGACGAGGATGGCTCCACCGACGACGGCATCGATGCCGAACGCGTTATCAAACGCGGCCGCGATCGTGTTCGATTGCACTGAGTTGAAGATGAGACCGAACGTCACCGCGATTAAGACGGCGAAGACGATACCAAGGGCCCGGTTGTTGAGTCCTTTTTCAATGTAGTATGCTGGACCGCCGCGGTACGCGACGTCATCTTTTACTTTATAGACTTGTGCGAGCGTGCTCTCAATCATCGCTGTCGCTCCACCGAGAAGCGCGACGATCCACATCCAGAAGACCGCTCCTGGTCCACCGACCGTCACGGCGACGGTGACACCGGCCAAGTTACCCGTCCCGATTCGTGTGGCTGCTCCGATGAAGAACGATTTCATTGAACTGATGCTCTTGCTGTCTGTGACCTCCGGTTTTTCAGCGACGACCCGGAACATCTCTTTTAAGTAACGGAACTGCATAAAGCGTGTCCTCACTGTAAAGTAAATCCCGGCTCCGACGAGCGCAACGATGAGAACATACGTCCATAAGATGTTGTTCATGTAATCGACGCTTCCTTGTAACATGCTTTGCACGGCTTCCATAAATAAGTTCCTCCCTGTTGTGTGAATCTAAAGTTGTTAAGATGTTTTATAATGTCTTGTTTTGAATTATACAAAGATTCTGACAATTATCAATAATTTTTTTATAGGTCAGTTCACACTTATTTCATATGTTATATAACAAAAGTTGAGTTATAGCTTTATTTAAAGCGCTTACAAAGTTATCTGAAAGAAATAATAAATCTTTATTTCCCTGCTGTATTTTGACGTCCTCATTCAACTTGTTTCAAACTATTCGCTTTGTGAATAGGTTTTAATGTGAATATTGTTTACATTTCTCATCTCGTTTGAATTATTTCCCTGATTTGCGACTGAACGCTAATTGACCGGGTAATAAATAACTGTAGGTGTGCACCTTCTATAACACCACGTTCAGTCATCACGAGGAAAGAAGGGAACGAGATGAAGAAGCATCGAAAATGGTGGTCACTGTTGTTCGTGCTCATGTTCGTGCTGTCGCTCTTGCCAATGAAAGGAGTCGTTGCGGAAGAAAGTAGTAAACAATGGTGTGTGTCGACGACGTCGAGTACAACGATTTATGCGGGACAAAACATCCCGATTGGTACTGTTGACTTTGAGTTCGTTGCCGATGGGCTGAAAATCGTCATCGATTTGAATGACGGGGTCGTCTTACAGGATGTACCAGAAAACATCAAGATTGATTTCCGTTTAACGACCGAGTCTCTTGAGCGTGGAAGTCCCGGTGCATATGAATTCAAGATCAAATCACTTGTCGACCCGACACAGTTACTGATTCCGTATGCGAATCTCGCCGGTTACCTTGGAGTCACTGAATCCACGCTTTTGTCAGACGAATTCCAATTCAATGTTTTCCTCCACTTGGATACGGTCGTGAACGGTTCGAACGAAACAGCCTATCCGGGTGATCCGGGCGTCGGTACTCCTTGGGTCCGCTACGTCACGTTGACGGTGGAAGAATGTACGCCACCACCGCCACCAACGGACGACTATGATGTGTATACGATCGGTTTCTGGAAAAACACATTCAACTTCGACAAAGTAACGTTCTCGTATGGAACGTTCATTACACTCAACGGCCAAACCTATAGCGTGACTGACGACCGTGAAGCACTCGCCCTGCTCATGGATCCCGCGAAAAGAGGAATGACCGAAGAGAAACGATTGATTATGCAACTGACGGCTGCAAAAATCAACGTCTTGTTAAACGGTACTGATGTGCTCGATCTCGAGCTCGTCTATGCCATAGACAATAGCGAGGTCGGGTTGACCGTCGGTGAATTGCTCGCCGGTGCGGACGCGGCGCTTGCAAGCAAGAACGTTGAACAGATGAAGTACTATCAACAGCTGCTCGACCACTTCAACAATGGCTATTTCATCGGTACGTCACATGACTGAACAAACCTGGACAAACAAAAAAGGCAGTCGCTCATTGTGAGCGGCTGCTTTTTAAACGCCTGTCCGTTTCTTCTGGTTGTTCGGCTTCTTCGTCAACTGGTTCGTCAACGGTTTCTGCTTCGTCCCACGAAGTCCTGTCGGCACTTTCGTCTCGTTTTGTTTCTTTTCAGCGAGTTTTTGCTTCATCGCCTCTTGAAAACTTAATTTCTTTTCAGTCATGTTATTCACCTCCAGCTTCGATCACTTTCACCCGACCGACCTGTCCATCGCTTAAGCGTACTTTAATGCCGTGCGGGTGACGCGGCGAGTTCGTCAAAATGTCTTTGACGACGCCTGACGTCAACTTCCCACTCCGCTGATCTTGTTTTAGGACAATCTGGACGTGGAGCCCTGGGCGAATGTCCGCGCGTTTCGTGCCATCCATACCCGACACCCCTTTCCGTATAGTCAACCTCTATCATATGCTCTTTTCCCGCGTTTGTCACAATCTATTCCACGATGCCGATTTGTCCGACCGTCCTCGTCAAATAACTTTGATCGGTCTCGAATCGGTTCGTCCCCTGTCCCCAATCCGTCTCGACCTCGACGCGGCCTCGTTCGAACGAGATTGTCAAAATCACTCGCCCTGCCTCATTTTGTAATCGAGCCACTCCTTGCAACGCGTGAAAGGCATGGGTCAAATCCCGTGCAAATTGGACATACGCCTCCGTCCGGACCGTCTCGATGACTTGCGCATGGACGAGTCGTAACGTGTCGCGTGACGCTTCCGCGATGACGAACCGGAATGTCGTCTCCTCGTTTCTAATCTCGAAGTGATGCATGATCCCACCTCCTAAAAAAGACACCTTCGACGTGAAGGTGCCTTCTCAATTATAAACGATACAACCTTGCTTCGAACGGCCGCATCATAAACGTTTCCGTCTCAATCGTCTCAGGGTCCATCTCATTCGTCAAGACGAGCGTCGCTTTGTCGAGACCAGGAAGCGTCGCCTCGGCAGGGTTTGCCGTCAAGTTGACGACGACATAAAATGTCTGTTCTTCAAACTTCCGTTCATAGGCGAACACTTGCAGATGGTCCGGCAGCAAATCACGGTAACTGCCGTACGTGAACGTCTCTTCGGCCCGACGAAGACGAATCATCGCCTTGTAGAACGATAGAATCGAGTGGGCATCCTTCGATTGGGCGTCGACGTTAAGCGTCTCATATTCTTCGTGGATCGGCATCCACGGCTTCGTCGTCGAAAAGCCCGCGTTCGGTGACGCGTCCCATTGAATCGGGGTGCGGACGTTGTCGCGCGACGTGCCCCATACGTGTTGCATCGAATCGATTTCGCTCATACCGTTGGCAATCCGTTCGAAATATTCATTTTTTGTCGCCACATCGTCATAGTCATGAATCGAAGGGAGCGGTACGTTTTTCATGCCGATTTCCTGACCTTGATAGATGAACGGCGTCCCGTGCATGAAGAAGTACATCATGCCAAGGGCGGTCGCGCTTTCGCGCCAGTAATGGTTCTCATCCCCAACGAGCGAGACGGCGCGCACCATGTCGTGGTTCTCGATATAGAGAGCGTTCCATCCCGTCTCGAGCAGGCCTTGTTGCCACTTGTCAAAAATCCGCTTCAGCTTGACGACATCGAGCGGAGCCAGGCGTGACTTGCGCATGATGTCGACGTGGTCGAAATGGAACGCCATGTTCATCGCCCCGTTTTCCGGTCCCATCCACAAATCGGCCGCTTGTGGCTCAATTCCGTTCGTCTCACCGACCGTCATGATGTCGTACTTGGCGAATGTCGCTTGTTTCATCTCTTGCAGATAGTCGTGGATACCCTCGATGTTCGAATACATGGAGAACGCCGTGACGTACGGTTTCCCGTCTGGAGACGGCAACATCGTCTCAGTTGGCATCTTCTTGATGTGACTGATCGCGTCGACTCGGAATCCGTCGATTCCTTTGTCGAGCCACCAGTTGATCATGTCATAGACGGCGCCACGCACTTCTTCATTTTCCCAGTTCAAGTCTGGCTGTTTTTTAGAGAAGACGTGCAAATAATATTGCTCGGTCGTTTCATCGTATTCCCAAGCCGAGCCCCCAAAGATACTCGCCCAGTTGTTCGGAGGTGCCTCATCCGTTCCGTCACGCCAGATGTACCAGTCCCGCTTCGGGTCGTGTCTCGAACTTTTTGATTCGACGAACCATGGATGCTCGTCAGAGGTATGGTTGACGACAAGGTCTAACAGTAATTTCATTCCACGGGCGTGGACTGCTTTGAGCAACGCATCAAAGTCTTCCATCGTTCCGAACTCTTCCATAATGTCTTCATAGTCCGAGATATCATATCCGTTATCATCGTTCGGAGACTTATACATCGGACAAATCCAAATCACATCGATCCCCAGGTCTTCTAAGTAATCCAGCTTGTCAATGATACCGCGGAGATCGCCGATTCCATCTCCGTTCGAATCTTTAAAGCTACGCGGGTAAATCTGATATGCGATCGCTTCTTTCCACCACGTGCGGGTGACCGTTTTCTGCTTCTCTTGTTGTCTACTGACCATCGACTCCATACGCCGCTTGCCTCCTACATCTCATCATTTATATTTTATATACTTGAACAGCAATACCTGTTTCAGGATGAATCTAATCCTAGAATAGCACTTGTGCAAGCGTTTGCAAATAATCACATATAAAAAAATGCAGTCCGAGGACTACATTTTAGAGATGGTCGCGACTTGTTCACAGAACGCACCGATGACGTCGGCCAACCGCTCGCGATCATAATCCATCGTGGCCACATGGTACGAGCGTTCGAGCACTTCCCGTTGTTTCGGTGCTTGTACTTGTTCGTAGAGCCATACCGAATCTTCTGGAGGGACCACATTGTCGATGGCGGAATGGATGACGCACGTTGGGACGGCCACCTCAGCTACCATCGGGCGCACCTCCTCGATGAGCGCGAGCAGTTCACGGATGGCTGACGTCGGGACTTTGTCATAGACGATCTCATACACGCCCGGTGCACAGATGTCCGGTTCATCTTCATCGATGAAGCGACAGACATCATCTGTGGCGTGACAGGCATAGCCCGGGACCGACAACGCCGCATTGATGGTGACGATCGCATCGGCATGACCGGACAAGGCCGCCTTCATCGCCAGCGTTCCACCCATCGACTGCCCGACGACGATGACGTGTCGACATCGCTCGCGCAAGAGACGGATGCCGGCTTCCATCGACTCGTACCAGCAACGGCGCGTCGAGTGCCGGAACTCTTCCGGGTCCGTCCCATGTCCTTTGAGCCGAGGCGCATAGACGGTGAATCCTTTCTCCATCAAGGCGATCCCGACATCACGCACACTTTGAGGCGTCCCGTTAAAGCCGTGACACAATAAGATTCCTATTTCATTTCCTTCATAATAAAACGCGCCCGCTCCCGGGATGACCGGATAAGTAATTGTCGTCATTCGTTTCCTCCCTATTTAATCCACAGTTAACCGATATACTTAATTGTATTAATGAATTGTAAGAGTTGGACGACGTCCCGTCAACCCGATTGACCTCTGCCTTGTTTTCTTCTGGTCTGTAATCAAACTGTAATATGAACTTCGCAATAAGTGGATTGAGTTCTGACGTCTGCTTGGTTATGTTTAACATGTAGTTGAAAAGTTGGTAAATGATAGTGGAATCCGTCAATCGATGGAGGGAATATGAACGCATCTTCCTTACCTCAAGTCGAGTGATGTAAGCGCTATCATTTCGTTTTGACCTAAAGGGGGCATCCGCTCAAGCAAGTGACCACACGAACTGGGACATCGTATCGGCCATCTACATAATCAAAGGGAGACTAACACATGGGGAAATTACAAGCACGTTCATTCAAACAAATGACCGGCCTCGCTTTATCGGCTGGACTCATCGTCAGCAGCATGACGCCGATTGCGGCAAACGTACACGCAGAGACGTTGAACGCTACAGATTTATTCATTTCGGAATATGTTGAAGGCTCTAGCAACAATAAAGCGATCGAACTGTTCAATGGAACGAATACGGCCATCGACCTCTCGGCCTATAAACTTGAACTGTATTCAAACGGCGGGACGGCTCCAGGCACGACCCTCAATTTGACAGGTACGCTCGAGCCAGGTGGCACGTATGTCATCGTCAACGCCAACGCGAGCGATGCCTTGAAAGCGAAGTCGAACACGACAAGCGGTGTGACGAACTTTAACGGCGATGACACGCTCGTCTTGAAAAAAGGCGACACGGTGCTCGACGTCTTCGGTCAAGTCGGATTCGATCCGGGTACGAAATGGGGAACTAGCGTCGCCACGGCTGACCAGTCGTTGGTTCGAAAAGATACGGTCACGACAGGGGATGCGAACGGCGCCGATGCGTTCGACCCGGCCACTGAATGGAACACACAACCAATCGATACGTTCACGAACCTCGGAGCCCACACGTTCCAAGGCGTCGAATACGGCGATGGCGGTACGGTAGAACCACCGGCGCCGGTCACTCCGATCTCGATCAGTGACGCCCGTACGAAAGCCGAAGGTAAAACGGTCACGATTAAAGGCGTCGTCACGGCGAAACTGGCCAACACGATTTCGATTCAAGATGCGACAGGCGGTCTCTCGGTCCGTCCGACGTCACTCGCCGTCAACGTCGGGGATGAAGTCGTCGTCACGGGTGCAATCGGTTCGTATCGTGAACTGCTTCAATTGAACAGCGCCGTCGTCGTTTCAAAACAAGCGGCGAGCGTCCCGGCTGCGCAAGTTCTCACTGGCGAACAGATCAATGAGGACGTCGAGTCTGAACTCGTCACCGTCAATAACGTCACGCTCTCGGGCAGTGGTCAAAACTTGACGGCCACAGACGGAACGAAAGAATTCGTCGTGCGCGATGAGCGCGGCATTCTCGATTTACAGACGGACGTCAACTACTCGTCAATCACAGGAATCGTGCAACAGTTCGATAACACGTATCAAATCATCCCGCGTGACGTATCTGACACGGTCATCGACGCGTCGGTACTCCGTCCGGCAACTGCGAAGCCAGGTGCGGGCACGTTCGTCGGTCCACAAGACGTGACACTCTCGACGACGACAGCGGGCGCTGACATCTATTACACGCTCGACGGGTCGGACCCGAAAGTGAACGGTACGCTTTATACATCACCAGTCCGCATTGAAGAAACGAAGACGCTCAAAGTGGCCGTCAAATCAGGTGATTCGTTCAGCGCCGTGACGACGTTCGACTATAAAATCACGGACAAGATCCGCATCCACGACATTCAAGGCGCGAGCCATACGTCGCCGATGAACGGACAGACGGTCGAAGGTGTCGAAGGAATCGTCACGTACTCGTTCGTCTCGAACGGAACGACGTATTACTACATTCAAACACCTGACATGGAAGCGGACCAAGACGCACGCACGTCAGAAGGAATCATCTTGTATGGCGGCCGTTCGATCGCCGGCATTCAAGTCGGAGACCTCGTCAGCGTGAAAGGTCTCGTCAGCGAGTACGCCATCGAAGGATATAGCGACCGTCAACAGACGGACATGAAGATGACGCAAATCGATACACGTAACGGTGGTGTTGACGTCATCAAGAGCGGTGTCGCCCTCCCGACGCCAGTGAAAATCGACGAGTCGAACTTGCCGACCGAGTTCATCGACAGCGACGCCCTCGCCGTCTTCAACCCGGACAAAGACGCCATCGACTTCTGGGAGAGCCTTGAAGGGATGCGCGTCGAGACGGGCAACCTTAAATCTGTCTCCCCACAACAATACGGCGACCTCGTGACCGTGCTCGAAGGAACACCCACGGAGACGTTCAACGGTGGTGTGCTTCTTAAAAAAGATGACGCCAACCCGGAACGGATCCAATTCCGTCTCGAACCAAACGTGGAAGCGCGTGAATTCGATGTCGCGACCGGTGACCGATTCAACGGCCCGATCGTCGGAATCGTCGGATACTCGTTCGGAAACTACAAGATTCAAGCCTCACTCGACGAAATGAAAGCCGCCTTCGTCAAAGGCGATGCCAAGCGCGAGACGACGTTCATCGAAGCCGAAGAGGACAAATTGACGATCGCCTCTTACAACCTCGAGAACTTCTCGAACAACGTGAAGGAAACATCGGATGAGAAGGCACTTAAACTCGCGAAAGCGTTCGTCGAGGAATTGAACAGCCCGGACATCATCGGCGTGACCGAGGTTCAAGACAACAACGGTGAGGGCACAGGCGATTCTGCGGCCGACCAAAGCTATCAACGCTTGATTGACAATATCGTCTCGATCGGCGGCAAATCGTACAAGTACGTCAACATCGACCCAGAAAACAACAAAGATGGCGGTGCACCGAACGCCAACATCCGTGTCGGCTTCTTGTATGACCCGGAACGTGTCTCGCTCACAGAAGGCATCCCTGCCGGTGACGCAACGACAGCTGTCGGTTATGAGAACGGCAAGTTGACGCACAACCCGGGCCGCATCGACCCGCTCAACCCGGCGTTCAACAGCTCACGTAAACCGCTCGCGGCGCAATTCGACTTCCAAGGCGAGAACGTCGTCGTCATCGCCAACCACTGGAACTCGAAAGGTGGCGACACGGGCGTCTTCGGCTCAAAACAGCCGGTCGTGCTCGGTAGTGAAGTCCAACGGAAACAAATCGCTCAAATCGTCCATGATTTCGTCGCTGACGTGAAGACGGACAACCCGGACGCGAACGTCGTCGCCCTCGGTGACTTTAACGACTTCGAGTTCTCAGACGCGATGCAAATCTTCAAAGGCGACTTGATGACGAACATGGTCGAGAAAGTCCCGGCCGTCGACCGTTACTCGTACGTCTATCAAGGGAACTCGCAAGTGCTCGACCATATCCTCGTGTCGAACCGTTTAGCGGCGACGACCGAAATCGATATGATTCACGTCAACGCTGATTTCACGGAGATGTCGGGCCGCGCCAGTGACCACGACCCGGTCCTCGCACAAATCGATCTCACTCCGGAGCCAGAAGTGGAATTGACGCGTTACACAGTCGAGAACAACAAGGCGGCACGCCTCGTCCTCCAAGATGACTTCATCGGCGTGACAATCGGCAAAGGCACGAACTTCAAGAACGGCATCTTTGTACGCGGCGCCTACACGGAATTGACAGGTGACCCGCTCAAAAACGTCGTCGTTCAAGTGAAACCGAAAGAAGCCGGTGCCATCATCGACTTCAAAGGCGCCATCGTCAAAGAAGTGATTGTCGATGGAACGAACCTTGCGGAAATCCGCGGGGCAGAGAATGTGAAACGAATCAGCTACACGAAAGGCGCATCCGCTAACACGGTCGTCATCAAAAAATAACGATTGAATCGAATACGCAAGCCGCAGACAGATTGTCTGCGGCCTTTTGCGTTTTCATTCGTGAAATTCGGGGATTAAGTAGAAGATGCTGATTATCGGAGGATGACGTCATGGAGATGCACAACGGGAACTTATATTGGCCGACCACAGAATCGGAACAGATCGTCTTACAAAAACCAATCAAGAAAGAGCGCTACGACGTACTCGTTATCGGCGCGGGCATGTCGGGAACGCTGACAGCCTATACACTTTACAAGGACGGTGTCGATTTCGCCGTCATCGACCAAGGGAAAGTCGGAGCCGGGAGTACGGCAGCGAACACAGGGCTCATTCAATACTCGAACGACATCATGTTGCATGAACTCGCCGAGCAAATCGGTGAAGAAGACGCCGTCCGTTTCTATAAACTGTGCGCCGAGGCGGTTGATGCGCTCGACGAGGTCGCCGAGACGGTCGATGCCAAAGACGTCTATATTCGACGCGATAGTCTTTGCTTTGCCAGCAGTGAGGCAGATGTCTCCAAATTGAAACGGGAGTATGAGATGCTGACGAAACATGGGCTTCAAGCCGAATGGCTCGACCGGGAGGCGTTACGCGCACGCTATCCGTTCGACAAACCGGCCGCCTTGATCACGAACGGGGACGCCGAGGTCAATCCGCTCACACTCAGCCGCCAAGTCGTCCGTTACTTGTCGACACAGGACGTCCCAATCTTTGAAGAGACGGACGTTACGGAAGTCGTCGCCGACGGAGACGACTGGCTCGTGCTGACTCCAGCAGGAACGTTCAAGGCGGGCCACGTCATCTTCGCGACCGGCTATCGCCCGGCCCCGCTCCTCGACACGCATCGAATCGAACTCAACCGTTCTTATGCGATTGCGACGAATCCCGTCCCTGATTTTAAAGAATGGGATGGCCAGGCGCTCATTTGGGAAACGAAACGGCCGTACCTCTATTTACGGACGACCGTCGACGGCCGCATCATCGCCGGCGGGCTCGATGAAGAGAAACCAGAGACACCGCATAGCGAGGCGCTCATTCAAAAACGGGCCGAGCGGTTGCGCCAAGAAGTCGAGGCTTTGTTCCCGATGTATGATTTGACAGTTGAATACGCCTGGGTAGCCTTGTTCGGTGAGTCAATCGACCAACTTCCCTTTATCGGGGAACACCCGGACCGCCCCAATCTCTTTTATTTACTCGGATACGGGGGAAATGGAACGGTGTACAGCATGTTAGGTTCTAAAATTTTGAGTGAGCTGGTTCGTGGGATCGACAGTCCCGATTCTCGAATCGTACGGCTCGACCGCACACGTTAATCCCCTGACATCAGGGGATTTTTTATACATAAGAATTGGAGTGATTTAAATGACAACGAAACGTAAACCGAAATGGGTGTATCGTCTAAGGCGCAGTCTTCTCTTCATCCCCGCCATGATCTTGACCGCCTATGTCTGGCCGCATGAGTCTATCGAGGAGGAACGCGATGGCACGATCACCCGAACAGAGGCGACACATGAGGAGGGACGCTATACGATCGAGGCGAGGCAGGCCGTGAAGGAAGACGAGGCGGTCCGCTATGCATATGACGTTATCGTCCACGGCCAACCCGACGTCGAGACACTCCAATCGATCAGCAAGGATGTGATCGACGAGGTGGCCGTACAAGACACGTTCCAAGCCGCCCTCATCCGTTTTTATGACCACGAGGCCTATATCGGTACAGAATCCCCGCTCGGCGAGGCCGTATTTGCGCCTGGTGGAGATTGGAGCCTTGCTGATACGGTAAAAGCCGGTTCTTATGAAGACATGACGTTCGGGTGGCAGTTGAAAGAAAAAGAATGGGGCACGCAACTTTCGGACAAGGAAGCACGTGTCTGGCAAGCATGGAATCGTGTCTATGAAGCGGAACAGTCGGACGATCCTGACTTGAAAGCGAAGGTGACCCGCACCATTTCCACGAAATACGACTTGAATCCGGAAGCTGTTCAACAAATTGTATTAAAGCAGAATGTTTGGGCCGCTTTATAACCTGAATCCTCCAGAAAAATACATCGAATTTTCCTTTCTTTGGCTAAATATATAATTGTATACTAATTGTATACACGTAACTGGTTGAACGGCCAAAGAAAGGAAGACGTTATGAAACGATTGATGATTTTGTGGGTGCTGTTGTTCGTGATGGGTTCTACTATGACGCCACAGTCCGCCGTGGCCGCGACGACACCCCCTTATGAGGTGAGCGTCCCTTCCGGCACAACGCTTTATCAATTTGTCGGCAAGACGCTCAAGCCGAAAGCGACGTTGCGAACAGCAAAGCGGTTCAAGGCGCTCAGCACGTCCGGTTATTACTATAAAGTCCAGGACGGAAGAACCATCTATTACGTGAAAAAGAAAGCCGTCAAACTAGTGGCGACAAACCTGTCCTTGACGACGTTTTCTGGTTCGACCTATGCACGTCTGACCCACGAATATATGCGCTCGCTCACCCGCGGCCAGACGCCGTATTACTATGATGAGTTGACAACCAAGACCGCCGTCATCCGGGCTGACGCAGCGATGAAAGGGAACTGGTATATCCCCTCCCCGCCCTATCAGCTGCGCGTCCCGAACATCGATACATACCGCTTCGACGTCAGCGTCCCGGAGGTCGACTCGAAGTCGTTCAAGTTCCAAATCCATTACTTCACGACGTTGAACCAGTTGACACAAGCATACGCCGCGACCGGAAACACTGAGTATCTCCGTTACGGAAAGCGGATCGTAACGAGTTGGACCAAGCAATATCCGGCTGGGAACTACAAACGCTATCCATGGCCGTATCACGACCACGGCACGGCGATCCGGACGTTCCATCTGCTCAACTTCTGGAACGAGTTCCGCTCGTCCACGGTCAACACCGACCCAGCGTTCTCGCAACTGTTCGCCAAGACGCTCTATGAGCACGCGACGCTCCTCGCGACACCGAGCTTTTATAAGCCGAACAATAACCATGGCATGTTCCAAGACATGGCGTTGACCGCTGTCGCGGAGACGCACCGAAGTTTCTATCGTTCATCGTCATGGCGTTCGCTGGCAACGAACCGGCTCACACAGCAGTTGAACCATAGCTTGAGCACGGACGGGGTCCACCTTGAGCACTCACCGTTCTATCAGATTTATTTATATGACACGCTCGCCCGTTTCAACGACTGGGCCGCCGCTAACCGGTTCGCCTTGTCGAGCCGGATGGGAGACGTCAAAGACATGCCTGGTGCGTTGACGTATATGTTGAAGCCGAACGGGACACTCCCGATGTTCGGTGACACCCCGTCCATCGTTCACCGTCCGGACGCGATTCCCTATGTCGAGCGTTATTCACACTTGTATTATGCGATGACACAAGGGAGATCTGGGGCGCAACCGTCGACACGGGTCGGCAAGTTGTCGAACCAGTACGCGTTCTTCCGTCAGCATTGGGGCGGTAATGCCGGTCCGTTCCACGACGCGGTCCAAGTGATGATGACGGCCGGCTATCACAGCAACATCCATAAACATGCCGACGATTTATCGATCGACCTTTACGGTTACGGACGCGACTTTATCGTCGAGAGCGGTCGTTACGCCTATACGAATCGACCCGAACGAAAGGTCGTCATGCAGGCAGCGGCCCATAATACCGTCCATGTTGCCGGACAGAACTTCAAATTGACGCCGAGCAACTTGCGACGCAGTCAAATCACTTCGGTCGGCGCTTCATCGACACAGTGGACGGCAGCCGGGACGAGCGGACTGCTCGGCCAGGGGATGACGCACACCCGTCGCCTCGCCTACGACCGCGACGGAACGGTGCTCGTGTACGATGACATCACGAGTCCGACCACGACCTCGTTCGTCCAGCGGTTCCATCTTGGGACCGGTTTGAACCGAGTCTCGAGCGGAAGCCGTCATGCCATGTTTAAAGACAACCAGAACCGCTCCATCCACTTGTTGCAACTCGAGGTCGGCACGACCCCGAAAGTCGCCGTCGGTGCGAGTTACGTGTCATACCGAGATTATGACTGGCAACGCCGCAATCAAGTCGTGACGACAAAGCGCGGCAAGCAAGTCGAGTATTTGACGCTGATTCATATCGGTGAAAAGACGACGAAAATCACATCCGCCACGGTCCAGACGACGGCGCGCCACTATGTCGTGCGCTACAAACTGTCGGACGGCAAGACGAAAACCCTATCCATGTTACGCTAACCTCCATTTTAAAAATGGGGGTTTTTTCTCGGTCGGTTAGGGAAAACTCGTTAAGTAGGCCAAAACGTGGCTTACAGCGCGTGTGCATACTTAAAGGGGAGGCAATAACATGGGGAACAAGAAGGAAGAGCAATTAAAACAACATATGATCGATAACGAGCAGCAAGCCGGGCTCACGACGAACCAAGGTCTAAAGATGGCGGAGGATGAGTTTTCGCTCAAAGCCGGGCGACGCGGACCGACGCTCATCGAGGACTTCCACTTCCGTGAGAAGATGACGCACTTCGACCACGAACGGATTCCTGAACGCATCGTGCATGCGCGCGGCGTCGGGGCCCACGGGGAGTTCCAAGTGTACGAGTCGCTCGCTGACTATACGAAAGCCGACTTCTTGAACGACCCGTCGAAAGTGACGCCTGTGTTCGTCCGCTTCTCGACGGTGCAAGGCTCACGCGGTTCTGGGGACACCGTCCGCGACGTCCGAGGCTTCGCGACGAAGTTCTATACGGATGAAGGGAACTATGACCTTGTCGGGAACAATATGCCCGTCTTCTTCATCCAAGACGCCATCAAATTCCCAGACCTCGTCCATGCCGTGAAACCGGAACCGCACACGGAAGTGCCGCAAGGCGGCAGTGCCCACGACACGTTCTGGGACTTCGTCGGTCAAAACCATGAGGCGGCTCACCACGTGATGTGGGCGATGAGCGACCGCGGCATCCCGCGCAGCCTGCGCATGATGGAAGGGTTCGGCGTGCACACGTTCCGACTCGTCAACAAGGAAGGCAAGGCACATTTCGTCAAATTCCATTGGAAACCAAAACTTGGCGTCCATTCGCAAGTGTGGGACGAAGCACAGAAGGCGCTCGGGAAGAACGCCGACTTCCACCGTGTCGACTTGTATGAAGCAATCGATAAAGGCGATTACCCGGAATGGGAACTCGGGCTTCAAATTATCGCCGAAGAAGATGAGTTCAAGTTCGACTTCGATATTCTCGATCCGACGAAACTTTGGCCGGAAGAAGACGTGCCCGTCAAACTCGTCGGCAAGATGATGCTCAACCGCAACGTCGATAACTTCTTCGCCGAGACCGAGCAAGTCGCGTTCCACCCTGGCCACCTCGTGCCTGGGATCGACTTCTCGAACGATCCGCTCCTGCAAGGACGCCTGTTCTCGTACACTGATACCCAGTTATCACGTCTTGGAGGACCGAACTTCCATCAACTCCCGATCAACAAACCGGTCTGCCCGTTCCATAACAACCAGCGCGACGGCATGCATCAGATGGCCGTCCATAAAGGACAGACGAGCTACCACAAAAATGCGCTCAACAACAATCAACCCGAACCTGTTCCAGCCGAGCAAGGTGGGTTCGAGCACTATCAAGAGAAAATCGACGGGCACAAGATTCGTGGCCGAAGCGACAGCTTCCTCGACTTCTATTCGCAAGCGAAGCTCTTCTATAACAGCATGACCGACGTCGAAAAGCAGCACATTCAAGACGCTTACAGCTTCGAGCTCGGCAAATGTGAGTCGGACATGGTCAAAGAGAACGCCGTCGATTTGTTGAATCGCATCGACCGTCACCTCGCCTCTGTCGTCGCTGACAACTTAGGCGTCGAGCTTCCGGACGAGAACAATGAAGTCGTCTCGGACAAGACCTCACCGGCGCTCAGCATGGCCAATACAATCGCGAAACCGGACACGAAGAGCGTCGCCGTCCTCCTTGCCGGAGACGTCGATGCCGCGCAAGTGAAGGCGTGGGTCCAGGTGTTCGCTGACAACAAGGTCAATTACAGCCTCGTCGGGAAGAAGTCGTATACGCTCGGCGACCTTAAAGTGAAAGAGACGTATGATACGGTCGATTCGAGCCTGTTCGATGCCGCTTTCCTCGTCAGCACAGCGACCTCGGTCGAGGACGACGTGCTCGAATTCATCGAGAACACGTATAAGCACTTCAAGCCACTCGCGCTACATTTGCACCACGATGAAGTGCTCGACCGCTGCCGGGTGAAGACAGATCAACCAGGCGTCTACACGTTCAAACAACATAGTCTCGATGGTTTCGATACGTTTATCGACGGCATCGCGCAAGGACGGTTTTGGGACCGTCAATAATTGCTCGACGTAACCGATTCGCTTTAGCGAATTGGTTTTTTGATTGGAATGCGTCTGTTCGGACAAACCCCTCTTCGTTTGTTATACTGCTTTAGTTATGTTTATTAACTATTTATAATCAAACGGAACAGGAGGCGGGCTGCAGATGCATTTGACCGCACAAAAACTATGGACGAAAGATTTTCTCATCATCTCCCTCGTCAACTTCTTCTTGACGCTTATCTTCTTCTTACTAATGGTAACCATCGGCGTTCATGCCGTTTCCACATATGGGGCTTCGACGAGCGAGGCCGGGCTTGTCACCGGCATTTTTATTATCGGGACGCTCGTCGGGAGACTCTTCATCGGACGCTTGATCGATTCGATTGGACGGCGTAAGACGCTTCTCATCGGTCTCACCTTCTTCACGGCGACAATTTTGCTCTATTTTATCGACCTCGGCGTTGGCTTTTTACTGTTCACCCGCTTCGTTCACGGTCTCGGAATGGGACTGTCGAGTACGGCGACCGGAACAATCGTCGCCCAGGTCATCCCCGGCTCTCGAAAAGGCGAAGGCATCGGCTATTACAGCATGAGCTCGACGCTCGCCACCGCCATCGGCCCGTTCGTCGGCTTGATGATGAGTCAGTACACGAGCTTCTCGGTCATCTTCCTAACTTGTCTCGTCGTCGGACTCATCAGTCTAGGAAGTGCCTTGTTCGTGAACGTCCCTGAGGCCGACAATCCGGAAGTTGTTCGGGGCTTGTCACTGAGTGCCTTCGTCGAACCAAAGGCGTTGCCAATTGCACTCATCATTGGCGTCGCGGCCCTCAGTTACTCGAGCGTGTTGTCTTATATCAATTTCTATGCGAGTGAACTCGATCTCGTGGAAGCGGCGAGTATTTTCTTCCTTGTCTATTCTATTACGGTCCTGATCTCGCGGCCGATCACCGGGCGCCTGATGGACGCGCGAGGGGCCAACATCGTCATGTACCCGGCCATCGCCTTCTTTGCGATCGGCATGCTCGTCTTGAGCCAAGCAAACAACGCAGTCATGCTGTTACTCGCCGGGGCGCTAATCGGATTAGGATTCGGGAATATCCAATCCGGCACACAAGCGATCGCCGTCAAAGCGGCGTCCCCTCACCGGATGGGCATGGCCACGTCGACCTTCTTCATCGCCTTGGACGCGGGTCTAGGATTCGGGCCTTATTTTATTGGCTTGCTCATTCCGTTGACCGGTTTTTCAACGCTCTATCTGTTGCTTGCCGGCGTCGTCTCCTTTACGTTGTTCCTCTATTACTTGATGAACGGTCGCCACGAGCGATCCGAAATGAAACAAGCTGCCTGACAGGACTTTTTACAGTCCTGTCTTTTTTAGAATGTTCACACATTTCATCGTCACTTACGGTAATATGAGAATGACGCGCCGAAAAGTTTTTGATTGAAATGAGGGACATGATGCACGCCGACCAGACAATCCAACACTATTCCTCCGTCCTCCTCCGAACGTTCGACAAAATCTCTGATTTTGTCTTCTTCATGGAAGTGGACGGTTCAACTTATCGCTATATATTTGTAAACGAGCCGGGGAAGCAGGCGATCGGCTGGACAGATGCCGATATCGGGAAACGTGTCGAGGACATGGTCCCGCCCGAGACAGCCGCTCTCGTCACACGACATTACGAGGAGGCTGTTCGGGAACGAAAGAGTATCGTCTTCGAAGACTACCGCCTGGCCGAACCTTCTTACTCGGTCCAACCCGTTTCACATGAGATTCAACTACCGGTTCATTACTACGAATCCGAGGTGACCCCGGTCTTCGACGAGGCAGGCGTCTGCACACACGTCATCTCGGTCGTCCGTGAAGTGACGGAGCGGAAGCGTCGTGAACTCGAACTGTCGATTCTGAAAGACCAGCACGAGTCGCTCCGGCGCTACTCGCCGCATGGCATCTTCGTCCTCGATGACGCGTTTCGCGTCCAATCGGTCAACCCCGCTGCCACGCAAATCACGGGTTACGGAGAAGATGATTTGTTAGGCGAGTCATTTTTAGCATGGTTGCCAGAGTCAGAACGAATGCTCGTCGACGACGGTCTCCGCTTTGCCTTGTCCGGCACCCCGCACAAATACGGGATCACGGCGCTTCAAAAGACCGGGGATCTCCTCGACTTGGCCATCTTGAATATTCCGATTGAAGTCGGAGGCCGAATCACGGGTCTGTTCGCCATCATTATTGACCATACTCCGGAGAAAAATGCCGAGCGTGCGACCCAAGAGAGCGAGCGTCGCTATCGCCAACTGATCGAGACGATTCCGGAAGGGATTATCGTTCATAAAGACGGCGTCATTCTATACGCCAACGCCCTAGCGCTAGAAACGATCGGAGAGACGAATATCGAGTGCGAATCAATCTTTAAATTTGTCGCCTCGGAATTTCATGAGACGACAAAGGCGCGCCTCCAAGCCTTACGGCAAGGTGATCCCGTTCAAGACACGGAAATCGTGCTCCTCACGCCGACAGGACGAAGACTACATATGGACATCGGCAGCCTGCTCATCGATTACGAAGGCACGACTGCCGTCATGACTTTGTTGCGCGACGTCACCGAAAAGCGTGAGATGGAGCGCGCCCTGCACCAAAGTGAGACGCAATATCGCCTCATTACGGAGAACATGAGCGACCTCGTCTGTATCCTCGAGCGTGACGGTCAAGTGCGCTACGCTTCGCCGTCCCACAAGACCGTGCTTGGATATGCGCCCGAGCTTTACGAGGGTAAAAATACGCTCGACTTCATCCATCCGAATGACGTCGAGTCCGCGAGACGACAACTCGACACGATGACAGCGTCGAGCGAATCGCTCACCCTCGAATTTCGTCACCTGCACCAGGATGGACGTTGGATTTGGCTCGAGACGAAGATTCAAGCGATTTACGACGACGTCGGCCAGCTGCTCCATTATTTGACGGTCACGCGGGAGATCATGAAACGCAAAGTATTAGAGAAACAGCTCAAGCACCTGGCTTACCATGACACGTTGACCGACTTGCCGAATCGGCGCTACTTCCTCGCCTACTTGGAAGAGACATTGGTGCGATTGGATGAAGAGGACGAGTCTCTCGCCATCCTCTCGCTCGATATCGACTGTTTCAAACAGATTAACGACACACTCGGACATGACATCGGCGACGAACTGCTACGCCAATTCTCTGCTCGCCTGACCGATGTCCTGCGAAACCAAGACGTGATCGCTCGCTTTGGCGGCGACGAATTTTCGGTGCTCATCCGTTACACGGAATCCGATGCGCCGAGACGAGTGGCCGAAAAGCTTGTCACCGCGCTCCAACTTCCGTGGTTAATCGAAGGACATACGTTCGTTACAACCTCGAGCGTCGGGGTCGCCCCTTACCGACCAGGAACGTCGACGAAACAATTGCTCAAACACGCCGATTTGGCACTATATGAAGCCAAGGCCCGTGGGCGAAACCAATACGTCGTTTTTGAAGACTGCTCCTGAGCGGTCTTTTTTCACGTGAAACACAGAAGACAGTACCTAAACACGAACATTAAAGAAGATTAACCAACGATTATCAAGAATTTTTATCTTTTATCGCTATATCCCTTTGACATATGCTCTAATTTACGTTACATTACCGAATGGACGAAGTATTTATCATTCAACGAATCTAATTGTTCGTAAATAGGAGTGTGACAACATGGATAAAGTATTTGATTATGAAGATATTCAATTGATTCCCGCAAAATGTATCGTCGACAGCAGGTCTGAATGTGATGCGAGCGTGACGCTTGGGGGCTTTACGTTCCGACTTCCGGTCGTGCCTGCCAACATGCAGACGATCATCGATGAGAAAGTCGCCTTATCGCTGGCCGAGAACGGTTACTTCTACATCATGCATCGCTTCCATCCAGAGACGCGGCTCAAGTTCATCGAAGACATGCATGGACGCGGGTTGTATGCATCGATTAGCGTCGGTGTGAAAGAGGACGAATATCGTTTCGTCGAGATGCTTGCGGAAGCCGGGCATACGCCGGAGTTCATCACGATCGATATCGCGCACGGTCATTCGAACGCGGTCATCCGCATGATTCAACACATCAAACACCACCTTCCAGGCTCGTTCGTCATCGCCGGCAACGTCGGGACCCCGGAAGCAGTCCGGGAACTCGAGCATGCCGGGGCGGATGCGACGAAGGTCGGTATCGGACCGGGCAAAGTCTGTATCACGAAAATCAAGACAGGCTTCGGCACGGGCGGTTGGCAACTCGCCGCGCTCCGTTGGTGTGCCAAGGCGGCGACGAAACCGATTATCGCGGATGGGGGCATCCGGACACATGGCGACATCGCCAAATCGATTCGCTTCGGGGCATCGATGGTCATGATCGGTTCGCTGTTCGCTGGACACGACGAGTCTCCGGGTGAGACGTTCGAACAGGATGGGAAATTGCTCAAAGAATACTTCGGGTCGGCTTCTGAATTCCAAAAAGGGGAACGGAAAAACGTCGAAGGCAAGAAAGTGTTCGTTGAGCATAAAGGGGCGCTCCAAGACACGTTGACCGAGATGGAGCAAGACCTCCAGTCGGCTATCTCTTACTCGGGTGGGGACAATCTCGATGCATTGCGCACCGTCGATTACGTCATGGTGAAAAACTCAATCTTTAACGGGGATAAAGTATATTGAAAAAAGGCGACTCACACGAGTCGCCTTTTTTCAATCAGCTGTCAGTTGCTTCGTCATCATATAGTAGTCCGAACCCGGCGGATAATCACGGAGCACGCCGGCGATCTCATAGCCGAAGCGCTCATAAAACGTCTTCGCCTGAAACGAGAACGTCGTCAATTTGACGCGCGTCGCCCCGAGGTCACGCGCCAACCGCTCCCCTTCCTCGAGCAGGCGGCTCCCTAGGCCTGTTCCCGTATGTTCTGACGCGACCCAGAGTCGGTCCAAGTCGAACCAGCCCCAATAGACGCTCCCGAACAACCCTGCAATCACGTCCCCGTCCTGCTCCACTTTCAGCTGAACGACCGGGACGTCCGCGTTGCGGATCCCACGATGGTGCACCGAGTGGGTGTCATTGAACATCCGCAATCGACTCGTCAAAAACTGTTGAAACGCTTCGTCCTCATCGTGTATCCGTATGATGTTCATCACGCTTCCTCGCTCGAACCGTTCACGAAGAACGAGATCAACTCTTGTACTTCTTCGTCGACGGTCCGATCTGTCAGACGTTCGTATTGAGCGGTCATCACCTCTTTATTTCCTGGGAAATCGAGAGTGATTCGGGCCAAATGGCGTAAAATGTCTCGGTCTTTCTCATATTCGGCACGAGTCACGACTTGGCCATGCGACCAGACGTACGCCTCGGCCTCGAACTGATCGAGTACATCTAAAAGACGTAATGTCCGGGTCGGGGTCATTCGCCAAGACGGCGCGTACAAGTTCGCATAGAGGGCATCCCCTAAAAACAACACCTTTTCCTCTGGTACATAAGCCACGACTGCATCGGCAGCGTGATCTCCACCAACGTGCTTCAGAATGACGTGTACCCCGCCGAGGTCGAGGGTGAGCGTATCATCGAACGTCAGCGTCGGTAAGACGACGCGCATCGATCGCTCTTCTCCATATTCGAGTTTGATCGCTTCCGCGCAAAACGCGATCTCGCTTCCGTCTTCGACCCGTTCGGCTAAGGAAGCATCGTCCCACGCATAGGGCAGCAATCGTTCCATCCCGGCTTTTGTCGCCGTGCTTGCGATGGAGACGGTGTCGGTCAGCGCCGACAATCCAAAGATATGATCCCAATGCCAATGCGTCAACATGACGATTGACGGTCGTTTGATGCCCCGTTTGGTCAAGGCATCTAGAAATAAAATCGTGTGCGCCTCAGAGTTCCCCGCATCAATCATGAGCGTATGGGTATCTCCGACGACAGCCCCTAAAATGGGACGGTCGGTCTCCGCGACTGGGTCCATATACCAAAACCGTTCCGAATGCCGCTTAAGTGTCTGCATGATTGACCTCCTCTTTGCTCCGTAACACGTCGAGCGCTTCGAGTGCCCCTCGCTCGTCATTGCCGAGGCGAATCGTCCGGACCGGCAAACGCTCTAACAAGCTCAATTCACGCCGTTGCCGGTCTTTCAACAGTTGAATCGTCCCTTCGAGCCCGCCCAATCCGTTTGCCTGAGCGTAAGCGCGAGTCGTGTAATACTCGACGAAACCACGTTGCCACTCTGTCGGCCGTTCCGCATAGACATCGCGAAACACGGTCGGAACGTCGACCGTCTCTAAATAGACGACGGTCGGGTCGAGCGGGGCCAGTAAATCTGCCACCTTCTCGATATAGGCTTCAATCTGCTCGTTCGGGACGTCTTGGGCCACCATACCGATCGTGAACGGATTTTGCAGGAAGGCACATTCGAATACGTACGTACCGTCCTCTCCCTTGACCCGCTCCACGAAACGACGCCAACGGCCGATCATCAGTTCAACATGTATATCGAACGGCAGCTCATAGACGTCGACTCCAGAACGACGTTCGTTCGGACGATATCGTATGAATCGACCTGTCCCATCTTGATCGATGACCTCGCCTTCCGTCATACCGTCTGCTTCGACCCAATAGACGTCATGAACATCGACCGGATGTGACGCATCGATTTCCGAATAAAACGTATAGCCCGCTGTCGCAGCGATTGTTTCCGCAAACGTCGTCTTCCCGCTCCCTGGTAATCCTTCAATCAGCCATAATTTGCTCATATGATACCTCCGTATCAATTTTCTTGATGGGAGTCGTACACGTAATACCCATCCCCACCGCAATTTTTAGCGACGTACATCGCCGCATCCGAGTGATGAATCATCGCATCGAGCGAAGCGTGGTCTTTCGAACAAGCGACGCCTATGCTGGCCGACAACCGCAAGGACAAGCCATCTCCGACGTTCATTTCCTGGGAAATGAGAAGATTCAACTCCTCAAATCGGTCTGCTCCAACTATTTCTCGTTCCGCATCGATGACGATTAAAAACTCGTCGCCTGCGAAGCGATACGCCTTCCCGTCATACGTTTGACCGAACGAGCGAATCCGTCGTGCCGTCTCGATGAGCACTTCGTCCCCAATCAGATGACCGTAGGAATCGTTTACTTGTTTAAAATCATCCAAATCGATGAACAACAGCACGACCGACTGCTTCCGATTCATCTTTTGTCTCATGTCGGTCATGAACGAGTGCCGGTTCGCCAGTTTCGTCAAACTGTCTTGGGTGATGAGTTCGATGACTTCCTGATGCTTACGTTCGCGCCGAATCTCGTTCTCCATCCACCGGGTCACGAGCAATATCGTATCCGTCATCTCGTTGATTGTCGCTGCGTCGACGACGTCGTTCAAGCTGCCCTGTTCGGCCAAGAACACGACCCAACCGAACGTCTTGCCATCATTGGACAACGGCAGACTGATTATCGAGCTAAACTCGATTCCATCGATCACAAGTTCGGCACGACCTAATTTTTGGTGCCCGATTGTCGTCAAAGCATGAAGGTGTTGCAGGGCATCACTCGTCCAGTCGAGCTTGCCTTCCCCGTCCTCGGATAAGACGCGATGTTTCGACTCCGTCGAGAAAACGACGGCGTGGGAATAGCCGATCCAGCCGCGGAGCACTGTCTGAATCCGTTTTAGTTTATTGCCAAACGGTTCATGAAGCGCCGTCACCTCATACAGCGACTCGAGCGTCTGTTGACGTTGGGCCTGGGCCCGTGTCTGTTCCGTCAATTCGATTTCAGCCATGACCCAACGCGCGAAATCTTCAAGCGACTGCAACGCTGCCTCGTCAAACGTGCGAGCTCGTTCGTCCGTCACACAAAGCGTGCCGATGACATGTCCGCTTCGCGTCGTGAGCGGAACACCGGCATAAAAACCGAGGTTTTCAAGCAACGGATTGTTTGTCCCGGCCTCAGACGTCTGCACATCCTCGATGACAACCGACGATTGGCCAGTCACGACGCGGTCGCATAATGTCCATTCCCGATCCACGTGTGGGCTCTCAAGCACCGGACCCGCACAGGACTTGAACCATTGTTGGTCTGTCGTCAAAAACGAGATGAGCGCGACCGGCATGTTCAGCGTGCGCGCGACAAGTCGCGTAATCCGATCATAGCGCTCCTCTCGCGGAGTGTTTAAAATCTCAAGGCGCAGAATCGTCTTCAAACGCTCGGCTTCTTGCTCATCAAGTACCGTCGACGGAGAAGTCGTGGCCAACTCGAGTTGCCGCAGCGCCGCATGTTGATAGACGAGCGCATCGAGCGCCTGTTGGAGATCATTTAGCGGGAGTGGACGACTGAAGAAATACCCCTGAATCTCACCACAACCGAGCTGTTCCATCACCCGGTACTGCGCTTCCGTCTCGACCCCCTCGGCCGTGACCTCTAAATTCAATTTTTTAGCGAGTGAGACAATCAATTTGACGATTTCATATTCTTTCAGGCCGTTGTCTTTATCTAATTGACTGATGAATGAGCGGTCGATTTTAATGCCGTCAATCTCAAACATCTTCAAGTAATTGAGGGAAGAGTAGCTGACGCCGAAGTCGTCAATCAACACGCGAAAGCCTTTCGTTTTCAAATAGTCGACCGTCTGAATGCCAAGGAGCGGTTCTTGCATAAGCGTATGTTCCGTGATCTCAAACTCGAACTGTTCTGGTCTCAACCCGTATGTCGCGAGCACCTGTAATAACTGTTTGATATAGTCTTGCCGAAACAACACCGGGGATACATTGACCGCGACACGTCGCCCTGCAAACAGGTCCGGTTGCTCGATCATGTCACGACAGACACGGTCGAAAACGAACCCGGTAATGTCTTCAATCAAGAGCGACGTTTCGGCAATCTTAATAAACGTTTCCGGTGAGACGTTACCGAGCGCCGCACTATGCCACCGCACGAGCGCCTCAAAATGAACCATCCCGTCCTGACAGCCAACTTTCGGTTGATAGACGACGCTCAGTTCATCTGCTTTCAGTCCCTTGATGAGTTCCATCTCAATCGTCATCTCATCGATATAATGTTGGACGTAATCGTCCTTTTCGTACACTTTGATGATTTGCTTGCCCGCTTGTCTCGCTTCGAGGAGCGCCGTTGACGCATTCATGATGACCCGGTCGGCGTCCTCGCTCCCCGCGCTGATTCCGAGACAACCGGATAAAGCGAACTCGGTCTCGGCCACTTGGTACGTGTACGCTGCGATGGCCGCTAGCAATCGCTCCCCATGTATCGTCGCCGTCTCGATTGAGGTGTAAGGCAACACGGCGATAAAATCTTCTCCGTCCACGCGCCCGATAATCGAGCCTTTCGGTAACAAGTCCGATAAATGGCGCGTCATCTCTTTAATCAGGCGATGAGATTGTTCCACGCCTTGCAAGGACAAGATGATTTTAAACCGGTTGATGTGCAACCGCATGACGCTCGTCACTTCCGCTCCTTCTCGTTGCGTGAACAGCTTCTCGAGCTCGAGCTTCACTTTCATCAAGTTCGGCATCCCGGTCAAATAATCGATGTTCTCGATGCTGCTCAATAGCTTCATCTCTGCCTCTTCCGATAAATCGGTCGTCAGCCCTAACACATAACGCACGTTACCCGCCTCATCTTCGAGCGGCATGAGGACCGATGATGCGAAGCGGGCCGTATTGGCCTCGATGTTCATCTGCGACATGAAATAGACCGGTGCCTTCGTCGCGACGACTTCGTCATAATGCCCGATTAACTCGTTGGCGACATCGACCGCATACATATCATGTAAATACAAGCCACTCACATCGTCCGGGAGCGAGGACGCCAGTTTCCCCTGTTCACTGACGCGTGCGTACCGATATCCCTCAGGCGTCACTTCCATCAAAAACACCATCCGGTATAATTGAACGAATACGTCAAACAAATAGTGCGGATCGATCTTCATCTGCTGCATACTGTACCTCCAGGCAATCTCCGTTTCTTCTAGTTTAGTGGTTTTAGCCGGTCTTGTTCACGAAACCGTTTAAAAAAAGGGGAAGACATTTTTAACGAGCGGTCAATAATCGGGTATAGATAAATAAACGTCACAAAAGCGAGGTGAACCATCATGCTCAGTCGAAACGTCACCCCACAGACACGGCCTGGAAAATGGTCGGTCCTCTTGTTGCTTGCGGTGTTCTTGCTCTTACTCCTGTCTGCCCTCATCGTCCAATCCGCTCAACCGTTCAACGTCGACACGTTATTCGACAACACGTGGGCGACCGTCGTCTCGATGTTGGCCATCGCCGCCGCAGTCGGTGCGTTCGTCGTGGGGGTGTATACAATCTTATGCAATCACGAACGTTCGGTCGCCGTCTTTTTTACCGTCTCGCTCGGTGGGCTTGTCGCTTTGTTCGTGCTCATGCAACTGTTCCTCTAACTGACAAACGCACCTTTCCATTAGGAATAGGTGCGTTTTCGTCAGAGAAGTTCTTTGGCGAGCAACCGATAGACGTTCAAGCGGCTCTCTTGTGTATGCTGGATACTGCAAATCATCGCCTCGTCAAATCCATAATGGGCCGATTCTTCCTGCAGTTGCGTCGCAATCTGCTTCGGTGTCCCGACGAGGTGGATTTTCCGGTTGTTGGCGATGTGAATCTGATCGATCTCGGTGAGCGGATAGTCGTGGGCCGCCTCCGGGCTCATCAATTGACGGAGCTGGCCTTTCATCAAGAACAGGCGTGATAAGTCTGACGGGCGCGCCAAGTATTCAGCTTCTTCTTCCGTCTCTGCCGTCGTCACGAGATACGTGACACTGATGTCCGGCTTCTCCATGAATGCGGACGGGGTGAAGTGCTGACGATACGCGTCGAGCGCAGCGACACTCAGTTCCCCGTTAAAGAATTGGGCGAACGAGTAGCCGAGCCCCATCCGTCCTGCTTGGATGGCGCTGTTCCCGCTCGACCCCAGGAGCCACGCCTCAGGCAGCGTCACACCAGTCGGAGCGGCCGGCGTATTTTTATACCACCGTTCCTCTGGCGTCTCATCATTGATGAGTTGGAGTGTCGTCCCGAGCTTTTCATACAGGCCGTCCATCATCGGTTTTTGGCCTTGTGACATCGCGTAGATGGCGTTGGCGTCCCCGCCCGGTGCCCGGCCGACCCCGAAATCGATGCGTCCCGGCGCGAGCGCACTGAGCGTCTTGAACACCTCGGCCATTTTAAGCGGAGAATAGTGCATCATCATGATTCCACCTGACCCGAGACGAATCCGTTCTGTTTTCGCCGCAATGTAAGCCGCGACGACTTCCGGGGCCGAGCTGGCGAACGACATTCCGCCGTGGTGTTCGGCCATCCACATTCGGTAATAGCCGAGTTCTTCTGCCAATTGGGCCAGTTCGACCGCACTTTGTAACGCATGTTCTGACGTATGTCCGGATGTCACCGGCGCTTGATCCAATACACTTAATCTCATCTGTATCGCTCCGTTCCTAAAGTATATATGGTGAATATCTCGAATTTGTAAGACTTGCCGTCATCATACTAAAGTGAGCCGGAGAATACGAATAGTTCGCTCTTGATAACGCTTTCTTTTTTCAGAAAATTACAACGAGTTGTTGCCTGCTCGACGTTCCCTTCTCTATAATGAATGAGAAGAAGCTATTCCTTCATAGCAATTCACGCAACGCACGATGGGGACGTGCCAGTGAAACGCAAACTATACGTTCGGGGAAAAGGGGTAATTGAATGAATCACACACCAAACCGGTCCGGTCATGATGGACCCACATTCACATCAGCAGATTACATGAAATTCATCATTCCATCGTTAATCGGGATTCTGTTCTTCATCGTCCCAATCCCGTCTGGTGACGGGTTCACCATTCCGGTCGCCTATTTATCGAACTGGTTGATCGATTTGATTGGCGACTTCGTACCGACGATCGCCGTCATCATGATGGGCATCTCGGTCGTCGGTTCACTGATCACGTATGCGGTCAAACCGGCATTCATTCTAGAGCGCCCACACATGAACACGTTGTTCAACGTCACACCGTTCTGGTTCGTCATGCGCGTCATCGGGTTCATCGCCGGCGTCATGACGCTACTCGTCATCGGTCCCGAGGCGATCACGTCCGAGTTCACGGGCGGACTGTTGTTATATGATCTAATCCCGATTTTGTTCGCGACGTTCTTGTTCGCCGGGATGTTATTGCCGCTCTTGTTGAACTTCGGATTGCTCGAATTCGTCGGGACGATGCTCATCAAAGTGATGCGCCCGCTGTTCCGTCTCCCGGGCCGGGCCTCGCTCGATGCGCTCGCATCTTGGGTCGGAGACGCCACAATCGGGATTTTATTGACGACGAGACAATATGAAGAAGGCTACTATACGAAACGAGAAGCCTCGATTATCGCCACGACGTTCTCCGTCGTCTCAATCACGTTCACGATCGTCATCTTGTCGTACATGAAGCTCGACGCCTATTTCCCACATTATTATGGCACGATCATCCTATCCGGCATCGTCGCCGCGCTCATCATGCCACGCATCTATCCGTTGTCACGTAAGCCCGACACGGCTTATGAGAAGACCGAATTGAAACCGGAAGAACCGGTGCCGGCGAACGTCCCGATGCGCATCTGGGCACTGCGTCAAGCGCTGCTCAAATCAAAATCGAGTAAAGGCGCCGGCGCCACGTTCAAAGACGGGTTCCAAAACGTGCTCGACATGTGGCTCGGCATTTTGCCGGTCGTCATGGCCGTCGGAACGATTGCGCTCGTCATCGCCGAGCACACGTCATTGTTCACGATTCTCGGCAAACCGTTCGAACCGATTCTCATGCTGTTGCAAGTGCCAGAAGCAGAGGCCGCGGCCCAAACGATGGTCGTCGGGTTCGCCGATATGTTCTTACCAGCCGTGCTCGGCAGCGGCATCGAGAGCGAGTTGACGCGATTCGTCATCGCCTGTGTGTCCGTCACCCAGCTCATCTTCATGTCTGAGGTCGGTGGATTGTTGCTCGGCTCAAAATTGCCAATCTCGTTCTTCGATCTCGTCCTCATCTTCTTGTTGCGGACCATCATCACGTTACCGATTATCGTCGGGGTCGCCCATCTCATCTTTTGACGACGACACGCCCGTTCTCTCATTCCAGAGGACGGGCGTTGTTTGTATAATAAAGAAAAAGGGAGGTGCGTCATGGACGAACATTACGCCGGACAGCTCGAAGTAGCGAAGAAAGGCTACGCTGGAATCATCGACCCTGAGGCATACGTGAACGACCGCTATCACGGCCATTGGACGGTCAAAAGCGAGAAGCGCATCAGCGGGGTTCCAGTGTTGCTTCAAAAAGCGTTCAACGGGGGCAAGAACAATTGTACGCTCACCTCGATGACGGCCGTCTTTCGTTATTACCGTGACCAAGGCTATGACCAAATCCCAGAGGACGTAATCGAGATTCAACGAGACGCTCGTGAGATTGCGCTCGCCCATCAGTTCAAAGACGAGAAAGGCACACCGCCGACTCGAATCAGTACAATCGTCACGAAACTATGGGCCCATTACGGCTACAAAGGGCACAGCAGCTCACGTTATCTATGGAAATGGTCGACGTTCGAGCGCGAACTCGAGTCCGACCGCCCTTTCATTCTGAATATGGCGAACGGGTTTTATAAAAATCACTCTGTCACTGGGATCGGCTATATCATCTTCCACAAACCCGGCTTTCCCGACGTTATCTTGCTCGAGGTGCTCGATAACCGCTCCCGCGACATCCGCTATATCGATTTCAACGAGTTCAACTTTTGGGGCAGTATCACACGCGTTCAGCCGCCAAAGCTTGACGTTCAGCCAAAATAACGACGAGCGCTCGCTTCGATGGCCGCTCCGATTCGGATCAGATGCTCCCGTTTCGCATACGAGCCATGGTGGAGCCCGAACGCGTCTCGACCGTTCCCGAGACCGACGAACACTTCGGACGGTTTGAAATGCAGTCCGACCATCGGGACATGGAGCGTCGCATGATAACCGAGCTCGAACCGGGCACTTGGATACGCGTCGAGCCGTTCATTGTGCGTGAACCCATTAAATGCCGCACAGTTATCCCGCCCCAGGACGATCAAACGGGACGGGGTCACATAACGAATCGTCCGTTCGAGCAAATCGAGCGATGTCGGGTGCTCCATCCACTGGCGTCCCGTCCGCAATTGGCCCATCTGACGCGACGTCGCATATTTGAAGAAGTCGATATGGAGTGCCGACCCATCGTAGAATGAGCGTCCCATGCCCTCAAGCAGAGCCTCGAGCTTCGCCCCGCCCGGTTTGCCGAACCAACTCGTCGTCGCCCGTCCGCCCTCAAAGTAAGTCGCAGCATAGTCAAGCGTCGCTTCGAGCGCACTTTCATCTTGTAAGTAGGTATCGAGTGATTCGTCACGCCAATAGAACTTTTGCGATTCCCCACTTCTGACGGTGCCGTCCCGTTCGTAAAATTCGCCGCGCGACGGGTTCGTCCCGATGGTGAGCCATTGTTCCTCCGTCGGTCGCCCGTACCATAGAACCGGGGACGCCCCATCAATCAGCTCTGCCTGAAACGACGACGTCATGAGCGCTTGTTGAAATCGTATCGCGTCTTGCAATAGCAAACGTGCCTGCTCCATCATGCCACATCCTCTCTACTCGGTCGTTTCCCGCTTTCAGGCACCTCTAAAATACGTTATAGTGAGAGGACGAAGCCAAAAAAGGACGTGGATCTATGCGTATCAACAAATTTATCAGTGAATCCGGCAAGGCGTCCCGCCGCCAAGCCGACCGCCTCATCGAAGAAGGACGGGTAACCATCAACGGGAAGAAAGCGAAAATCGGGGACCAAGTGAGCCCAGGAGACGAAGTGCTCGTCAACGGTTCGGCCGCGCGTGTCGCACGAAACAACGTCTATATCGCCGTCCATAAACCGGTCGGCATCACGAGCACGACCGAGAAAAAGGTCAAAGGCAACTTGGTCGACCTCGTCAACCACCCGCTCCGCATCTTCAATATCGGCCGTCTCGATAAAGACTCGGAAGGGCTCATCTTGATGACGAACGACGGTGATATCGTCAACGAGATCCTTCGCGCAGAGGGTGAGCACGAGAAAGAATACATCGTTTCGGTCGATAAGCCGATCACCCCGGAGTTCGTCGAACAGATGGAAGCCGGCGTGAAAATCCTCGGGCAGAAGACGTTGCCGTGTAAAGTCCACCAACTGTCGAAGTTCGATTTCAACATCACGCTGACGCAAGGTCTCAACCGCCAAATCCGTCGCATGTGTGAAGTGCTCGGTTACGAGGTGTACCGGCTTCAACGCGTACGTGTCATGAACATCACACTCGGCAAGCTCCCGCCCGGACAATGGCGCGATCTGTCGAAGAAAGAGCGCGAGCAGTTGTTCCGCGAATTGAACTACGAACCGAAAGAATGGTATTGAAAAGCAGCCTGAGACGTCTCAGGCTGCTTTATTCTTGTCGGAGCGAGTCGACATGGTCGGTCTCACGACGGATGAAACGTTTGAGTTGAGCGCTCAGATCATCGAGCTGCCCCATCGTCGTCTCGAACGAAAAGGCCGCCTGCATATCCCCGCCATCGCCTTTCATTTGTTCGACCACGGCGTTGACTTGCACGGTCCCTCTCGCATTCGCCAGTTCGAACGTCAAGGAGACGTGGACGAGCGGAACATTGAGTCTCCACGTCTGGGGTGACTTCCCGTTTCGTGCATTGAACGCGGATAACGTAGAGACGAGCGCTTCGATATCGGATGCGGTGACATACTCGTCCACCGTGACCTTGCACCATTTTGCTTTTAACGTCAATGCCACATTCATTTCGAGCGCATCCTCCCAAACGCGTCTCATCTTGAACTGTTCGACCATAGCCATCCCTCACTCTCTCATTTCGACTATATCATGTCGTTTCAACGAAATTCGTCAACTTTTCACCAAAACGGGAATAGTCCTATACAGATGATTTTGTAATGAAAAAAGGTGAATCGTCATGAATGGCGCCTTGTTCCCACACACCTCGGTCGGCAAGTGGTCGATTATCCTCATCGGCTTGTTCCTCGCCATGTACGTGCCGTTCCTCCTGCTCGATAACTTCGATACGACCTTCCACTCGACGCTTTAGAGCGACAACGCCGCGAACATGCTACGGCTCAGCTACATGACCACATTCTTCGTCCTCGGGCTCGGAGCGTTCGTGACCGGATGGTGGGCCATCTTGAAACAAAAAGAGTACGCCGTGCTCGTCTTCTTCGCGGCCGTTCTCGGCTCCGGACTGTTCGTTTTATTGGTCATGGAGCTCCTCGGTATCCTCGAGTAGAAGGCACAACAAGGAGTTCGCTGCGGCGAACTCCTTGTTTCATGTGTACTTATTTGACGACGACGTGTTTCATCTGACTCGCGCGACCTTTCGCGTCCTCGATGTGGATCGAGAGGCGCTCCCCTTTTTTAAGGGTGCGTGTCTTCGTGACGAACGTTCCCGTGAGGCCGGTCGTCCCTTTTCCGATGACTCGGCGCTTCGCGTCTCGGACGATGACCGTCATTCCCGCATCCGCGCGACCCGATACTTGCTTCGCGTTCGCACGTGGTGTCGAGACGGTCGGTTGTTTCGCACGGGCACCTTTCACAACGAGAAGGCGTTCGCTCGAGACGAGCTTCCCGTTGCTATAGACGACCCGGAGAACCGTGCCTGCTTTTTGAGCTCCGATGTTCAATGCGACACGAGCTTGTTTCGATGTTCCGGTCGCGAGACGTTTCTCGCCGTTATAGACCGTCACTGTCGTCCCGCTCTGCACGCTAGCAGCAAACACCGTCGAATTGTCACGGACGACGCCTGGCTTGGCGTAGAGACGTAGCATCGAAGCTGCATGGTGCACATTAACCTTGCCATAGCCGCTGATGTAGTCATAGTTGAACGGAAGTTCTTCTTCCGAGTCTTCCATGAAATAATCAAGGCCGTCTTCATAGCTCATTCCACCTGTCGCATCCCCGCCAGAGAAAGCAAGCGGCTCTGCCGTACGATGGAGCAATTGGCGAATCTCTTCGACTTTGAGTGCCGGACGTGTCGATAGCAGTAATCCAACGACGGCCGAGACGTGTGGCGTCGCCATACTCGTGCCGTCCATATAGACGACGTTACCGTTCGGGACGAGGCTCGCGACTTTCGTGCCCGGTGCCACGACATCGACACCATAGCCATAGTTCGAGTAATCTGAGACGATGCCGAACGTGTTCGTCGCACCGACCGAAATCGTATACTTCGATGAAGCTGGGTACGACAGGCTTGAATCGCCATCATTCCCCGTTGCCGCCACGACGACGACACCGCGGTCATAGGCGTACTTCAACATGTAGCCGATCGTCCGGCTCTCGCTGCCGCCAAGGCTCATGTTGATAACTTTCGCACCAGCATCGACGGCATATTTGATTCCGAGCGCGATTTGTTCCGTGTCCCCAGAACCGCTCGCGTCGAGCACTTTGACTGGGAGAATCGAGACAGCAGGCATCATCCCGCGCATCGATGTCCCGTTGTTTTGAATCGCACCGATGACGCCGGCCACGTGTGTCCCGTGTCCGTGATCGTCAAGCGCGCTGCCTTCCCCGTTCGGGTCGACAAAATTTTTCTCGTTGGCGATGTCGACACGTCCTTTGAAATCAAGGAGGCGATAGTCGACACCCGTATCGAGGACGGCGACTTTCACCGAACGGACCGGCAATTTGAGAGCCTCATACGCATCGATTCCGATTCCAGCTTCCTTGAATGGCTGCAACACCGATTTCGAGTTGAGTGACCATTGATAGTCGTAACTCGTGTCGGCCATGAACGCTTGATACGTCTGGACCGGCTCGATGAATTCGACGTTCGCGTCACGCTCGAGCGTCGTCTTGGCCGTCGCCTGCGTTTTCGTGCTCGCCGACTCGACATCGACGACCGCGAAGTGGTCACCTGGGCGACCGATATCGATCTGCTCTGCCGAGACGTTCGATAACGCGTTCATCTTGCCGAGCGACTTGCTCGGTGACGACTTGTATTTGACGATATAACGCGGGGCATCATCAATTTCAATCGATACTCCGAATTTGACCATCACATCTTGAAGCGGTGTCCCGGCAAGTGTACCTGTGCCGAGTTTGGCTGCTACTTTGTTTACTTCTGCCTGTAACGCGGTCGGGACGTTTGTCGTCACGAAGGCCTGCAAGCTCTTGATGGCAGCCTCATCCGCTTTCGTGAGCGTGTACGCCTTGCGGTCGACGAGCGCGTTCATGAGTGGCTGTAGCGCCTTCAAATCATTGTAGGCTTGTTGACGTTTGGCTCCGTCTTTCACAATCGCTTTGATCAAGTACGGAGACGTGCGATAGTACAAGGCGGCCAAATCGTTCCCGGCCTCAGACTGCGACAACACTTCCGTCTGAATGCGACGGATGAGCTTCAACATCGAGTCGCGCTCCGGCGTCGGATTCAAAATCGACTCGACGGCGCACATGCCGGCCTCAGTCTCGATGTTCTCATATTTGACCGGCAATTTGACCGGGTTGTAGACGAGCTTGATGTCAGACGCAGCGGCCTCCTCCGCGTCTTCTGTCATTGGAAGGTACTCCACTTTGATGTAGTACGGGCCTTCCCATGCATACGGGAGACGAATCGTCGCCGCCTGTTGTTCTTCCTCTTGTGTCGCGCTCGAACGATATTGTTCGAACGTCTCATCTTTCGCTGCCATGTCGGCGCTCGGATAGACCGAGATGTTCGCGAGTTTTGTTGACTCGAACTGGATTTCCATATGTGTCATCGATGACGGGGCACCCCGCTCCATCTTGAACCAATATGTATTCGTTGCGTCCGTCCCGGTCTCAAACGCGACCTCCACTCCCGGGCTGAGCGTCTTCGCATCTTGCATGCCCGCTCCTGCATCCGCGCTCACGTAGGGCGGGATCAAGGCCAAGACGAGCATGAGCACCGTGACGAATGATAATACTTGTTTCCATGTTGCTTTCATCTGTTTTCCTCATTTCTACATGTCCATAGCTACGACCGACGGATCCGTCAATTCATGTATACGAGATAATGGCTTGAAGGTTCCAACAATTAACTCCAAAAAATCACTTCATTTCATTATTTTAGGAAACGCTCAATTTGTCTATCTTTAATATGGTTTTTCGAAAAATAATATGAAAAAGGTCAGAGGAATTTCCTCTGACCTGGACAAATGATTTTTCTTATTTGGCCGTGACACCCCCGTCGACGGGTAGTTCGATTCCGGTGATGTGGTTCGCCTCGTCCGATGCAAGGAACAAGACAGCCGCAGCCACTTCCCCCGCCTGACCGAGATTCGGCAAAGCGATTTGATTCAGGAAATGCTGTTTATAGTCCGGGTGCTCCATGTGCGGCGCGCTCATCGGCGTCACGATATAGCCCGGATGGACCGAGTTGACGCGAATATTGTGCTTCCCGTAATCGACGGCCGCAGCCTTCGTAAGTGAGCGAACGGCCCCTTTTGAAGCCGTATAGGCACCTGCCCCGGCCATACCGGTGAGCGCCGAGATTGACGAGATGTTGACGATTGAACCGCCGCCATTTTGCTCCATGAGCGGGATGGCATACTGCGTCCCGAGCATGACGCCATCGATATTGATTCGATACGTCCGTGACCAGTCGTCCTCGGTCTGTTCCAAGAACGGTTTTGCAAGCGCGATGCCCGCATTGTTGACGAGAATATCGAGCTTCCCGCACACCGATTGCACTTCATCATAAATTCTCTCCCAATCACTGCGCGAAGTGACGTCGTGCTGAAGCGCGAGCGCCTCTCCTCCGTTCGCCCGGATCGTTTCGACGACACGTGTCACCGCGTCTACATTGATGTCTGTCGCGACAACCGTCGCTCCTTCGCGTGCGAACAGTTTGGCCGTTTCTTCACCCATACCGCTGCCTGCCCCCGTAATGACCGCTACTTTCCCCGTTAACCGCATTGTTCCAGCTCCAATCTTAAATTATGATAGTCTAACTATCATAATAGTAGTCGATGCACATTCGATTCTCAACGAAACTGCTTCAAAGCGTTATAATGACAAGAGAACAAAGAGGTGATGATATGAGTAAACGTCAACAAAACAAAGAAGAACGATTAAATCGCATCATCAGTCAGGCTGAAACCCTGTTTCTGAAAGACGGATTCGAGCGCGTCCAAATGCAGGATATCGCTGACGCCGCCGAAATCGGGGTCGCGACACTGTTTCGCTATTTCCCGAAAAAAGATCAGTTGATTGTCGCAGCGGCTGTCCGTAACTTGGCACCGACGCTCGACGCGTTCAAGGAATTGACGAGCCGGACGGGAGATGCGTACTCGCGACTCGAGGCGATCATTGACTACTTGCTCGACCAACAAATGAAACGGACGAGTCACTCTCGCTTCCGTGAGGCGTTCGAGAGTTATGCCTCGTTCGTCGTAAGTCCCCTTCCCGGAATCGATAACTACATCGGACTACAGCGCGAGATCATGGAGACGCTCGAACCGCTCATTGAGCATGGGAAGACGGACGGCTCGCTTCGAGGCGACATCGATGTGAAAACGACCGTCGTCACCATCATCAACGCGTTCGGGACGTTCGGCAACAATATCATTTTGAAGTCTCACATCAGTTATTTAGAGGACGATATCGAACCGCACATCCAACAACGGGTGTTGCGAGAGATGCTCTTGTCGTATGTGCGCTCATAACAAAAGCCCCTTCGCGTGAAGGGGCTTTATTCGTGCAGTTCGAGCGGCAGACCGTCCGGGTCGAAGAAGAACGTCATCTTCTCGCCCGTGAACGTGTCATACCGAATCGGTTCCGTCGTGACACCGTGCGTATTCAGTTCGGCGACGACCGCCTCGATATCGTCGACTTTAAAGGCGAGATGACGGAGCCCACACGCCTCCGGGAAGCTCGGCCGTTTCGGGCTATCCGGTTTGATGAACAGCTCGAGCTCGTACGCGCCGAGCCGCAGGTCGATCTTGTGGTCGCCTTTGTCCAGACGATGATGCTCGCGGATGACGTCGAAACCGAGGATATCGATGTAGAACCGTTTCGCCTCGTCATAATTTGAGGCGATAAGCGCCACGTGATGGATGGTATGTAGTTGCATCATAATCCCCCATATACAAAAAAATGAGCACCTCTCACTAGAGGTGCTCTCGAAAAGTCTACCGCGTCGAACCACGCTCCACAACGTGCTCCCGAAGGAATGTCCGCCGTCTTACATAGACCAGCTCATCGCATGTACTCAACTATAGGCGAATCCGAGCCCCGCGTCAATCTTTTGTTTGTACCGGGTTGACATCTTCCTAAAAATTAGGATAATCAATAGTGTTAGCACTCTTATATCTAGAGTGCCAAAAATGAAAAAACAAAAAGGAGAACGATCATGACAAAGAAACAGTTTCAAGCCGAATCGAAACGAATTTTAGAGTTGATGGTCCACTCAATCTATACGCATAAGGACATCTTCCTCCGTGAGCTCATCTCGAACGCGAGTGACGCCATCGACAAGATGTATTACCGGGCCTTGTCAGATGAGGCAATCGACTTCAACAAGGACGACTACTTCATTAAAGTCGAGCTCGACAAAGACGCCCGCACGATCACCATCCGCGACACCGGAATCGGGATGACGGCCGAAGAGCTCGAGTCGAACCTCGGGATTATCGCCAAGAGCGGTTCGCTCGCGATGAAGCAGGCGACGAAGATGGAAGAAGACCACAGCCTCATCGGCCAATTCGGTGTCGGCTTCTACTCGGCGTTCATGGTGGCAGACCGTGTGACGGTCCGCACCCGCTCGGTCGACAGTGAACAAGGCTACTTGTGGGAGTCGGAAGGCACAGACGGTTACACGATCGAGCCGACAGATAAGACCGACATCGGGACTGAGATCACGTTGCACGTGAAAGCTGACACGGACGACGAGACGTACTCATCGTTCCTCGAAGAGTACGAGATTCGTTCACTCATCAAGAAGCATTCGGACTTCATCCGCTATCCGATTAAGCTCGACGTGACGAAGCACCGTCAAAAAGAAGACTCGGACGAGTACGAGGATTACGTCGAAGAAGAGACGCTCAACAGCATGGTGCCGATTTGGCGCAAACGGAAGAGCGAGCTCTCGGAGGAGGACTACAAGGCGTTCTATCACGAGAAACGCTACGGCTTCGATGAGCCGCTCAAACACCTTCACTTGAACGTCGACGGCTCGATCCGGTACCAGTCGATTCTCTACATCCCATCGACGGTCCCGTTCGACTATTACACGAAAGAGTTCGAGAAAGGGCTCGAGCTGTACTCGAACGGTGTCTTGATCATGGAGAAGTCGCCTGACCTGCTCCCGGACTATTTCGGTTTCGTCAAAGGGATGGTCGACTCGGAAGACCTGTCGCTCAACATTTCCCGGGAGATGCTGCAGCAGGACCGCCAACTTCGCGTCATCGCCAAAAACGTGAAGTCGAAAATCAAAGGCATGCTCGAGAAGATGCTCCAAAACGAGCGCGAAGACTACGAGAAGTTCTTCGAGTCGTTCGGCCGTCAGCTCAAGTTCGGCGTCTACGATCAGTTCGGTGCCGCCAAGGACGAGTTGAAAGACTTGCTCTTGTTCCACTCGTCGAACGAGAACAAGCTCGTCACGCTTAAAGAATACGTCGAGCGCATGAAAGACGATCAAAAGTACATCTATTACGCGACGGGTGAATCGATTCACCGCATCGACCTTCTCCCTCAGGCGGAACGCTTGAAAGAAGAAGGGTTCGAGATTCTCTACTTCACCGAAGAAATCGACGAGTTCGCCATCAAGATGCTCCAGTCGTATGACGACAAAGAGTTCAAGTCGATCGCGAGCGGTGACCTCGGGCTCGATGACGAGGCGGCCCATTCCCTCAACGAGGACAACAAGGACTTGTTCGCCTTCATGAAACAAGAACTGGGCGACCGCGTCAAAGAAGTGCGCGCCTCGACACGTCTCAAGTCACATCCGGTCTGCTTGACGGTCGCCGGCGACGTCTCAATCGAGATGGAGAAGATTTTGAACACGATGCCGAATGGCGGCGGCATGAAAGCCGAAAAAGTGCTTGAAGTGAACGCCGATCACGCCATCTTCCGGACGTTACAGCGCATCTATAAGGAAGATGAAGCGAAAGCGAAACAGTATACCGATTTGCTCTATCAGCAAGCACTCCTCATCGAAGGGCTACCGATTGAAGATCCAGTGGCGTATTCGAATGCGGTGTGTGCGTTGATGGCAGAATAATTGAAAGGCAGAGGGGCTTTATACGCCCTCTGCCTTTCAATTACTTTTTATCATTAAGTATCTGGGGAGAAATCAATTCTGTCCCAATGTCCTTTTATATACTCTATAGCGGGTAACTCTCGACACTTTTTTATCTTTTTGTATTCACAGGGAAGGAGATTTGTAGATACCCAAGAACTTTCATCCTCTGTCTCAAAATATTTTTTATTCACCCGAATCCTATATTGTCGATCTAGAGTGAAAACACCTAATTCAAAATCCGCATCATGCAGTTTACACAGCGACAGACCGTTCCTAACATCTTTTCTCGTTTGAACATTATCACTCCACCGTACAATATGTGCCCCCACTAGATGTCTCTCTTCATTGAACCGACAATCTGGGAAACAACACTCAAAGTTAAAATTCTCTTTTACCTGTCGCGAAAATTTTTGCTGTCCAACCCTTACTTTTATTTCTCGAATCGATTCACTATTCGATTCATTGTTTTCAGACTCAACTCCTGAATCATACGTGAAATTTGACTCTTTTATCCGTGAAATCTTATTATCCTCAAACAAAATATTAAATAATTCATTATCTACTTTTGAAAAATAAGCACCTTGTACAGTTTTAAGGTCATTTTGCCTCTGACAATAAAAGATAGCCTTTTTATCTCCTTTATCTTTACAATTATTATTTTCATAATAAGTAATTAGTGTGTAATGCAAAATAGGAGTGCAGAAGTGTGCAACGGAAACGTACACAACTCTGCACTCCTATTTTAGAAAAGAAAAAGGACTTGCCAGCAACCATAATCTCACCCTAACGTTTAAGTTGCGACACAAGAACGTTAGGAGATGGAAGGAATGCTAGCAATGTCCGATATCAATTGTATCAAATATCTGAGAAACCACAAATCACATTCGATCAATCGAATCGCTAAAAATCTAGACCTCAACTGGAGGACGGTAAAAAAATACGCGGATTCAGCTCAACTGCCGAGTGAAACCATTCGCCCCAAGAGAGGCATGATGTACGGAACGAAATGGGGCGAGATGGTCGAGGATTGGTTGACCGAGGATCAAATGCTTCAGAAAAAGTTAAGACGAACGAATAAAAAGCTTTATGAAACGCTGGTGGCGAACGGATTCGAGGGTTCTTACCGGACGGTCTGCAATTTCATCAAGAGCTGGCATATGACGAGCGAGGAGGAAAACGACACAAGGCAAGAACGATTGCAACACCCTCCGGGTGAGGCACAGGTAGATTTCGGGACGATGGAAGTCGTCAAAGATAGTCATGCGGTCGATGTAAAATGCCTCGTCATGAGCCTGCCCTTCAGTAACCGCACAGCAGCTGTCGCCCTGCCCGCAGAAAACCAAGAGTGCTTTTTGACGGGACTCAAAATGCTTTTTGAAGAAATCGGTGGTGTACCGCAACAGCTCAGAATCGATAATCTCCCCGCCGCAGTCATCCAACCACGAACGACAAAAGAAGAGGCGATCTATACAGATGCTTTCCTGCAGTTCATGGCACATTACGGCTTCCAAGTTCAAAGCTGTAATCCTTACAGAGGTAACGAGAAAGGAAGTGTCGAGAACAAGGTAGGATACGTTCGGTACAATTTTCTTGTCCCAGCCCCTGTCATGCATGATTACGATTCGACGAACCGGCAACTCGCAGCTTCCCTACGGGATGACATGGAGAGAGTGCATTACGAAAAGCATGTGCTGATCCGTGAGTTGTTCGAAGAAGAGCAGAGACATCTATTGCGATTGCCGCAAGAAGACTTCCCCGTCTTCAAAGAAGAACTGTTCAAGGTGAACAAGTACGGCGAAATAACGATCGATAAGACGAAAGTCTTGATCCCTTCAGGGGCTCGTCATGGGCAAGTACGCGCCATCTTAAGGTGGGATTCGATGAAGATTCTCTCACTTCACGGAGAAATCCTCTACGAAGAAAAACGTCCCTACATGATGACAAAGCGTGCGCTCCCATGGGAAAACATCATCAGCACTTGGCACAAGAAGCCGAGAAGCTTCGGGCACTCCCGTTATTCCGAATATCTGCCGGGTAGAATCAAAGAGTACCTGGGCGTACCCAACTTACTCGTTCGGCAGGAAAGACTGGCCTGGATCCGAGCCAAGCTCGCACTCTATCCAATCCTCGAGATCAATGAACGCCTATACGAGCTACTGAGCGAGGACGACGATCCAGCCGTGGTTGAGGACCATCCTTATGATGTGGATTGGAGCAAGTACGATAGCCTGAATCGGCCTTGGGGAGAAGGTGGTGCAGTATGAGCCTAAAAGAAATGTGCAAATCGCTCCGCCTTGCCTATGTCGCTGAAATCTATGAATCGATTCCAACGGAATCCCCTGAAAAGTTTCTCACGGAGCTTTTCTCGATGGAAATGCGCCTCCGCGAGGAAGCGAAAGCGCAACGGTTAATCAAAAAGGCAAAATTCATCAACAATAAGTCACTAGACGACTATCATTGGGGCAATCACATCTACTTCCCAAAGCATTTAGATAAGGACGAACTGACCTCACTGAATTTCGTCGAGCACTCACAGAACGTCGTTCTGACAGGGTCCCCGGGTACAGGAAAGACCCATTTGGCCATCGGGCTCGGGAGAGAAGCTTGTCACAAAGGTTATGAGGTGAGGTTCTTCCGGGTCTCTGAACTCGTCGAGCAACTTAACAAGGCCTGGCGGGATGGAAAACTAGGCAACTTCCATTCTCGTCTCGAGTCGGCAGATATGATTATTTTAGATGAGATGGGATATCTCCCTCTCACAAAAGAATCTGCGGAACTTCTGTTTCATCTCATCACCGACTGGTACGAGCGAAAGAGCCTGATCATCACATCCAACCTTGAGTTCAGCCGATGGAATCGCATCTTTGGCGACGCGCGCTTGACTGCGGCACTCGTCGATCGCGTCATCCATCACGCTCACATACTAAACTTTACAGGTGACAGTTATCGTGTCACGCATGCGTTGTCGAAACACTAAAACCCAGCTGGCAAAGTTCTGTACTTTTTGTTGCATTATTGTGCACATTTGTATTGCAAAATACAATTAGTTGCTCTTCATTTATTTTAAAAGTTTTTTTCAAAGATATTTCACTATTAAATTCTTGATAATTTTTCAAAGGTACTGTATAAAAAATATCGCAGTAATCGTATTTAGGGTGAGGAGCAGGTGTGCTTACAACATTACATTTACTCACAGCAACAGAATGACCTATGAATTTCATTTCATCTTTGTTTTTCGAAACGCCTTTAACGAGATGGAGTATTATATCACCCTTCTCTACTTCAAGCAGAGACTCCCAATATGCAGATTTTGTTGTTGCTGTACTATTTTTATATGCTGGACTCCATAGCATTTTTGAAAACTTGAAACCCTCTCTTATACCTTGTTCTTTACTGAGATCTCTCATTTCAACCCAAAGCATACAAGTCACCTCAAAATTAAGTTTAGAGTGCAGACAACTCAGTTGAATTCTCGTGTTTTAGGAATATCCGTTTTACAGAGAGTAAACACGAATCTCTAAACCCCTTGGATAACTCACCCCCGTTTTTTGTATTATTTCAGCTTTAAGACTTATCCGCCTATCCATTAAAGGAGCCAATTCTTTTGCAGTTTCTCTTGGAATCCAACCTAAACTACGATTTTTACTATCGTACACATTAATAGCATTTTTATCGTGAGGATTGCGAGGCTCTCTTTTCAATTTTATATTTTCACTTATCTTTGTTTCAGCTATTAATTTCTGCCTACCTTCAAAAGTAACACCAGCTAACCTTATAATTCTATTAACTTTTCTCTTATGAACTTTCAAAGTTGGCGTTTGAGGTTCCTTTTTATCATGAAGAACGGGAGTTGTATTCTTATTGTACTTTTCATCTCGATTAGTCCGCGTCGTATTATCGCTCAAACTCTTTGTGTTTACTGCCTTTGCTTGATTCAATCTTTTTTTCTTTCGTCTATCTTCAAGAAAAAGTATTACTAGGACTGCAACGACAATAAACTCTAACATTTTTTCCACCTCATTGAAAAATATGTTTACCACAAGTATCGTTAATACGAAACGTGGTTGTAAGTTCCGATTTCAAATTCCTCTATAAAACGACTCATCTTGTTACCATATCCAGTAATGAACAATCTAGTCTTCGCTCGCGTCATCGACACGTACAAGAGTCTTCTTTCTACCTGGATAGCGTCCTCAACTTCCTCTTCCGCTTCTGCTCTTTTAAGACTCGGTAAATTTTTATCTGTGAAACGTGGAATAATGACTACATCAAACTCAAGTCCTTTTGCGGAATGCATCGTTACGAACTTCACTCCAGGTGTTAAGCAACTTCCGTTTTCTTTTTCAATATGCTCATGAGGAATGCCATAAGGCATCATCCCCTTAAGCTTCTTGAGGTGCATTTTATGTCGGCATAAAACACCGATAGTGATATCTTTATCTGATGTCTTATTCCACAGCTCTCGAACAAGCCTCAGGATACCTTCATATTCTTCTTCGTGCTTGCCATACTGATGAATTTCTGGTAAAAAACCACTACTCTTTTTAGGTACGATTAGCTCTTCACGGGTCTCTTCACTGTTTTTTGAAGAGTTACTATTCAAATCTTTGTTGTAAAGCGGGCGTGCCATTGTGACGATTTCCTGACATGATCGATGCATCTCTTCTAAATGTTTTGTCCGTCCGCCGACAATGTTGATTCCGACACTTTTCCAAGTGAAATCTGTCTTATAAATACGTTGACCAATATCCGCAGAAATGATTAGACTCTTCGGATTTAACTCTCTCAAGACAATGAGTTGAACTTGTGTTAAGTCTTGCGCTTCATCAATCATCACGTATTCATAGGATTCTTTTGTTTTAACAATATTAAGATTTTGATGAATTTGAATGCCATACTCATCGAAAGGAATGATAGATGCCATCGCTAAATTTTTATCGAACTGTTCCATGAAGGTGTATACTTCTTTTCGGTCGGATTGCTGAAGGCTGACCATCCGTCCGCTTCGTCGTACGTTCAAATACTCTTCCTCAGAGACGATACCTTTCCCTTTGATCCATTCAATCTCGTCTTTTAAAAATGATTTGAATTTGTCATCACTGTAAAAACGATGATCTTTCGTTTTCTGATTCTCATAACAGTTATCGAAAATCTTATCCACTTGATAAGAAGAGGAAGAAAAATTCCCTTTAATCTGTCTCAAATATTTGGATGCCCAAGAATGAAAGGTTCGCACTTCTAAATTACCTTGGCTATATCCTCTGTCCGCTAAATATTTCTGGGCATAGGCGGCCAACGTCTTGTTATACGTAATCAACAAAATTTTAGCATTTTGATTTGATTGTAAAATTTTTTCAATCTTCATTAAGAGAACAGTTGTCTTCCCACTACCTGGTGCTCCCTTGATTAACACGTGCTCTGCTTGAAAATTGATTGCGTCATTTTGCTGCTTTGTAACGGTGATTTTAACCATGTGATCACTCCATCTTTAAAAAAAGTCGTCTTCAAAAAAACTCTTGCGTCTTTGTTCCTCTAATTCTTGTTCCTGCTTTTTCAAAACACTTAAATCGGTGATTTCCTGTCGAATTCCTTGTGGCTCCCTCTTCACAAGAGGTATCATCCATGTCGATATGAACTCTTGACTCAAGGTTTCGAACTTTTCTCGATTCCTATTTTTCATCATCAATCGCGTAATGCCCCTCTCGACATATCTCTAGAAACTCACAAAAGCGACAATGGTTTCCAGGGTTAGCCAGACTATCGACAGATTGCTCTGGCTTCTTGTAAAAAAGCCTAAAGTCTTTTAAAGAACCGTTATAACTGACTTCGTCTATTTCATAGCGAGGATTTCGATATCGATTTGATTTCTGTTTAACTTCCTCCAAAATCAACTTCCGGTATGCTCCGCTAAGCTGTGGGAACAAATACGAAAGGTACATCTCAGTTTTACCCCAATCATTAAGCACGTGGTAAACACTTTTAAGCATTTTTTTATAGAGTAGCTGCTGATGGAATCGGGACGAATAAGTTCCAAAATCATTCAGGATATAAGAAAATGTAGCGCGTTGCGGACATTGATTGGTCTCATCTTGTAACAGTCGATGCTCAAAATCTGGAAAGACGATGTCGTCGCTCCACGTAGATAGATTAAATTCTTCATCTTCTAGTTCTGGAAGTTCTTTGTTGAACCCAGCAACTTTGAAATAGTGAGCCATATCTAATTCGTAGCCTGTTTCTAAATTCCTCACGTACGAAACCCTTACGTCATCTGCGCCAATCAACAACGTATACAACAAATATCTGGTTATGGCCCCGGATAGGTTCTTCAACTCTTTGAAAAGGTGCATCTCTGACCTTGAGACGCTCAATTCATCGATTGTTTTACTTGAAAGTGGCCAGATTTTATATTTGGTGCTCATCGGTAATGCATCCGCATCAATGAAACCGAGGTGAACATTTCGCTTTTGCTTGAACGCCATCCCATCTGCGACAAAGAGCGCCCCAACCCTGTCTATCATCTCGTCTTCGTCATCATAGCTTTGAAGTCCCGACTGCAGATAAAAACGTAAACCATCCATGATGTCTAATAATGAGAACTTCAAAGTCTCATCTTTCAATTCTTCAAACTTCATCATCAAGTCTTTTAACAGGATCACTTCTTCTTCCTGACGCTTCTCTTCAGCCGAGATACTGACATAGGTTTTGAGTTTTTCAAGATGTTCTCCAATTTTCACATCAGTTTTTACTTCGAAGAGTTCATGAACCATTCGACCAATCATAAGGAGTCCCTGTTGTATCACTTTCATATCTTCAATGCTTACTTTGAAATAAGAAAGTTGCTCAAGAGGCCTGCCATGGAGGCGATGGACACGTCCTGCAGGTAAAGGACGGAGTGATTCCCATCTCATCTTCTCTTCTATCAAGAAATTTATCTTTTCAAGCCACTCTTCTATCGTCAAAAATTGAGCATCTCGTCCATCAAGAAATCCTTCGCCGAGATAAAAGTAAGGGAGGAGTTGGTCTAACTGTTTTGTATACATGGACATGTTGATTTTGGAACCATCTATTCCATCGACATAAAGATGTCCACTATTAAATAGTCTTTGTAATACATCTGGTCTTAATATCTTTTCGATAACTGAAGAATTATGGTGCGGTGTCTTCTGTTCTGTGTACAAGTTGTGCAGTTCGAATAGGAAACGGCCAATCGGATAATCGATTAATGAGGGCGCTTTTTTTTCAATTAACCCAGCATAATACAACTGTTCTCTTATTTCCCCGCCTCGACAAGAAATGAAGTGCTCATACTTGTGATCTTTTTCGCGCTCTCGAATTTCCCGTTCTTTTGAGAGGAACTCTAACATATTCGAATATACGGTCACTTTTCCTGATTCGGTTTCTGTGAACGAATGAAAACGACGACCCTCGAGTCCCGCTAACAGCTGTACCGAGTAAGGATGTTGCACAGCTGATTCGTTGAACGAAGCCGACCACGATACTTTTTCTTTCCATAAAAATCGTTCTACCGTTTCGTAGGTGTGAGGTAGGAGTTCATCATAATAATTCACGAATATCAATTCAAATTGTTGTTCTAAGTGCTTGAAGAAATACTCCTGTAGCGGGGTAATGAAGTAAAAACCATGTAAGACTATCTTTCCTTTACTTAATGATGCCTCAACCCTATTGTTAATCTGATCGTCTTCGCCAATATTAAATTGATGAAGATTATTCTTGGCTTTCGCATTCTGCCGCAAGAACTCTTTTATGAGCTGAGGGAAATACTCGGGATTTGATTGTAGTTGCTCTTCCCATGCAATCGGTCGAATATCATCATGCATTTCACTCATGATGTCATGTAGCAATGACTCTTCATCACTTTTATCAACGAGAGTTGAAAACAGATTGTCTAACCGCAACTCTTTTAACAATCGGATAGTATAAATCAGTTCTTTCCTGTTTTTTTCGAATGAGAGAATATGTTTCCTCATTCGAACGTCAGCTTGCGACGAAGACTCCCATCTAGTTCTAAGAACCTGTGAAATCTCTAAGTATTGACGCATTTGATTCTTTTGACTACTCCACGCCTGGCCTTGTAACGCTTCTAACAATGGATTGATTGTTAAAAGAGGTGCTTTTAACCATTGATATATTTTTAGATTTTCATTAATTGATTCATGAAGCGTGGGTGTCGCCGTGATATGGAGAACATCGTTATATTGTGTTTGAAACTTCGAGTCCTTCCATGTCAAGTCACTTGGCACCCGGTAAGTCAGTACCTGTCTATTCATTTGATGTTTCCTTTCGTACAGCCATTCGTATCAATTTTTCCCACGTATCTTTATCCCATGTCCCTTTAGGTGTATGAGGTCGAGCAGCATTGATCCACAGCCGCTGCTCAGCTCGGGTCATCGCAACATAGAGCAGTCTTGTTTCTTCGTTTAACGTTTCTGTGATATCCTCAGCCTTTATCGTTTGGAAAGAGGCTGTGGTCACAACTTCATCCTCTTCCTTAAAGTGAAAAGCCAACACTTTTTCATGATCACTTAACCCTTTTGAAGTGAGAAGCACTTTATGTCGATGGCCTTGTATCAAGCTTGAATTGGTAAACGGAATGAACACAGAGTGAAATTCGAGTCCTTTTGCTTTATGGACGGTCATCACTCGAATGACTCTATCTCCTTTGATATCTTTTGCGTCGATATCGGCCTCATCCTCATCCCGATTAGTCGCCAATTGAATTTTCAACCAGTCATATAAAGCGACCGGATTATTGACCTCGTTCTTCAAACGTTTGATTGCAATGTCTAAAACTTTATACAAATTTCTTTCGTACTGAATGAGTTCATGTGGTTGATACCCCTGTGCTCCCATGATTCGTTTATACGGGAGCTCCATCACAACGTTTTGAAGCACTTTGTAAAAAGGTTTGACTCGTACATCCTCTCTCGCCTTGTGCATCCACTGCCATCTCTCGTCACCTAGAATCCGATTCATCTCTAAAGTAAGTCGGGCAATGTCCCCTTCATGCTGAATCAGATGATTGACATCAAAGGCGTCTTCGACGAAAGATGATTGATGAAGAGCAAAAAAGCTCTCCGGGCACCCCTCATTTTTTAATACGCGAATCAACAGAAGGAGGTCTTTGGCCGCCGATGATTTAAAGAGTCCCCCACCTACGGTAACTTCATATGTTAAATCATTTCGATTGTTCTTCTTTATATCTTTTAACAACTCTTTTATAGCTTGGGCCTCTTTGTTCTTTCGTACCAAAATACCGAGTACCGATTGTTTTTTATCGTTTGATGGCAACGTGTCGTACATATGGAGAATGATGTCTTCGAGTTTAAGGTTTTTAGTTGTCGAAATCTTTAAAATTTCTTCTTTATCGACCTCCGAAGATAGATAGGAAATCAGTCTACCCGTATCAATACCATTCTTCATCTCATTAGGTAAGCGACTGTTCTGCTTCCATACCTTGAACAGCCTTTCCATCTCTTCTAGTAACGATTTCGAACTCCGATAGTTAATCGTCAACTCATAAGAGAGAAAATCATTCTTTAGTCGTTTTAAACTCTCGAATGCTGTATGACTTGCCCCACGAAAACGATAAATTGCTTGCTTTATATCTCCCACTACAAACAACCTAGCTTTCAGTGAATTTGACAAAGACACGAGTAATTCGATTTGAGGGTCATCCGTATCTTGAAACTCGTCAACAAAGATGTAATCGATGGCAGGCTCTATCGTCAGTTGTCGGTTACCTTTGACGACGGTCAGTAAATCTCGTTTTATGTCCGACAACGTGAGTGAATTGTCTCTCAGTTTCTCTTCCTTGATTCGCCTCGCCATGCGCTCAATCACGTACCGGGTCGCTTGCTGATACTTCATGTCTCTCGGACTGTCTTCTGCAGGGTCCCATTCAAGAGAATCACTATCCCCGCTCAGACCTTTTTTATCTAGCTCGCTTTGTACATACATGAAAAATTTAATCATTTTGTACTCTTCAACATCAGAAAAATAAGAAACCTCTTCCTCGTTAATCTCTTCTGTAAGGTACCTTGCAAATTCTTCTCGAATGATTGTTTCTGTTCGATATTTGTACGATGCGACACCGACAGTATTTCCCCATCCCTCGACTACGCCTAATTGTTCGAACAAATACTTGGAGAAAGCGTCTATAGTCATGATTCTCATCCCATTGACTTGCTCCATCAAATCTAGATATTTAGTCAGGTTTGTAGTCTGATAATAGGATTGGAGACGTTCTTTAATTTTTTTTCGCATATGCGCCGCAGACTCTCGGGTGAACGTAATCATCACAATGGAATCTAGTCTGACGTCACTTGTATGAATCAAATACATGATTCGCGAAATCATAGTTGTTGTCTTCCCACTACCTGCGCCAGCATTCACTAAAATATCAGCAGTTGACGGTGCATGTTCGACGCGATACTGTCCCCAGTTGAATCGGGGACTCAATTGATTATTTTCTATGTAACGTTCCTGGTTCGAAGATATCCGACCATCCTTAATCAAAAGCGTCTTATCAACTTCTTTAGAGAGCTCATGCACTGTAAGATTTTTTTGGTTTTCTATAATTCTTGCATTTCTTGTCATAAGGTCAATCTTCGTCCCTTGTCTTGCCCATTTCTTCAGCTCGTTCATTCGATTATTTGAGAGCTCATTTTCAATCAATAAGATTGAATAGGGATTTTTTTCACAAGTGTCGGCGGTATCTTCGACTGTATAAGGTGACAATGATAAAAACTGTTTTGGGACTACGGAAGAATCGATTTTATCCGGAGAGTCTTTCATAAAAACATCAATTATATGTTCAACATCAGCACGACTGTAAAGTTCATATGTTGTATTTCCATTTTTAATTCTTCTCTCTTGCGGTCTAGCAAATTTTCCACCCAACGGAAAATAATATTCTTTTATCCCCGACTGAATAGAACGCGTTTTGAGAGCGTTCACCATTTTTGAGGCTTTTCCATTTTCGGTTCCAGCAAATAACTGAATCCCCATAAAAATATCATCTTTTTTTACAATGACATCCAGCTTCATCTGAAGATCTGCTTCTTCGTGGCTGATCACCTCATCAAAGTACCCGGATTCTTTGAGTAGAAGTGCGAAATGAAAATCTCGAACCAATCCTAGATATGCTGTGTGCGCTTCACTTCGAACATGATGTTTAATTAGCTCCAACTGATTAACATTTGATAAAACAGACGTAACGAAATACTCCGTATACTCTTCTACAGAAGGCAACCTGTCCAATAACAAAACTTGCTTCCTTAACTTTGACAAAAAGCTAGGAAGTCCAAATGTGGTTGCAGGATGTGTTTCTACTGGAATAGTGTCCGAGATGGAGTGATTTTTGGTATAGGTATTATCTAAAAACCCCTCTATATCTTGTGAGGACTTTAGAATGTTAAGTACTGAACGTTCTATCTTGAACTACCACCTTCACATATTTTTTACTTAATTATACAATAACAAACATAGGCATACTTTCTAAACAGTAAACAAAAAACTCCCATTTCAATTAATGGGAGTTTTTTGTCATTTGAAGTTATTGTACGTACCCAATAGCTGCATCTGAATCGCTTCCTGCAAGATACCTTTATCATCCTCTTGCTCATGGACTTCTGCGATTCGATGGCTCATCCGCTCAATCAATCCGACGACGAGGGCGTTCCCCATCGTGAAGTAACGTTTGCGGTCCGTCATCGTACCTGTCCATCCGTAAGGGAATCCGTTTAGTCCCTCGCACTCTTCGGGACGAAGGTAACGAAGTCTTTTCGTCTGTGGATCTTCGATGACATGGCTCGAGCGGTTGCACGTACCTTCGCTCGTCAACATCGTACGGCCCGGAAGGTCGAGCGAATCCGGATACGACATGCCGCCCTCTGCGTATACATACACGTGACCGCTTGCCGATGTCCGTTCGATTTTCTTCGGCCCTTTCAAGTAAGCCAACTCTTCCTGCTCGTTCCGACCCGATTTCTTGATTGTATCGGTGTCCAAATAATACTGTTCCGGTGCAGGACCGAACTGCTCATATACTTCTTGAACCACTTCGCCGAGCGTCTTCGGCACTTCACGTTTCGGTAACGTCTCGAGCGTCGTCACCCGATTGCCCGACATGATTCCCGCATTGCGGTACGTCGCCGAGAACGTATCAGAGATTTCGACGATATCTTTCGGCAGTTCAAACTGTGAGCCCGGATGTTTCTCGCTCGTCAGTTCATGGACCGGGAATGCCGGGGCGAAGAATCCTGACTCGAGCAGCCATTCCTCAGGGTTTGCCTGTTGAGCACGTACCGAATGATTCAGGTCGGTGCGGGTCGCGAAGATGAAGATGCGACGACGGCGTTGCGCGAATCCATAGTCGGCCGCATTGATGACGCGCCACTCGACCGTATAGCCTTGGTCGGCGAATGCACGAAGCATGACGCTGAAGTCACGTCCCCGTTGTTTGGCCGGAGACTTCATGAGGCGATCGACGTTCTCGAGCAACACGTATGGCGGTTTCTCTTGTTCGATGATGTTCATGATTTCCCAGAACAAGACGCCCTTCTTCCCTTGAATGCCTTGCTCGTTCTTGAGGCTGCGCGAGACACTGTAGTCTTGGCACGGGAAGCCCCCGACTAACAGGTGGTGCGGACCCGCCTCCATCCACGACAAGGCGATATCTTCATTCGAATGTATACCTCGGTTCTTGAACCGTTCGGCGTAGCAATCGAAAGCCGGTTGACTCTTCGTCGCCGGTTCCCATTGATTGCCCCAAACTACATCGAATTTGTCCGATGTAGGCTCGGCATTCACGTCTTTAATTCCTTCAAGTGCGATGCGGAAACCTCCTACACCAGCAAATAACTCAACTACTTTAATCAATGGGAACACCCTTTCGTATTTTCTATCTTAAATTTACTCTATTTCATAAGTTATCTCAAATGAACTTTCTCGATGAGATTAGTTTAACAGAAAAGGTGAATGGGATCAACAACAAGCTATAATGGTTATATATGTAAACTGTAGGAGGAATTATTTTGCGGTATGAAACGATTCAAGAATTGATGGACAAGGCAAGAGAGGCCGAAGGAAAGACGTTCGGAGAGATCGACACGACCGGGCGCATCAAGAATGTTCGATCGAAAGGTGCCCTCGGACATGTTATCGAGGAGAGCCATTTCGGTTACCCTATCAATTCGGACGCTCGACCTGATTTCGAGGAACTCGGCATCGAGTTGAAGGTCACCCCTTTCAAGAAAAACAAGAATGGTACATATTCATCGAAGGAGCGGCTCGTTTTGAACATGATTGATTATCATAACGAGCACGAGTATTCGTTCGAGACGTCAAGCTTCTTATCCAAAGCCACGAGCATGCTTATCATGCTTTATCAATATGAGCCAAACATCCCTATCGACGACTACCGTATCTATAAAGCGTTCTTGAATGAGTTCTCAGAAGAGGATTTGGACGTGATGCGGCAAGACTGGGAGACAATCGTCGCAAAAATCAAACGTGGCGAGGCCCATTTGATCTCCGAGGCCGATACGATGTACTTGTCAGCCTGCACGAAAGGAGCAAATGGTTCGGTCGTCCGCAGTCAACCGTTCTCAGAGCAACCAGCAAAACCACGTGCCTTTTCGCTCAAAGCTTCTTATATGTCGGGGCTTGTCCGTAAGTATTTGACCCCTGAATTGATGGAGTCAATCGCCAATCACGGTGAGTTGAAAGATATGTCGATTGAGCAGCTCCTCGAGGCACGACTCTCTCCTCATTACGGAAAGACGTTACTCAAGTTGTGCGAAGAAACAGGTATCCCATATAACCCGGGCAATAAGGCGATGATTCCACGAGTCATGGCAAAACTTTTAGGAGTCAGGAAGACTGATTTGTCGAGCATCGAAGAGTTCGCGAAAGCGAACATCAAGTTCAAGACGATTGCGCGAGAGCCTGACGGCAAGATTCGGGAACACATGTCGTTCGGAAAAGTCGATTTCGACGACTTATCTCGAGACGAGTGGGAAGAATCCGACTTGTATGACACGTTCGCCGAACAGAAATACCTCTTCCTCGTATTCCGATATGACGAGGAGTACGTGCCCAAACAAAAACGTATCCCTCGTTTCGAAGGGATACGTCTATGGAACATGCCGCTTGAAACGGTCGATGGCGAATTGAAGTCGATGTGGCTCGAGGCTAAACACATTGTCCATACTGGAGTAAAACTGACACCTTCGGGTAAACGAGTTAAAAACAATCTTCCCGGCCCGAAGTTCAATCAGGTCGCCCATGTGCGCTCAAAAGGAGCCGACGGTCAGGACAAAGTGAAACTCCCAGACGGTCAGTGGATCACAAAACAATCGTTTTGGTTGGACAGAAACTACATCCAGCAGATTCTAGACGCGTAAAATGAGTACTTATCTCCCTCACGTGGAATCTTCCTATTAGAGGGAGGTGAAGGTATGGCCAGAAATGTACCAAAAGCATCGAGTCCAGCCGTCTTCAAGACGATGAGCGGCAATCGCGGCAAGGACACGAAGATGGAAGTGAAGGTCCGGAAAGCACTATGGGCTGCCGGATATCGATATCGGAAGAACAATCGGAAGTTGTATGGGACACCGGACATCTCGTTTCCCGGACTCCGTGTTGTCGTCTTTTTGGACTCCTGCTACTGGCACGGCTGCCCCCTTCACTTCAAACTTCCGAAGACGAACGCCGAGTTCTGGCGTCAGAAAATCGGTCGCAACATCGAACGGGATGCTGACGTTACAAGACACTACGTCGAAGAAGGATGGGTCATCCTCCGGTTCTGGGAGCATCAGGTCAATGAAGACTTTGATCATGTGATTTATACCATCACCCATTTCGTAGACATGGCCAAAACCAATCGACATATACGAAGTGGATAATAGAAATTACATGTTAATCTAAGTCCTCATCAAACAACGGCTCATCATAAGTTTCTGTTGCATCATCGACAATCTGGTTCGTGTAGAATCCTTCTACACGGCCTCTTTTTTTGCCCTTTTCATTAAAATGCTCGACAATCCTGAACGTATCGGGTGCTTCAAGCCCGATGATGACGATTGGTACGGTCAACTGAGTGTTCAACGGTTTCAAATGGTGGACATATTTCTCATATGTACCGATGGCGTTGTCGAAATTTCCGGCCCGCTGAAGTCTTTGGGTCGCACAAATAATCACACCAATCCGTGTTTGAATTGCCTTCTCGACATGGTTCAACTCGCTCGCAATGACCGGTTTCAATAGATTCCATGCAATCGTTCCCGAATGGTTGAAACCTACTTCCAGCGAGATATTCTCTTTGGCAAAATCGAGACGCCATACATTCTCTGAATAGTCACGGTCTTGGAAGATCGGACTTTCGCTGGCCCATCCTCTCTTTGAAAACTCTGATTTGAATAAATCATTCAAGGTTGAGGACAGACTTTTATTCTTGTCCGCATACTTCTCTTCGAATTTTTGAATGATGTCATCATCACTTATGGAAGATATGATGTCATGAATTTCTCTCCAAATCTCTGTGAACTCCTCATCATTTTTAAGTATTGTCTCCCCGAAGCGGTGTGAATGAATTCGATAGTTCAACTGTCTCACCCTTTTATATGTAATTGATAATGATGTACTTCATGACGAGAATAAACGACTTTCCTTCACTCGATTCAAAACTCTCGCTATTCCTAATCACTTTATCAGGATACAGGATTGAAAACAAAAGCACATTTATTTTGTAATCGTTTTCTTCCCTTTCGTCAAGCGATTTATCCATTTAACATTGATATATCAACATTTTACCAGACATGCAAATGCCTTGACATTTTTGGCGGGTTATATGAAGTTAGTATTACATTATAATTATTCTAGTAGAGACGAAAGTCCACTAGAGTAAAAAACTAAGGAGGACATATCCCATGTCATTAATCGGCAAAGAAATCTTACCTTTCAAAGCACAAGCATTCCAAACAGGTGAATTCCTCGAAGTATCGGACAACGACTTCAAAGGTCAATGGAGCGTCGTTTGCTTCTACCCAGCTGACTTCACATTCGTCTGCCCGACTGAACTTGAAGACCTTCAAAACGAATACGCGACACTTAAAAACCTCGGCGTCGAAGTCTACTCAGTATCGACTGACACACACTTCACGCACAAAGCATGGCACGAAACGTCTGAGAAAATCGGTAAAATCGAGTACATCATGATTGGTGACCCATCACACACAATCTCACGTAACTTCGACGTCTTGAACGAAGAAGATGGCCTTGCTGACCGTGGTACGTTCATCATCGACCCAGACGGCGTCATCCAAACAGTTGAAATCAACGCAGGCGGCATCGGCCGTGACGCGAGCACACTCGTCAACAAAGTCAAAGCGGCACAATACGTCCGCAACAACCCAGGCGAAGTTTGCCCGGCTAAATGGGAAGAAGGATCTGCAACACTTCGCCCGAGCCTCGACCTCGTCGGCAAGTTGTAAGGAGCGGATTTCATGTTAGAAGCAGATATTAAACAACAGTTGGACCAATATCTCCAGCTCATGGAGGGCGACGTCGTCCTCCGTGTCAGCGCTGGAGACGACGCGGTCTCAAAAGAGATGCTCGACCTCGTGAACGAACTCGCGAGCATGTCGTCACGCATTTCGGTCGAGAACGTCACACTCGAACGCACACCAAGCTTTAGCGTGAACCGCCCGTCTGAAGAGACAGGGATTGTCTTCGCAGGAATCCCGCTCGGTCACGAGTTCACGTCACTCGTCCTCGCGTTGCTCCAAGTGAGCGGCCGGGCGCCGAAAGTGGACGCGGATGCGATCAAACAGATTCAAAACATTCAAGGCACGTACCACTTCGAATCATATATCAGCCTCAGTTGCCACAACTGCCCGGACGTCGTCCAGGCACTCAACGTCATGAGCGTCCTCAACCCGAACATCTCACACACGATGATCGACGGTGGCGCGTTCAAGGCAGAAGTGGAAGCGAAAGAGATCATGGCTGTCCCGACCGTCTTCTTGAACGGTGAGGCGTTCGGCAACGGACGCATGTCACTTGAAGAGATTTTGACGAAACTCGGAACTGGTCCTGACGCTTCGGCGTTTGACAACAAAGAACCGTATGACGTCCTCGTCATCGGTGGCGGTCCAGCTGGTGCGAGCGCAGCGGTTTACGCGGCTCGTAAAGGTATCCGGACCGGCATCGTCGCGGAACGCTTCGGTGGACAAGTGATGGACACGATGGGGATTGAGAACTTCATCGGCACATCTTACACGGAAGGCCCGAAACTCGTCGCGAGCTTGGAAGAGCACGTGAAAGAATACGGCATCGACGTCATGAATCTCCAACGCGCGAAGCGTCTTGAGAAAACTGACCTCGTCGAAGTCGAACTTGAGAACGGCGCCGTCTTGAAGAGTAAGAGTGTCATCCTGTCGACGGGTGCACGCTGGCGTAACGTCAACGTCCCAGGTGAAGCTGAGTTCAAAAACAAAGGTGTGGCCTACTGCCCGCACTGTGACGGCCCTCTCTTCGAAGGCAAGCGCGTCGCAGTCATCGGTGGCGGCAACTCTGGAATTGAAGCAGCGATCGACCTCGCTGGGATTGTTAAACACGTGACGGTGCTCGAGTTCGCTTCTGAACTCAAAGCCGACCAAGTGCTTCAAGACCGTCTCCACAGCCTCCCGAACGTGACCGTCGTCACGAACGCACAGACGACAGAAATCACGGGTACGGACAAAGTGAACGGCATCTCGTACTTGTCACGTGAGACGAACGAGACGCATCACGTTGAACTCGAAGGTGTCTTCGTCCAAATCGGACTCGTCCCGAACACGGACTGGCTCGACTCGGTCGAACGCAACAACTTCGGTGAGATCGTCGTCGACCGTCACGGTGCGACGAACATCCCAGGCGTGTTCGCAGCAGGCGACTGCACGAACAGCGCCTACAAACAAATCATCATCTCGATGGGATCTGGTGCGACTGCCGCACTCGGTGCTTTCGATTATATGATTCGCAACTAATGTAAAATGCGTCCTCGAACCTGAGGACGCATTTTTTAGATTTCGAATGTTTTTCCAGAGTCCGGGATAAACAACAACTTTTGTCCCGCTTCTGTTTTAAAGACATAGGCGACATTTGAAATGAACGGGTTCCACTCGTCCCCTTCCGTGCGCACACTTTCTGTATACGTAACATTTCCATACACCGTAGACAGCTCTTGTTGTGCCGCAGCGACCGAGTAAGTCGGAATCGATAAGACAATTGTCGCACCGACCAAAAAGACAGCCACGAACGCAGACCACCATTTACGTTTGGGATACGTCATCTTCACTAAGATCAATATTGAAATCATCCAACTGATCGGCACCCAAAACGTCGCTGCATTTCCATACCAGGTGTCATTTACATAAAGTAATGCAATCGTCAAAATTAATCCGCTGATCCACCACCACTTCATCCCCATCACCTCTCTTCAATTATCCCAAAAACAGGAAAATAGGCAACTTCATTTTGGTTTGATGAATTATAAAATTAAGTGCAACACCCAAAAGTGAACGCACAAAAAGCCCACAGCGACGTCCTCGTGTAGAATGAAGTTACGACACAAACATTCAGACGGAGGAATCGCTATGAGCTATATTCATCTTACCACAACGGAACGCGTGAAAATAGAGACGTATCTGGAGCTTGGGATGTCCATCCGGTCCATCGCGAGACGGCTCGGGCGACAGCCCTCGACCGTCTCGCGGGAAATCAGACGGAACCCCGACTACGTGGCTGAACGTGCCCAGAAACGCTACGAGAAGGCGAAGACCAACTGTGGCGCCAAGACGAAACTCGACGACACGATGCGCCGGACGATCGTCGGGAAGCTGCGTGCGACCTGGTCCCCGGAACAGATCGTCGGCCGTCTCTACACAGGAATAATTGCCTTCTCCACCATCTACCGTTGGATCTATGCGGGACGGATCGACGTGCCCCTGACCGTGCTCCGCCAGAAAGGGAAACGTCAAAAGCCGATCGCGGACCGCACCGCAGCCTCGATGGAGGGGGCGATTCATGCGGTGCACGCCGCCTTCCCAGAGGGCACGTTCAGGACGGCGACGACGGACCGGGGCAAGGAGTTCAGCTGCCACGAGAACGCCAACGGCCTCCTGCGCGAGTTCTTCCCGAAAGGATCGGACTTCGCGACGGTCGGCCAAGGAGAGATCGTGGACGCGCTCGCCAAGATCAACGGGCGGCCGAGGAAATGTCTCGGCTGGAAGACCGCACACGAGGCCTTCGCGGAGGAAGTGTTGCGCTTAATTTGACAAACCGTCCAGAGTAATTAGCTTAGTTAATAGGGGTGTTTTGCTAATGAATTATGCAGTTGACACAAGTTTATGTCATCTTGGTAAAATAAGTGCCAAATAAGTAGCCATTTCTCTTTCTTTTTGTAGATAAACATTGTTAAATCAACAAAAATTAGCAATCCATTTTATATGCTAATTGGATTGCTAAAATGTTTGTTATTTTATGTTTTGTACTATTAAACTTAACACGTTAATGATGGCACGCTACTCTGCTTATATTTATTTAGTATGAAGTAACAATTGATCTAAATCCATTATTTTAATTTTCTTTTTCGGTAACTGTTTAATCAATCCAAGTTCTTCTAGAGTAGTAAATTTACGGCTGATTGTTTCTGGTGTGGTACCAAGATACGAGGCTAAATCCTTTTTGGACATTGGTAAGATAATCGTTGGACTATTGCCACTTCCCTTTTCAATATTCTCAGCTAAAAAGGATATAATGCGGGTTTCTACATTTTCAATCGCTACTTGTGTGGTTTGTTTTTCAGAATCCTTTAAACGCATCGTTACTTCTGACAGTATTTTTAATGAGATCTGCGGATATTCCACCAAATACTTCTGTAAATCACCTCGTTTAATTAAACAAATAGATGTATTTTGTAGTGCTTCCGCATAATTCTCATGAATACTTCCAGGTTGGAAAATGGCGACTTCACCTGTAAAATCACCAGGATTTAAAATGCGAACAAGTTGTTCTTTTCCAGAATCCGATAAGCGGTAAATCCGAGCCTTACCTGAATTGATAATATATAAGGTATCATCTTCCTCATCTGCACGGAATAACATTTCCCCTTTTTTAAGATGAAGTGTCTTGGCAGATTCCGCAATCAAATCCATTTGTGAGTCTTCCAAATGGTTGAAAATGGGGACAATACGAATACATTCTGCATGTCCATGTTGGTGATGACAACATTGGTTTTGTTCCAAAATAACCTCTTCCTTTTATAAAAAGCCTAAGAGGGCATCCTAGGCTTCCTTTCTATTCACTCGATTAAGCAGGTTTTACCTTTGATTTGACAACAGGATATCCTAAGTCTTCAATTGCCTTTTCGATATCGTTAATAGCGACTGCTTCTGAATCAAAATCTACTTTTACTTTACTTGCATTGAACATTACTTTCAAGCTATCTTGATTCACACCGTTTATTCCTTTCACCGCATTTTCAATCTTTTGGAGACAAGATGGGCAAGATAAGGTTTCTAATTGAATCGTTGCTTTTTGCATAAATCATTTCCCCCTTCATTTTTTAACGACCGTAAACCAATCTATTCTTTTGTTTTTGAGTTACTTTAAGCCTGATATGCTTTATCTACTTCTGATAACATCTCGAATGTGCCTCCATACGTTTCACATACATCTCCAGGAATGGTGTAGTTGTCTGTGATTTTTCGTAATTGAGCAAATTCAGCATCTAAGTCAGGTTTGTTCGTACCTGCGTCTTTTACTTTTCCACTAATTGTTTCAAACAATTCACGTACTTCAAAGGCTTCTGGGTGATTCTTACCATGGGCCCGTGTAATTGCAGTGGTGTATAAATCCAGCTTTTCAAAATGGTTTGTTATTACTTCGTTAAATGTCTGTTCAGACATTATTCGTTCCCTCTTTCTTGTGGTTTTTTGGTCTTAGGCCGATTTTACTTTTGATTTGACGACTGGATATCCTAAGTCTTCAATGGCTTTTTCGATATCGTTAATGGTGATCGTTTCTGAATCAAAATCTACTTTTACTTTACTGGCATTAAATAATACTTTTAAGCTATCATGATTAACCCCGTTTAATCCTTTCACCGCATTTTCAATCTTTTGCATACAAGATGGACAAGATAATGTTTCTAATTGAATAACTGCTTTTTGCATGAATTATTTCTCCTTTCATCTTATCTTTTATTTTTTTGTTTTCCCTCTTCTTCTTTACAATTTAAGTATAGTTCAGGTTCAACGAAATGAATTTGATGCAAATCAAGTTTTAAGAAAAAGTAGGGGAGTATTTTGTTCTTCCTACCTGAATACTTCCCTTTATCATTCATCAAGACTGCTTTCTATTAAAATTATTCTCTCAAACGGTATCGAAGCAATCTCATACCATTCAAGATGACTACTAAGATACTTGCTTCGTGAACCAACATCCCGATTGACATATTCATCCATTCACCAAATAGTAGGCTGGCAAGTAAGACTAATACCACACCAACTGCTATGGTAATGTTCTGTTTCATGTTTCTTGAAGTTGATTTTGTTAAGCCTAATGCGTGTGGTAAACGACTAAAGTCAGAATTCATTAAAACAACATCTGATGTTTCAATTGCAACATCTGTTCCACTTCCCATGGCAATTCCGATATCTGCTAAGGCTAGTGAAGGACTATCATTCACTCCGTCACCGACAAAGGCAATGATCCCGCCTTCTGCTTGCATTTTTTCGATATAAGCAGATTTTCCTTCCGGTAGCATATGACCATGTGCTTCTGTTAACCCAAGTTCTCGAGCAACTAAATCTACGGTTCCTTGGTTGTCCCCAGAAAGAACGACAAGGTTTTTGACCCCTAGTTTTTTCAGTTTTTGAAGATCTTTTTTAACACCTGGGCGGATTTGATCCCGAATACCCATCAGAACGTTTAATTCTCCGTCGACCGCAGTTAACACAAGAGAATTCCCATTTTTCTCAAAGCGTTCGACGTCTTTTTTAGCTTTTTCGCTTAATTTCACATTTTTCTTTTCCATTAAAGCTACGTTACCAACGGCTATACGATGAACACCTATTTTTGCTACAATTCCGCCACCTTTAACGACTTCGGTTTCTTCAACAGTAGAGAAAGTTATCTCGCCAATATCCTGTAGGACAGCTTTCCCTAGTGGGTGGTCCGATTCACGCTCCACACTTGCTAAATATCCTAGAACCTCTTCAGTATTTTTTCCGTAAAATTCTTTTTCGGCAACTTCAGGGTTTCCTACTGTCAATGTTCCTGTTTTATCAAAAACGATAGTATCTACTCTGCTAAAGTCATTGATAACTTCACTACCTTTTAAGAGGACACCATTACGTGCACCGTTTCCGATACCGGCAACGTTGGATACAGGAACCCCGATAACTAATGCACCTGGACATCCTAAAACAAGAATCGTGATAGCTAGTTCAATATCTTTTGAGAAAAACCAAACAATAAAACCAAGGACTAACACAGCTGGTGTATAGTATTTTGAGAATCGGTCAATGAAACGTTCTGCTTCTGATTTGGAATCCTGTGCCTCTTCCACTAATTCGATAATTCTACCAAATGTTGTATCTTCTCCAACGCGATCAGCTCGAATTTGGATCGTTCCATTTTCTAAGATAGATCCTGCAAATACTTCCGAATCAACCTTTTTACTTACAGGTAGAGATTCTCCAGTAATACTTGCTTCATTAATATGACCTTCACCAGTTAACACTGTTCCATCTACCGGAACTTTTGCACCCGTTTTAACTAATAAAATATCACCTTCGTCTACATCATCGACATCTACTTCTTCAAATTCTCCGTTTTCCATTTGCTTTAAAGCACTTTCTGGTGCCAGCTCTGTTAATTCTTTAATGGCAGAACGTGTTTTGTTCAAGGTACGCTGCTCCAAGTAAGAACCAAATAAGAATAAGAAAGTAACGATGGCTGATTCCTCATAATTTTGAATCAATACTGCTCCAATAACTGCAATGGTAACTAAAACATCAATACTGACAACTTTTACTTTTAATGCCTGATAGGCTTGGATTGCAATCGGCGCCACACCAAGAATGGATGCAATGATGAGCGACCAATTGAAAATGGCCATGTTGTCTAAGGAAAATCGTCCGAAGAATGCAAGTGCAATCAAAATTGCACTGATCAGTGTAATGGAATTCTTTTTACTTAATATATATCTTTGCATGTTGATTCCCTCCAATTTCATTTTCATTTGTATTCCTTGTTGATGACTCTAGTCTAGGATGTTTCTATGAAATAAAAATTGATTCGAATCAAGTTCTATTGTAAAAGTGAAAAATTATAAAAGAACAGCAAAACAAAACCAACTGTTTTACGGAATAACTCTTATATATTTTCGAACATCGACATACAATCACAAAAATTCATTATATTGTACATTCTTTATTCAGCAGGCTTTAGAAAAGTAGTTAGTTTAAGTGTACTCTTTCACATTATCCATTGGCGTTACTCAGAATTTGCTCCAATTACTAAACAAAAGCTAATGAAGATTATGGAACAACATGATCCAGTTACCGGTTTTTTTTGGAATATCCGCCATAGGCTCAAATAGTTTGTTTAACAAACAGCTATCATCCTAATCACCTAAACAGGTAGTTTTGTTTAACATTTTGTCGCGAATGTGTGAATAACTCAACTATTTAACGAAACCCTCCAAGCTATAATAAAAAAATGGTGCTCATCCAAACACTAACAGAAAGTGTAAAAAGGGCCGTTTTGTATTTCATCATTAATTTTCGTTTATTATCTTTAAACACCAAACAAACACCAACTCTAAATCAAAAGCGCGTAAGATCGCGTGTTTTCGGGCTTTGTTCGGTATCAGTGTGAATGTTTCAAAGTATGTTCCGCCTCGGCGACTGAATAACTCGGCAACCCAAAGTAAATCGCTTCAGCAATCAATAATGAAAAGATGACTCCCATTCTTATCCGATATCGGTTTTCTAAACTCTTTAGGCCAATCCACGCCACGATAATCATACTGGTCGCCGTTCCAAATGCCGCCGAGTTTCCATACCAAGCCTCATTGACGAACATCATTCCTCCAATGGCCAATATCCCGAACATCCACCACCACTTCATCCCCATCACCTCATGCCAATTACCCCAAAAACAGGAAAATAGGCAACTCCATTTTAATTAACTCCGACCGATTCAAACGTTTGATTCCCCGGGAAAGTGGAATATCGGACAAGAGAACGGATTTTGAATGAGGAGGCATTTCATGAACATCCCAACCATCAAACTACATGACGGCTACGAGATTCCGGCAATCGGGCTCGGCACCGTTTATTTACGAGGTGAACCGGGCGTCGACGCGATCACGAGCGCTATCCGCAACGGCTATCGTCTCATCGATTCGGCAATTCGCTATGACAATGAAGGAACGGTCGGCGAGGCCATTCGCCAATCCGGCATCCCGCGCGAGCAACTGTTCTTGACGTCGAAGCTTCGCGCCCAATACTTCGACTACGATGATGCGCTCGAGATGATTCGTGAGTCGCTCTACCGGGCGAATCTCGACTATTGGGACTTGTTCTTGTTGCATTGGCCGAACCCGAAACAAGACAAATACGTCGAGGCGTGGCGTGCCCTTATCCAAGCGAAAGAGAACGGGTGGATCCGCTCCATCGGCGTCTCGAACTTTATGCCCGAGCATCTCGACCGTTTGATTGAGGAGACGGGTGAGACACCGGTCATCAACCAAATCGAGCTCCACCCATACTTCTCCCAAGTGGAGCAGCGTCAGGCTGACAAAGAGCGCGGCATCATCACTGAGGCATGGAGTCCGTTGAGCCGAGCCCGGACCGTCACGCATGACGAGACGATCGCGGAACTAGCAAGACAAAAAGGCAAGACCGTGTCCCAAGTCATTCTGCGTTGGCACGTCCAACTCGGTGTCATCCCGCTCCCGCGTTCGTCGAGCGAGTTGCACCAAAAAGAGAACCTCGACGTCTTCAACTTCGAATTGACCGAGGACGAGATGGAGACGCTCAACGCCCTGACGAAGCAAGACGGCCGCATCGATAATCAAGACCCGAGAGAATACGAGGAATACTAAAAAAGATTGAGCCGTCTGGGCTCAATCTTTTCTCGTTAAAACGCCGGAATCGCCGTTTCTTCGTAATTTTCTTCCAAGAACGCACGGACTTCGTCACTTGTGAGTGCTTCGCCGAGTTTCTGGATGGCTTCTTCATCTTTGTTGTCTTCACGGGCCACGAGTGTGATGGCGAAGTCGTTCTCGACACCTTCCGTCAAGAGGGCATCACTCTTCGGCGTCAAGCCGAGTGGCGCCGCATAGGCCGGCGTCATGAGGACCGCATCGACGTCATCGTACGCACGCGCGAGCATGAGCAAATCGACTTCCTCGAACTTGAGGTTCTTCGGGTTTTCTGTGATATCGGCTTGCGTGTAATACGACCCGTTCTTCTCACCAAGCTCGATTACATCGTGTTGCGCGAGCAATGAGAGCGAGCGGTCGATGTTCGACACGTCGTTCGCGATGGCGATTGTCGCGCCTTCCGGGATGTCGTCCATGTTGTCATACTCTTTCGAGTAGACACCGTAGTTGGCGAAGTAAATCGGTTCGATTGGGACGAGGTTGGCGTCATTGCTGCGGTTGAACTCTTCCATGTACGGGACGTGTTGGAAGAAGTTCGCGTCGACTTCTTTTGCTGCGAGCGCTGTGTTCGGTTGGACGTTGTCACCGAGGACGACGATTTCGAGCTCGATGTTGTCTTCTGCGAGTTGCTCTTTCGCGATTTCAAGCATATCCGTCATCGGTGGGATGAGCGATGCGACTTTGAGCGTCTGCGGCTCGTTTGACGGGGCTTCCGTCGTGTTCGTTTCGGAATCGTTCCCACACGCCGCGAGGACGAGTGTGAGTGAGGCGAAAAGCGCCATTAATTTTTTCATAAGTTCTCCTTCTTTCTTTAGGTAATTAGCGTTTGTCGATGAGCCGAGCCACCGTCGTACCGGTGAACTGAATCATCTGGACGAAGACGAGCATGATCAAAATCATGTACATCATCAGCTCCGTCTTGAACTGTTGATAACCATAGCGGATGGCAAAGTCACCGATGCCACCACCCCCGACCACCCCCATGATGGTCGAGTACGAGATGAAGCTAATGATGGACGTCGTCAGCCCGAGGACGAGACCGGAACGGGCCTCGACGTACAAGAACTTGAAGATGACGTCTTTGATGGACGCCCCCATCGACACGGCCGCCTCGACGACGCCGCGTGGGACGTCAAGGAGTGACTGCTCGACGAGTCGTGAGTAATGGGCGATGGCGATGATGGCGAGCGGCACGGTTGCCGCCGCCGTCCCGATGGCCGTTCCGATGATGAGCCGCGTAAATGGAATCAAAAACACGACGAGTAACAGGAACGGGAACGAGCGGACGATATTGACGATCAAGTTGAGCACGGAGAAGACGGCCCGATTTTCGAGCAGTTGCCCTTTTCGTGACAAGTAGAGCCACGTCCCGAGCGGCAGGCCGAGGAGGACGGCCGCGAGAATCGAGACGCCGACCATGATGAACGTCTCGCCGATCGATTGCCAAATCTCGGTCTGATATTGCAGGAGCACCTCAGGCATGTGGTTCACCTGCCTTCTTCAGTTGATCGACGAACCAGGACGGATTGTCGTCGATGTCTGCGACCCCGCTCGGAATGACGTCAATCGTCTCATACACCGCACCGTCCGTCATGACGGTCACGCGGTCACACACTTGTTTGATGACGTCCATCTCATGCGTCACGATGACGATGGTGACGCCGAGCCGCTCATTGATCGACTTCAACACGCCGAGCACTTCGGCCGTCGTGTTCGGGTCGAGCGACGACGTCGGCTCATCACACAATAAGACGTGCGGTTCGTTCGCGAGCGCCCGGGCGATGGCAACACGCTGTTTCTGCCCGCCGCTCAACTGTGCCGGGTACTTGTCTTTGAACGACTCGAGCCCGACGAAACGAAGGCACTCGAGCACCCGGGCCTCGTGCGTCGCCCGCGGTCGGCCGGCCAGTTTCAGCGAGGCGGCCACATTGTCATAGACGGTCTTGTTCGCGACGAGATTAAACTGTTGAAAAATCATGCCGATGACGTGCCGCTTCTCGCGTAGTTGTCGACTCGACAGGCCCGTCAACTCATCGCCATCGATCGTGACTTGCCCTGTATCCGGTGTCTCGAGCAGGTTCATCAGCCGGAGCAACGTCGATTTGCCGGCTCCGCTCGCGCCGATGATGCCATATACCTCGCCACGCTCGATTTGAAGCGAGACGTCACGGACGGCTGCGTCGCGGCCGAACTGTTTGCTGACATTCGTTAGCGTGATCATAGACGGTTCCTTTCTTTCGTGATGAAAAAGTGGATGATAACCGTTTTCCATTTTAGCGAACTAAAGCAAACTTGTCAGGTGAGGTGCTTCACAAAAAAAAGAACCGCACGTGGCGGTTCACTTTAACGGGTGCTGTTTGAAATGCTCAGCGATATGGCGCCGCATCGATTCACGATTCTCGGCAAAGATTCGATGTCGATGGCCGTTTCCCCCTGATGGATGGGGAAATCCGCTCACGACGCGCTCTGGCGCGATGATGCCCTTGTCGACGAGCGTCTCGACGGCACGACGGACGTTAATCCCCATCGGCAAGATAAGTGCGTCCTCGAGGACGGCCATCTCGTCGGCGAACCCTCCTTCGACATAAGACCTAAATAAATCCGTCTTTAACATATCTGGACTCGACCCGTTGTAGTTCTTCCCTTTATAAAAGACGGGATACGGTAGCACCGCCGTATTCTGCACAAGATGGTTCGCCTCGCCGAACAAGTCGAGCGTCGTCGGGATCCCAAGGTGGTGATGCAACTCCAAATCGTCGAGCATCGTCACCAAGTTTTTACGGATCGGTCCGGAAAAGCTGCCACGTTGTTTGACGGCTCGGAGCGCCTCCTCGTCGGGCGCGTCCGCCAAATCACGGATTGCCTCGAACGATTGCCGCATTTGATATAGTCCCGGCGTAATCCCGGCGATGACGACTTTGGCCTGCGGGTTAACGTATTCGAACGGAGCGTAATAGATTGTAAGTTGTTTGTTCGGGTCCTCCTCGAGCAGGAACGGTTCACTCTTCAGAGTCGTTTCCTCTAAATCAGGTAACTCGAGAATATGTTGTTTATAACGTTGAAATAAATCGGTACGTGTCGGCATGTAATTCCCTCCTCTGCTTTTCTGTTCCCCAAACCGTCAAATCCTATCAGAGAATCGTGAACTCGTTTGCGCATTGACGCGACACATCGGCTTTTGTATAGTTAGGAACGACAAAAACGAATAGGAGTGACCAATTTGACTCCAACAGAACCGACGACACGACTCCTCGATCTCCTCAGTGAGCGACATGACCAAATCCGACGCATCAGCGAGCGGGCTTGGAACGAGCAACATGACATCTACATCTCCAACTCCGAATGGTACGTGCTCGCCCGCATCTATAAGACGAAGCCGACCATTGCCGAAGTGACACGCAACGTCCACATCTCCCGCCAAGCGATCCATAAGCTCATCAAGAACTTGAAAGCCAAAGACCTCGTCACGGTGACCGATCATCCGACGAGTCGAAAAGATAAATGTATCGAGCTGACCGAGCTCGGAGTCCGTTGCTACGAACAGAACGAGGCACTGAAAGCCGAACTCGAACAAAAAATAGCCGAATCACTCGGTGACGACGCATTCCGACAACTGAAAATGTTGTTGAAAGCCGACTGGAATTTGTAATCTCTCCTAACGATTGGGAGGGATTTTTTTGTGTCATATCTCACCTCAAATGTCAACCGAGTTGACATTTCGTGTCATGAACTACTATACTTGATGAAAGGAAGAGGTGATCGATTTGTTCAAAACTGGTGATTTAATCATCTATTCGACCCACGGAGTTTGCCGCATTGACGACATTTCCGACATGACGGTCGCGGGTGAGACGAAGTCGTACTACACGCTCCATCCCATCAATAACGCACAGAAGTTGCAAATCAGTATCCCCGTCGATAGTGATAAAGTGATGATGTTGACGCTCCTTGAAGCGAAAGAAGCAAAAGAGATCCTCGAATCGTTCCGCTCGCCGGGTGTCGAATGGAATCCCCATCCGAACAACCGCAATCGCGAATTCTTGAACGTCGTGCACTCGGGTAACCGGCACGACATCGCTCAAGTCATCAACACGCTTGCTCGCCGCCAAAGCGAAGCTATCTTGTTGAACAAAAAGTTATATGAACAGGACCGCAAGATTCTAGAGAACGCTAAAACGATCCTCGTGAAAGAACTTTCGCTCGCGCTTGAATTGTCGGAAGAAATTATCGATCAACAAATTGCTGCTTATTTGAGCGAAGAACCTGTCGCCACTACTTGATTGGCCCCTTCCGTGCGAAGAGGTCTTTTTTTATTGTTCAAAGACGGCCAGCACCTGTTCTTTCAGCGGTTGGAAGCTATGTCCGACATGTCCGTGGTACATAAAATGCTTGGAGCAGAAAATCGTCCCGATTGTTCCATCTTCGTACGTGAAAGTAATTGGGCCGGCTGCAATCCAGTCCACTAATCGCACGTTCGAATCGAAGGTTACGGATGGGTTCAGTTTTTCTATTTCCAAAAACGCCAGCAATTCGCCAAGTGCTTGCTTACTGTGGACAATCAACACGTTAGGTTTGTAGTGGAAGAAAACCCTTTTGAAGATTTGTGCACCGTATACTGCCGCTTGTTTATTTTTTGGTAAAGACAAGCATTTTGCAGATTTTGTAGGCCATGCATTCATGTTCGTTTCAACCACGTTAATCACTCCGCTAGATTTGGCCTCCAAATCTTTCACGAATGCGTTCAAACCGACCCGCGTCTTAGAGAGTCGTGATTTTCCGTCTCGGATTCTAAGCGTCTGCATCCGTTCCATGAATCGACTTCGATTATAAATCAGATCGATATATTCGCTAGTATCTTCGAAGTCTTTCACTTTCATAGGTGTGGCTGGATTGATGCCGACGACAAATACATTCCCTCTTGAATCCGGAGACTCAACAACAAACGGTCTAAAATAGGAGTCTTCCTCTTTCAGCTGAACCAGCTCCTCCATGTTCTTCTGCATCACTAATCCCCCTCCTCATTCCTTCTCAATAATGATGTCTTCCGCGAGCCCTGTGTTATTGATTTTCTTATACTGATCATACACATCCGCCACATCAACAAGTTCTTCGGAATCCACAAGCAATGTCTTCGACCCTTTTTCAATCAAGAGAAGTGGATGGTCTTTGAATTTGATTTGTTCAACCACATCATTCGCATGTGAGATTAGAAGCGTCTCTGTTGTCGGTCTCATGCAACGCATTTCCCAGCGGTCAAGCCATTCTAACACTTGTCTCGTTTCCCATTCGACATCGAACAGGATGGCAACAAGGATATAGTGATCCGCATGCCTCATCAGGACTGCGAAACAGTCGCCCAACTGGATACATTCCGTCTGTGCGATCTCCATATGGTCTTCGTAGTTAGGGACCACACAATACTCGAAACAGTCCGGGTACTCTCGAAGTTTGTTGACATAATCACCGTATTTTTTACGCTCCCATTCAGAAAGAATGATTTTATTCATGCAGCACCTCCTATTTTTATGTAGACTCCTACTTATTTTTAACCAATATATGGATTAATTGTCTTACAATCAAAAAGAAAAAGCGAGAATATGAACATATCCTCGCCTGTACTCGCTTAATTGTGGACGACGCCTTTCTCTTTCAAGCCGAGCGCCATTGCTGTCGATTCGTGAATCGTCTTGAACAGTTCCGGGTGATCGGAGAGTGAGACGCCATAAGACGGCACCATCTCTTTGATTTTCGATTCCCATTCCGGCATCCGATTCGGGAAACACTGCTCGAGCACTTTTAACATGACGTGCACGGCCGTTGAGGCACCCGGTGACGCACCAAGCAGCGCTGCGACAGATCCGTCTTCGGCGCTGACGACTTCCGTCCCGAACTGGAGCGTCCCTTTGCCGTCCGGCGTGTCTTTAATGACTTGGACTCGTTGTCCGGCGACGACGATTTCCCAGTCCTCGTTCTTCGCCGTTGGGATGAATTCGCGGAGCTCGTCCATCCGTTTGTCATGCGACAAGAGCACCTGTTCAATCAAATATTTTGTGAGCGGCATCTCTTTCGCCCCGGCCGCGAGCATCGTCACGACGTTGTACGGTTTGACCGATTGGATGAGGTCGAGGTTTGAGCCCGTCTTCAAGAATTTCGGCGTAAAGCCGGCGAACGGTCCGAACAACAACTCTTTGCGCCCTTCGATGAAGCGCGTGTCGAGGTGCGGCACCGACATCGGCGGTGCGCCGACTTTCGCTTTGCCGTATACTTTCGCGTTGTGCTGTTCGATGACGTCACGGTTCTTACAGACGAGGAACAGACCACTCACCGGGAATCCACCGATATGCTTCGACTCCGGGATGCCTGTCTTCTGAAGAAGCGGCAGGCTGCCGCCACCGCCGCCGATAAACAGGAATGGCGCCGTGTGCGTTTCGATTGTGTTCGCCTGAATATCCTTTACCTTCACTTCCCACAGCCCGTTCGCCAACCGTTTGACGTCCTCGACGCTATGCTTGTAATTGACCTCGACACCTTGGCCGGTCAAATGATCAAACAGCATCCGTGTGAGCGCACCGAAGTTGACGTCGGTACCTGAATCGATTTTCGTCGCCGCGATCGGCTCATCGACGGAACGTCCTTCCATGACGATCGGCATCCAGTCACGGAGTTGTTCCGGGTCATCCGATAAAACCATTCCTTCAAACAACGGATTATTTGTTAGCGCTTCCAAACGTTTCTTCAAGAAGTCGACGTCTTTCTCGCCTTGGACCATGCTCATATGTGGAATCGAACGGATGAACGCTTCCGGGTTTTGAATCAAGCCTTTATTGACGAGATGCGCCCAAAACTGACGCGAGATTTGGAACTGCTCGTTCACGTTGATCGCTTTCGAAATATCGAGCGTACCATCTGGCTTCTCGGTCGTATAGTTCAACTCACAGAGGGCGGCATGTCCCGTCCCGGCGTTATTCCATTCGTTCGAACTCTCTTCCCCTGCACTTTCGAGCTTCTCAAACACTTTGACTTCCCACTCTGGTACGAGCTCTTTAAAAAGCGACCCGAGCGTCGCACTCATGATACCGGCACCAATCAAAATGACGTCTGTTCTCTTTTGAACACTGCTCATGAAAACCCCATCCTTCTCCCCTGGATTTGTGTATGAGACGATTCGGTAAATCCCCATTCGCCGACTCGCCCCGTTTATAATTGTTATATTGATTATAACGCTTTTGTGATGTTTGATAAGGGTTAAGTACGGATTTCATCCATGAAACTTTTGAAGGGAGGAGTTGAATCCGTGAAGCGCGGCATCAGTTTTAAAATCCCGAATACATATGGGCGCTTTCTGACCGACATGTTAAGTCCCATCGATATCACCTCTTACAGCTGGTTCGTCGGTAGTGAGGAATCGTATCGTGTGAAGGACGGCGATCTTGATCACCCGTTGTTTCCTGAAGAGACCGAGATGGACGGCGAAACGTTTTCTCATTTGATTCATCAGGATGAGCACTATCTCATCTTCGTAAATTTAAAGGGCTTTTCAAAAGGACCGGTGAAAGACATGGAGACGTATGAGGCGTTTCGTGATAGCCATTGTGTCCTCGCCCTGCTCATCGTCGACTCCACATTCGTCGATATGTACTGCAAAGATCAACAAATGATTGAATCACTCTATACATACGCCCTATCCCGTTCCTTCGAGGACGTCGCCTATTTGACTGACGCCAACGATACGAGGACGAGTTTGACCGTCTGGTAAGCACCCAACCCTACAACGAAGGAGGATCCATCATGTCTACGTTCTATCTCATCCGCCATTGCTCGGCCACCGGACAAGAGCCGGACGCCCCACTCACCTATGCCGGTGAACGACAAGCACTCGCCCTCGCTGACTTCTTTCAAGACATCCCTGTCGACCGCATCATCTCAAGCGACTATACGCGAGCCGTCGCCTCGATCACTCCGGTCGCCACGTCTAAGCAGTTGACCATCGAGACGGAGCCGAAGTTGCGCGAGCGTATCCTCTCGCTCGAACCGCGCGACGATTGGTTCGAGTTGCTTCGTCATTCGTTCACCGATGCCTCGTTCCGTGTCCCGGGTGCCGAATCGGGTCAAGAGGCGACGGATCGGATTTTGAGCGTCATCACTTCACTCGACGACGTAAACGGCACGACCGTCCTCGTGACGCACGGCAATCTCCTCGCGCTGCTACTCCAATATGTGGATAACCGCTTCGACTTTGACACGTGGCGCAATCTGAGTAATCCCGACGTCTATCACCTCAAAATTGTGGATAACTCTTGGTACGTGGAACGTGTCTGGTCTGTCCCTGCCTGTGGATAACGTTATCCACAGAAAAAGCCGTCTCATGAATGAGACGGCTTTCGTTTTATTTTTCCACAAAAAACATTGAGATGGCACCAAGACCGACATGCGTCCCGACCGAGACGCCCATCTGCATGAGGTAAATCTCGCCGTCAAAGTCGGATTCGGCTTGAATCTTCGCCTTCAAGTTCTCGGCAATCTTTTGATCGGACGTATAGCCGATGATGACAAAATTGGTGATGTCCTTGTCGCAACGTTTGATGAACTCGTCCGTATAGTGCTTGAGAACTTTACGCGTTCCGCGCTCTTTGGCGACAATGGCCCCTTTGCCATTCTTCATGCTCATGATCGGTTTGACCATCAACAGCTTGCCGATGATGGCGCTCGCATTCGAGATGCGGCCGCTTTTAATCAAATGGTCCAAGTCGTCGACCGACAAGAAGTGCTTCACTTTCAGCTTATACTTCTCGTTGAAGTCAACGAGCTCCTCGAACGTCGCCCCGGCTTCACGCATCTGGGCGCTCTTCATTAACAACCAGCCGCTGCCGTGGCTCATCGAACGAGAGTCGACGATATGAATTTTCACCGTCGAATCAGGATGTGCCTCTTCGAAATATTCTTTTCCGAGCACGGCCGATTGATACGACCCACTCGTCCCGCTCGACATACAGATGCATAGAATCTCGTCATGTCCGCTCTCGACGGCCTCTTCCATCAGCTTCATAAATGTCGCTGGGCTCGGCATCCCCGTCGTCGGGAATTCCGGTAGCGCTTCCAACATTCCGTAAAACTCATCGGGCTGGATGTCGACACGGTCCTCATACGACTTGTTGTCAATCGTAATGATGAGCGGCGCGACGCCAATCTCGTATTTTGCTAAAATCTCATCGGATAAATCACAAGTTGAATCTGCCAATAATCTAATCATAGTACCCTCCAAAAATCGCTCCTGAGTGACGAGAATCGTCCTAGACCACTACGTCGATTCAGACGTCACGATAGGACTTCTCCATTGTATCAGATATGGAGGGGTAGAAGTTTTTTTGCCAGGCCTGAATATGCGTTGGTTTGCTCGTGTCGAAGCAACCATTCCTTTCGCCACAGTCCGCCCGCATAGCCCGTCAACGTCCCGTTCGATCCGATGACGCGATGGCACGGGATGACGATGCTCAACCGGTTGCGCCCGTTGGCACTGCCGACGGCCCGCACGGCGCGGTCACGGCCGAGTGTCACGGCCAGTCCGCGATACGAGGTCGTCTCGGCGTATGGAATCATGGCCAGCGCCTGCCACACGTCCTGTTGAAACACCGTCCCCTCGACTTCAAACGGGAACGTGAACGAGTGCCGGCGTCCGATGAAGTATTCCTCGATTTCTCGATGGCACGTTTTCAACACGTCCGGCGTCATTTCATCCGCTTCAAAGCGGACATCATCGCGTTCAACGAACAGGATGGAACGGATGGCCGTCTCTGTCCCGACAATCTCTAGAATTCCAATCGGACTCACATAGTCCAGTCTATACGTCTCCATACAACGACCTCCATAGATAGAATGTGGCGTACGCCTCCCACCCGGCAAAGCGTTCCCCGTACTGCCTCACTTCGTCTGCCGTCAACTTGTCGCTTCGCCCAAGATGATGCTTCAACGCCTGATGCAGACCAGCGTCCGCAACCGGGAACGCCGTCGGATCTTGGAAACACTTCATCCGGACATACGCGGCCGTCCACTCCCCGACACCGCGTAAGCTTAACAACCGTTCATGCATCACGTCGGGTGGCTCGCTGCGTAACTGCTGTTTCGACAATCGTCCGTCCGTCATCTCCTGGGCGATGCCGATGATATATTCTGCTTTCCGGGTGCTGAATTGGAGCTGTCTCAGTTCACTCGGGTCGAGCAGCGCAATCGTCTCAGGATTTGGGAACGCCCAGTACGTCACGCCGTCCACTTCCCGGGATGGTCCATACTGCTCGACGAACCGTCGTTTCAGCGTATAGGCGAACGAGAGTGTGATCTGTTGACCGATGACGGCCCACGTGAGCGCCTCGAACAAGTCCGGGAACCCGATCAGGCGTAGCCCCTCGTACTCTCGGACGAGCGGACGCAACAGTTCATCCGTCTCGGCCATCCACACGAACGCCGCGACGTCTTGGTCGAGGTCGAACCAGTCGCGGACGTAGCGCTCCACGTGTTTCTGTTCCGAGCTCGTGATGTCGTCTTCCGGGAACGTGATGACGAGGCCGTGAGCCGTCTCCATGATATCCCCTAGCAGCAATCGTCCGTCCACATCGAACAGCTTTGAGACGGACGTTTCACGGGCGACATGCATCACTTCATCGTCAGAGCGTCGCAAAAATTGCAGACATTGTTGAAAATCAAACGGAGCGGTGACGTGAATCTCGAACGATGAGCGACTCATCGGCTCCCCCCTTTCGATACATGCTCGGTGAACATCCCTTGAGACGTCGGAAAACGCGATAAAAGTTGGACGGGGTTTGAAAGCCGACCTCATAACAGATGGCGAGATTGCTCATGTCCGTCGTCCGCAACAGATGGGTCGCCTTGTCGATGCGAACCTTTTCGAGCAGACGGCGCGGCGTCTCGCCCGTCGCTTGGGTGAACGTCCGCTCGACATAGAACGGGCTCAAGTTGACGTGCTCGGCAATCTCCTCAAGCTTGAGCGGCCGTTTGTAATGCGTGAGCACGAACGCCGTCACGTCATGGACGAGCGCGCTCGCCGGACTACGGTCGACCTCGGGCTGACATCGCTTACACGGCCGAAAGCCGGACGACTCCGACTCCGCTTCCGCTTTCGTCTCATAAAAATCGACATTCTCCCGCTTCGGCTTCCGCGAGCGGCACGAGGGCCGACAGTAAATCCCGGTCGTCTTGACCGCGGTATAAAACTGTCCGTCATACGCCGCGTCACAGGCGAGCACTTTCTCCCACTTCTCTTCAAACGTCAGCATCTCAGTCCACCCCCTTTGTTCCAATGTATCAGATTGATTTTCGTTCACTCGTCCTGTTTCTTGCCCTTACAGTCTACATTCCCGCGATTCACGAATCTCATTGATTTTGAATCCGTCTCCCCCTTTGACTCGTACTATGATTACGCGACTCGATTGAGTACACTTTAGCTAATCAAGTCAGAAGGAGTACATACGATGCAAAAGCGATTTTCCTGGAAACAACTGAAATGGTTGCTTCCATTCCTATTGATTGGATTGATTCTTTATCAGAGCGGCCAAGAGCTCCAAAACCTGTCGCTCGCCGCGGCGTTTCAAACGTTAGAGGCGTTGACGGGCTTCGAACAGATTGCCTTGATCGGACTCGGGCTCGTCGCCGTTTTGACGATGACCGGCTACGATTACTTTTTACTGCGCTCGCTCGACGTCCAGCTCCCGCTCTCGAAGCTGCTTCGCGCGGCATGGATCACGAACGCGATGAACGGCATGATCGGGTTCGGCGGCGTCATCGGCATCGCGCTCCGAACGTCGCTGTATCGACCGTATACGGACACGAAACGATTGCTCCGGGCCATCGGCTGGATGACCCCGACACTCATCAGCGGCTTGTCGCTACTTGCCGCAGGGGTGCTGCTCGGGCTCTTCCCGGCCGGTGCGCTCACCGCAACGAAACAATGGATTTGGCCAGTGCTCCTCGCGACACTCGCCGTCCTGCCGCTCTACATCTATGTGACGCGGAAGCGGTCGAACTTGGATTGGCCGACCTTGGTCGGCTATATCGCGACGTCACTCGCCGAATGGGTAACGGCCGGACTCGTCGCCTTGTATGCCCTGCATTTACTCGGGGGCGAAGCGTCGCTCCCGGCCATGATGGGTGTCTTCATCGTCGCGACCATCGTCGGGGTCGTCTCGCTCGTCCCGGGTGGTGTCGGTTCGTTTGATTTATTATACCTCGTCGGGATGACCCAGCTCGGCATCGACCAAGAGATCGTCTTGTCTTCCTTGATCGTCTATCGCTTCGTCTATTTCATCGTCCCATTCATGATCAGCCTGTTTTTGGCGGCCCTCGTCTTCGGAGACCAGGTCGTCAAACAGATCGAGTATAAACCGATCATCGGGTCGTCCTATGAGATCGGGACCGTCGTCTGGCGCATCGTGTCGCGCACACTCGTCAAGACCGGACGGCTCGCCGGAAGCCTGATCGCATTGATGACGAGCCTCGTCCTTTGGTTCCAGACGCTGTTACCGAGTGTGTCACCGCTCTATTCGACCGCCCTCTGGGTACAGTGGGTCGGTACGCTCGCGCTGTTCACGGCCGGTCTGTTGACACTCCTGACCACGTTCGGGATGTACATCCGGACGAAACGTGTGCTCTGGCTCGTCGGGGTCGCCTGTGTCGTCGCCGGCATCGGTGTCATCGCGCGCGGCTTCAACCTGTTTGAAGCGTTCGTCGTCGGTGGGTTCGCCTTGTTCGTCTGGTTAACTCGCACCCAGCATAAACGGTATCGCTCCATCGTGACTGTCAGCCGCTTCGTTCGGAACATCGCCTATGTCGGCCTTTATGTCGGTACACACGCGTTTCTGCTGCAATCGTTCAGTCAGACGGACACGATCTTCTTTTATCCGGACGCAGCTGCCGGATTGAGCATCGCCGCCGTTGTCTTATCCGGACTAGTGTTGATTAGTATCTTCACGCTGTTCAACCGATTGAAACGCCCGCAACTCGGTACATCCTTCGAACCGTCCCGCTTCGCGTCGTTTCAAGCTATGCATGCGACAACAAGTGCTTTCGATTTAGCTTATATGAAGGATAAATCGATTTATTATGGTTCAGACGACGAGGCGTGTCTGTTGTTCGCGGTATCCGGCAATCACGCCATCGTCCTTGGAGATGTGCAAGGCGCGCGCGACGCCGCGTCACACCTGTTGCTCGCCTTTATCGAAGAGACGGATCGCCTCGGCTATATCCCACTCTTTTATCAAGTCACCCCGGATTGGATGCCGCGCCTGCACGACGCCGGGTTCACGTTCTTCAAGCTCGGTGAAGAGGCGACGGTCGACGTCGCCACGTTCTCGCTCACCGGCAAAAAGCGCGCCAACATGCGCTCGCTTTATAACCAATTCACGAAGCGAGACTATACGGCTGACATCGTCATGCATCCATCGCCCGACTTGATCAAGTCACTGCGCTTCATCTCGGATGACTGGCTCGGCAATCGAAGCGAGAAAGGATTCTCGCTCGGCTTTTTCAACGAACAGGCTTTGACCCATTATCCGGTTGCTCTCCTACGTGATGACACGGGACAAGTCGTCGCCTTCATCACGTTGCTCCGCGGCAGTGATACCGTCTCCATCGATTTAATGCGCTCTAAGAATGATGCTCTGCCCGGCTCGATTGAGGTGCTGATTCTCCATGTAATCGAGTGGGCACGAGCCAACGACTACGCCTACGTCGGTCTTGGCATGGCGCCACTCGCATCGGTCGGTGAGCACACGTTCGCGTACTGGCCGGAACGGATTGCAGCCGATATTTTCGAAAACATCAGTTATATCTACCCGTTCAGCGGGCTTCGTCAGTTCAAACATAAGTTCAAACCGACGTGGGAAGCTCGATATTTGGCCATTCGAAAGCGTCGGAAGCTACTACCTTCTTTGCTTCGGACGGCACGGTTGATTAGCCGGAAACGAGAGCTTTAAACACGAAAGAGCGTCTCACACGCGAGGCGCTCTTTCGTGTTACGTCATGAGTGAAATGTCGGGCATCTAAAACTGATACATTCTCTTTAATAAGATGCATTTCTGTGTTCAACTCTTCTTTTAACGAATATGGTAGCACCGACCTTATATCAAGTCGATGCTTCCGTAACTGTCCAATCTGAAATTGTGACGTTGAATCCTGACGCCTTCGGATCCGGACTACAGGCGTACGGTCCGATGCGTAACGTCGAGACGTCATGGAGGTGAGCGATTCGCAACTGTTCACGCGTACCCCCCTCGTATTCGAAGAACACCTCAACATCGCCATCGGTGTAGCCGAGTTCAAACGTCAACGGTTCACGGATGGCGTCGTTCGGGAAATCACGTGTCGACCAATCCGAGTAGCCAAAGGACGTGACGACGGCCCCAAGGTGTGACGGTCCGTCCGGAATATATTCGACGGACGTCTTAAGCCAATGCTCGTCGTTAACGTATAACAGGATGCCGGCCTGGTCATATGTATGGCTCGGATCCATCTCAATCGTCGCGCGACATGTGAACCGCTTAGACGCCACATCCGTCACCAAAGCGTGGGCCGTCATCCGGTTGAACCCGTAATGGGTGTTCCGCCAAAAGTCGGTGTCGGGTGCTGTCTGGAACGTCAAGCTTTCACCGAGACTCACTTCGTCTGGTTCATTGATCCACTTATATGACTTCCACATGATTGATACCTCCCCATTGTCCTCGCATCGCGAACAGCAACGGAATCATCGGTTCGTGATACGGAATAAATTTCCCTGACCTGATCATATCAAGAATCGTCGCCTCATCCGCCCATTGCACGGCTTGCACTTCTGATGGTTGGAGCGTCAACTCATCGAGGTCAACTTCTGCTTCGACGAGATAGATATCATCGAACCCTTCGTCAAAGTTGACCGTCAAATGGGGCCGTGTGTTAGATAAATCAAGTTTCAGCCCGATCTCTTCTTCAAGCTCGCGCATCGCCGCTTGTTGACTCGTATCGCCGACCGTGGCGCTACCGCCGACGGTGATGTCCCACATGTTCGCCCAACCGTCTTTGAACGGTTGGCGCTGCTGAATCAACATCTGTCCATCCTTGTTGAAAATGCAAACGTGGATGACGAGATGATAATCATCTTGAGGAAGGCGTATCCCTCGTTGCCACGTTCGCCCTGTTTTCTTGCAGTCTACATCATACACATCCCAAAACTCCATCGTTCCATCCCCTTTACGTCGCGGCGCTCGAAGATGCCGCTTGATCTGCTTTGACGCAGTCGATGGCGACGACGATTGAGATGAGTAAGTGTTCCATCGTATCATCGACTACTCGAATTTCGTACGTATCGCCCCACGTTAGCCACTTCTTTTGGACACTACCGATGACATGTCCGTTTTGGCGTACTTCGAAGTTCATATCCCACCAGTTGCCATCGACTTCAATCCCGGCTGCATCAATTGTGTAGCGCGGCTTGAAGAACGTGAACTCTTTTGAAATCGTTAACGTCTCCTCCCCCTCGACATCGACGTAAAATGTCGGCAAAAAGCTGAATGTCTTTTTCGTAATCGTCGTAATCTCGTATCCATTCTTGTCAGAAATCGTGAACGACTTCGGTAACTTCATAAAACTACCTTCTACAAAATAAAGATCGTTCTCATCTGCATCTTTGATACTGAACCGGCCACGTAGGCTGAAAACCTTTTGTTTCATGTAGAGCGTGTTCATCGTCATCCCTCCGATTGTATGTGGTACCTTATATACGAAACCATACCCGAAATCGATTCAGAATCTTTCAACACGCAACGTGAGGTGGACTAAGGAGTTCTAGAATGTCTGTCAACTCATTAACGATGTAGTCCGCTTGGTGTACATTCATTAACATACTCGAATCAAATCGTTGGGAACATCACTTTCGTCATCGATTTTCATGATTATTTCCCGGGACAAGGCTGGTCAGATTTCGTTGCTATCGTGTTGACATGGTGGATTGACAATGGCCACGCCCTCTTATTCGCCCCGTTGCAGGAAACCTACTCATTCCAATTCATGGACGGTCCAATTCAAATAGCTGCTAAAAAAGTGACCGGCACAGAAGTTGAGCTCACATTGATAGAAGAGGATCGTCCCTAAACAATCCTGGGAACGGTAACACTTGTGGAATTAACAAAGGCACTCATCAAAACGAGCCGGCAGTTAATTAACGCCGCAGACCGAAACGGATGGAAAAACGAGGAGATCGACCAGCTACGTCATACCGTCAAATCACTTCAGGCATACTAATAGAGAACTAAGCATTAGCATAGCTAGCGATCTATTAGGCTCTATGCAAAAAAGATCGACGGACAGTCGATCTTTTACTCACTCTGTCAAAGCTGTTTCGACGAACGTCATTAAGCCGTTAAGATTTGTCATTTTTTCGTTGCACGTGGCACTATCTGTACAGATATATGTCCCAATCGCTTTATAATAGTCAGGATTTTTGGCTTGTTTTGCTTTCGTGATAGTCACACAATATGAGACTTCTGCCAACTGATTACAGAAGGCACAAATGTTTTTCTTCGAATTCGGGCTTGGCTTACACTCAATCCCAATCAGCTGATGATCTTCCTTCTCGCAAAGGATATATTTTCGATTAGAACGCAAGTCATTCCAACTCATATAGGACATCCGATTCACATTTAGACCCGCTACGTCTGGAAGTTTCAGCTTTTTCTGTTTTGGAAACAGTTTTTTCACTTGTTGTTCCGAAACGTGTGGAAACGACCGGACATGGGGTCTTAATCCATCTATAAACATGTCATATGATTCATCTGTTTGTAAGGTTGACACGTCGATCATTGCGAGCTGAGATGGCGTCGCTTCTGGAAATAGATATGAAATTTTGGCATTGGCCAAATCAATGACAGCTTGTAATACGGAGACCGGTAAACTTTTCTTTCGACTATCTCGAATGATTTCTACTTGTTCTCGAATGTAATTAAATTGGTGGTTTTCAATAAAACGCTCTAGCATGTTCAGTCATCCTTTCCAATCCTGACTTCTTTTAGTGTAAAGGATTTTGCACTACAAATATGTACCTACTTTAAGTTAGAACTGTTTTATATAAAAAACGGCACAATCGCAAACATGCGTTGTGCCGCTAATTATTTTGAAATGTAGATGATTTTGCGAATTGTACTGACAGACAAATGGTATTCATCCGCCAATTGATCGACCCCGGTCCCTTTCGCAAAGGATATCCGAATCGCTTCGTTACGCTTTTCAAGTAGCTTTTTCCCGCCACTGACCGTTCCCCAACGCTTCTTTTCTTGAACTGTCCGGGGCACATAAAGTGTTTCCCCTTGGACGTATCGTTGAACTTCTTGAAGCAATTTCTCTGGAAGAATGTGTTGCGCATTTACGTACTTCATATCTGCTCGCTCCTTATAAGAATTTCGACAATAAGGAAGCAAAGCCATTGTTGTAAAAAATTATATAGCGATCAACTTATACATTCTGCCCCATGCAAACGATCGCCTTTGTGACAACTGGCTTTGCATGAGTGATTGAAGACTTAGAAAATCTCAAACGATTTTCCACGTATATGCGCCCCCTTTCAAATCACAAGATGTCTATTCCATTATACAAAATAACTCGTTACTTTTGATACAAAAGTAGGTCGACATAAAGTCATCACCTATTTTCACACTTAACGAATCATCATGTGTGCAAGAACTGTCTGTGAGCACTTCACCGGCGTTGTCGCCAAACGATTTTGTATCTGGACAATCGACAACTAGCCACCAGTCTTTTTATGACTGGCCCCTTAACATACTGTTCTGATGATTCGTCTCTGAATTTATAGTTCAAAGTTGGCTTATACGCTCACTAGTTATGTATAACCTTTATTCCATCCTTTTATAAATTAAAAGGATTCGCCTTTGATTGGTAGAATAAGGATTTATCATCTACGAAATTGAGGTCATTCTATGTACAGTACAGTTGAAAGAGACACACAGTTCCAACACGTTCTTAATCACTTACAAACTGACACAGGCGTTCAAGGGGTTGTTCAGCTCGGCTCCGGTGCCGCAGGATATCAGGACCGCTATTCCGATATCGATTTAATGGTGGCTGCCCGCCCTGATGTTGACCCCCAATCAATCAAGCAGAATTTAACCGACTACTTTCTCCGATTATCCCCTATTTTCGTTAAAGAAAAGCAGTTCGGACCGGACATCTTTTTGCTGATTGTCCTACTCGAGAATCGCTTGGAGTTTAACATCTCTATCGCCCCACTCGAACTACTCCCGGTCCGTTCTCCACTTTGGAACGTCGTGGTCGATCGGGACGGGCAACTCCTCCAACACATGGAGATTGAACATGAGCGTTTTGTTGAGAGCCCGATTCGATACGAGACCAGTGATGTTCCCTTTGAGTTTATCTATGCCTCGCTAGCACTGGAGAAAGAGTTGAAGCGAAACAATCTCATTTATGCTTTGAAGATGCTTGAGACGTTGCGTGAGTTGACGTTGACAGCCCAGACATTGAAAGAGGGACGAAAAGCGCATCAATTCAAGGCTTATCACACATTGAACCGTTCGTTCATCGAGGATTATTTACAGACATATCCTAATTCAATCGACCCGATATCCATCCAACGTGCCAAACAATCGATTCACACTTTATTCTCAGCCTGCTTGGAAGACCATCCACAATATAAACTTGAACCGTATATGCAGCGGTTGCTTTATGAAGAATGACAATCAAAAGCGTCTTTGTAGAACAGTTTTTAAATATGGAACGTCCTTTCGACTTGTCCCGCTTTACATTCAAACGATTATTGGGATGAACGACGAATGGGTTGCTTTCGTGTATAATGAAGCGTAATCCAAATTGCTAATGAAAATTTCTCGAATAGAAGTTTCTTACACGAAAATGAGGTAACCCTATGAATCAACCAAGCTTTTTAGACTATCGCCTAAGCGAAGACATCCAACGCGCACTAGGCATCATGAAATACGAATCACCGACCGAAGTCCAACAGAAAGTCATCCCGCTCGCACTTGAGTGCAAAGACTCAGTCGTCAAAGCCCAAACCGGAAGCGGAAAGACAGCAGCGTTCGGCATTCCGGTCACGGAACTCATCGAATGGGAAGAGAACAAGCCGCAAGTGCTAATTCTCACACCGACACGCGAACTTGCCGTTCAAGTCCGCGAAGATATGACGAACATCGGTCGTTTCAAACGAATCAAGGCGACTGCCGTTTACGGGAAAGAGCCGTTCTCGAAACAACGTGATGAATTGAAACAGAAAACGCATATCGTTGTCGGAACACCGGGACGCGTCATGGACCACATCGAACGGGAGACACTCGTTCTCGATAAAATCGATTACTTGATTATCGATGAGGCCGACGAGATGTTGAACCGTGGCTTCCTCGCTGACGTCGAAGCGATTCTTCAAGAATTGCCGCGCGATCGCGTGACGATGGTATTCTCGGCGACATTCCCGAATGACATCGAACGCTTGTGCCAAAAGCATATGAACGAACCAGTCCGTGTCGCCATCGAATCGAGCGGGGTCACCGCCTCGACAATCGAGCACCGTCTGATTGAAGTCCGCCGCGAAGACAAACTCGCCGTGCTTCAAGATGTGACGGTCGTCGAGAATCCGGACAGCTGCCTCATCTTCTGTCGGACGAAAGAACATGTCGACACGGTGTACAGTGAGCTCGACCAAGCCGGTTACTCGTGCGAGCGACTCCACGGTGGCCTCGAGCAAGAAGACCGCTTCGCCGTCATGGAAGGCTTCAAGATGGGGAACTTCCGCTACCTCGTCGCGACCGATGTCGCAGCACGTGGGATTGACGTCGATAACGTCAACCTCGTCATCAACTATGACGTACCGATGGAAAAAGAGAGTTACGTGCACCGGACCGGCCGCACCGGCCGTGCCGGAAACGCTGGGAAGGCAATCACGCTCGCAACCCCTCACGAAGGCAAGTTCGTTCGCGCCATTGAGGCATTCATCAAATTCGATATCCCAGAGATGGATGCGCCGAACGCAGCGCAAGTCGCGCGCAACCAAGCTGCGTTCGAAGAGAAGTTGAGCGGACGACGCGTCGTTCGCAACAACAAGACGGCCCGCATCAACCAAGACATCATGAAACTTCACTTTAGCGGCGGGAAGAAGAAAAAACTCCGCGCCGTCGACTTCGTCGGGACGATTGCAAAAATTCCTGGCGTGACAGCAGACGATATCGGGATCATCACAATCAACGATCAAATGACGTATGTTGACATTTTGAACGGTAAAGGCTCACTCGTCCTCCAAGCGATGGAATCCACACCGATCAAAGGCAAAAAGCTAAAAGTTAGTAAAGCCCATAAGTAAACAAGCGAGGTTTCGGAGAGGATGATCTCTCCGGACCTTATTTATGTTTAATCAGCATTTCCGAAAACGCTTTACGATTACACGTCATAAATTCAACCTTTCTCACCTGATTGTCATAAAAATAGCTCAGGCATTGAGCCTGAGCTTATTTTCCTAAATGGTGAAAGTCAATTTTCCCTTCAATCGTCGAACTGAATCCTCGTTGCTCGACTTCGCCTTCGTCTGTCACCTGATAATAATACTCCGAATCCGGCTCACTCGAAAATGTCACGTATATCGTGTATGGATTTGTACTCTCGTACCCCTCGGTTCGAAATGGAATCGTCGTGACAGTGAACGTTTCATTCGGATGTCGTTCTTTGAGTTTGTCTTCAAGGATGATGACGTCCGCCGCGAGTCGACTCTCAATTAAAAACGGACGGATTGCATAAAACACCGCATACATGAGGATGCAGAGTACAGCCAACAGACGAATCATCGTCCGCCATTTCCCGCGAAATACATAGGATGCCGCAAAAATCAGAAAGACGACAACAGCTACCAGCAAACATTCAATCAGCTCTGTCGGATGCACTCGATGTCCTCCAGTCGGAATTTATTAGTCGAGCAGTTCTTCCGAGATCAACTTGAATCCTTCAATCTCCGTATCCTCTTCTAATTCAATCAACAGGCACCGTTTCCCTTTCACGTTCACTTGTCTCACGTACTTCAGGTCTTGCGGACTGATCGAGATATTGGCGACTTTCGTATTGATTTTAATCGACTTCGACGTGTATTTCGGGACGACGCTGCTCGCCTTCATCTCATATTGGCGGTCGTCGACGACTTGTTGGAACGCCTGCTCGACCTTCTCCGTCGTCACATCCTCGACCCCGCTCGCCTTCAAGACGATTTCGACGGTACGGGCGTCAATCATCGGCACGCTCTCGTCCTCGTCCTCGCGTTCCGCTTCGGCTAGGATCATCTGATTGATTTCATCATAGACGGTGGCGAGCGTCCCGACGTTCACTTCTTCGCCGATGACAGTTTTGACGACCTCCTCGAACATCGCCTTCTCTTCGACCGCCGTCACAATCTCGGTGCCATTCAAGACGTTCTCGATGAAGCCGAAGTCCGGTTGATGAGCCTTTTGCGCGGCGTACAGGATATGGTTGACGTCGGCCGCGTTGTCCGTGAAGCACGGGAACATGAAACCACCAATCGGGGCATCGAGTTTGATGACCGGATTGATGAAGATATTCGACTTGAACTCCCGCTCGATATAATCGAACACGAGCGACTGTTTCGGGAGCTCGGTCTGGTTGATGCTACATAGGATGAATCGTGACGTCCATACCTCGTCACGCATATCGATTTCCGTCTCCTCCGAGTGACGGCGTGTCGGCTTATTGTATTTGAAGCGAATGAACGTGACGACCATATCTTTCTCAAATGGTGCCTCCTGGACCATCTTGAGCGCGATCCGCTGCATCATACCGGCCCACTCTTCAATCTCGTCGGTCCGAAGCGCCTCATACAACAACGTCTGCGTATGGTCGATCTGGCCCGGCTCCGGATGTTGAAACTTCACTTCGAATAGCTTCTCGTCGATTTTGCCGCCGAGCACTTTCTTGAAGTTGGCGAGAAACAGCTCTTGGTGCTCCTGCTCGACAAACGGGAACGAGCGCAGCTCCTCATGGAAAATCTCGTTGCTGTCTTGGCGAATATAAATATTATAAATGTCAGCGATTTTGACCGCTTCCGCATTTAACTTGAAATGCTTGCGGATTGCCGCGATATCTTTTTGATTCATTACGTACCACTCCTTCGTCCTTTACTACAAACCGATTCCATTATACCAATAGTTGATGCTGACGCGTATGTCAGTAGTGCTAAAGCCGGGACGTCTGATGTCATGTATCATGTCCCTGACCTCAACTTTTATAATCGTTAGATTCATTTTTTGTAAATTTGCGTATTTCTCACATCCTTGCCATGTATAGTCGATGTGCATCGTGCGTTTACGATGCACGTCGTTCAGTCGTCATACATAATAGGAGGCACAAACATGTTCAAAAAATGCATCAGTTCGTTATTCGCCATCATCTTAGTCGCCACAACGCTTCACTTCACGACCCCGACCGCCTCGGCGCTCCCGCCGAACATCCCGTCGAAATCGACCGCGCTGTCTAAATTGAACGCGTTGACGGTGAAGACAGAAGGATCGATGACCGGTTATAGCCGTGACTTGTTCCCGCATTGGAGTAGCCAAGGGAACGGGTGTAACACGCGTCACGTCGTCTTGAAACGCGACGCCGACTCGGTCGTCGACGAGTGTCCGGTCACGACCGGTAAGTGGTACAGTTACTATGACGGCATCACGTTCACGTCGCCGTCTGACATCGATATCGATCACGTCGTCCCATTGGCTGAAGCGTGGCGTTCAGGTGCAAGCAGCTGGACGACAACGAAACGTCAAAGCTTCGCAAATGATTTGAACGGGCCTCAGCTCATCGCCGTCTCGGCCAGCTCAAACCGTTCAAAAGGGGACCAAGATCCGTCGACATGGCAACCGCCACGTACCGGTGCACGCTGTGCCTATGCGAAGATGTGGGTTGAGACGAAGAGCCGTTGGGGCCTCAGCCTCCAATCGACAGAAAAGACGGCCTTGCAAACGGCCATCAACGCCTGCAGCTATTAAGTTTTGAAAGGAGTTCACGATGAACCAGCAATCTTCTATCTTTAAAGCCTCCCACGGTGTCATGACCGAGGAAGTCGGTGTCATCAGTGGAGAACTTGAATTACGGACGACGTGCCAGGAAGACGGCACGCTCGAGCTCGCCATCACGTACGTCGGGGCGGCCGAGTGGTACACATTGCCCGGGAAAGACTACAAACTGCATGACGTGCGCGACCACGAGGTCGTGCATCAACTGCTCGTGAACGTCCTCGAGCGGGCATAACAAATGAGCCGACACGGCATCGTGTCGGCTCATTGTTTATACTTCTCTAATAACGTCTTCGGGATGTGGCAGTAATCGTCCGGGCATCGCGCGAGCCGGTCTTGATGCTCGTCCGCGCTCCGGACGTAGTTCGTGAGCGGACACACCTCGACCGCGATTCGGTCCGCGTCGCTGCGACTGTCGATAAACGTGCGCGCGGCTTCCAAATGGCGCGGGTCTGTACTATAGACGCCGGTCCGATACTTTTCACCGACATCCTCGCCTTGGCGATTGACGCTATACGGGTCGATGATTTCGAACAAGTAGTGCATCAAATCCTCCATCGTGACGATGCTCGAATCGAACGTCGTTTTGACGCATTCGGCGTAACCGTCATATGGTCCGTTAAGCGTATCCGTCGTCCCGTTCGCCCGTCCGGCCTCCGTTTCGATGACACCGGGTAACGTCTTGATGAACGCTTGGACGCCCCAGAGGCAACCACCTGCTAAATAAACGGTTTCGATCAGTCTCACTCCTTGTCTGTCAGGTTTAGGCAATTCTAGTTATACTATCGTTATACATGATTATATCCAAAAAGGAGCACCATTTTGAAAACAATCAGACTCGCTCTTCTTCTATCCACAGCACTCCATCTGATTTATGTTGTCGCCACCTTCGGAATCGGCTTCATCCGCACGCTCAATTATGAACCCGACATCATCGCCGAGGCGGATAACGTCACTATGCTTCAAAACGAGGTGGCCATCGGGACGACCGGTTCACCCTTCTATTTGGGATTCACGTTCATTGTCCTAACCGTCATTTTGGCGCTCGGACTATTCATGGTTCAACGGATTCGCCAAACTCGTTAAACAGGAAGGGAATCCAGGATAAATTCGCTACACTCGTGATAGAACCCAATTTAGGAGGGATGTCGTTTGAATCTCATTCAACAAATCAGACAAATCTATGTGCCGGTGCACGACTTGGATCGCGCGGTACGTTTCTATCGGGACACGCTTCAACTTCCGCTCTTATTCCAAACAGGCAACCTCGCCTTTTTAGAATGTAGCGGTGTGCGGCTCATGCTGTCGCGTCCCGAAAATGAAGACTTTGCGAAAGCGAGCTCTGTGCTATATCTCCAAGTGAACCATCTCACCGAGGCGTATGAACAGCTTTTGGCGAAAGATGTTCAGTTTATCGACGAGCCGCACCTCGTCGCGAAAATGGAGAACCTCGAGACGTGGATGGCTTTTTTCAAGGATTCTGAGGGTAACACGCATGCGTTGATAAGTGAGATTCATACAAAATGATAGGTTACGGCTGTTCGGTGACCTTTCTTATATTTTTTTAACTAGTTTCTAGTGACTTACTCAATCGTTTCTTTACCATTTTTTAATCTGTTTGAATTACTTCAGCCAACCTCACGACTTGAAGCTCAGTTTTCACTTCATTGATGGAAGAGATTGTTCGCTTCGATCGTTCGGCCATTTCTTCAGGAAGATCTTTTAGACGTTCTCTTGAATCTGCTAACTCTTTTTCAATTCGATCGTACTTGTCCTGATCAATTTTATTTTCATTCTTTTCTTCTTTCCAAAATTGCAGTGTCTCGATGGCTTTTCCACCCGTCCTTTTTACCTTTTGATAGGAAGAAATTGTATAGTTCGCCGTTACAATGACATTTGTAGATAATTCTAGAGCTTCCCTAGCTTCGATTGTCGAGGTTCGAACGTCCTCAATTTGATAAACGAGTTCCGTATCCAATTCGTGCTCCATTTCTAATAGCAATGCTGGATCATTCTCAGTTTGGTAGGTCTCATATAATTGACTCACCCGTTTACGCGTCTCAGCCATCTCTTGTTTGATACTCGATAAGTGTTCTAGTCGAAATAAAACGTCATCCACTTCATTTAACGTGCTGTTGGCAGAACTTAAATAAGAACTCATTTTACCTAACACCGGACTACTAACCACACTGTTAACTCCTGAAATGACAAGCGTCGCTGAATTGATATGTTCTAAAATGCTACGGACAGGGACCATATTTTCTTTTAACCAATCGACTTGTTGGACGAGCTGGGTTAAATCTTGATCGTATTCTTCTAAATCATTAATGATTTGCGGTACTTCTTTTTCAATGGTTGTGACAGATTCTGCTTGCATATCGTCGACGCGCGATTGCATCTCCGCTTGAGAAATAGACTCGTTCGTATCCCGATTCATATTAAATTGACTAACAAAGTATCCGACTGTACCAGATACGACTACAGACGAAGCGATTGTGATTGGGATCAAATATCTTTGAAAAAATGATGTTCTTCTTGTCGTTCGTTCTCGTTTCGATTCCATTTTTGGAAAGCTCCTCTGCGCTTAAAAATATGATTTTTTATAAAAAATACCATTTTATGATGATTTTTATCTATATTGTAAATTCGAAACTGATTATCGACAATCCTTTTTAAATTGGATATAAAAAAGATTGGATTATGGTCTTAGTCTCTATTTAAAAATGTCTTCAGGACAAAATAAAAGGTTGATGAGCGCTGGCTCATCAACCTTTTATTAGACCTCATTTATTTATGGTACGGCTCTCCGTATCGCATCTAAATGAGGTTTTTATATTTCAACTTCAAATATATTTACCTCATAGATTCAGTTACAACTTGATGAATATGCTCTACTATCGTGTCTAAAGAATATTTACTAGTGTTTAACGCAAACTTATCAACTAGGTATGGGTTATATTCTTTCACCTGATCAAATGATACATTATGCCAAATAGGCAATATTATTATCTTCTTCTCATTAATTTCTCGATTTAAAAAACTTTTAAATTCATAGCTTGACCATCCGCTCTGTATAAAGTTTTCCGAAAGAAAAATTACAACGAATCTTGAATTTAATATTCCCATGTTCATCATTTCTGTTTGGCTTTGTCCGATCTTAAATACTTTTACGTCCTCAAATACTCTTAATCCTTTATCAGCTAATTTGTCTGACAACTCTGTCACAAATATGTCTTTGTCCAAACTAGAATGTGATAAAAACACGTCGTATTCTATAAGTTCTTTTTCTTTTACAGCTTGTTTAATATCGCTAGACAGGTCATCGAGCTTATCTTTTATCTCAATGATTTCGTCTAAATATTCTTCATTAGAATTTGTATTAGCCTTCATAGACTTCGTTAAATCGCTATACTGCTTCTTTTGCTCTTTTGCTACTTTAACTTCATATTTATTAATATTTTCTTTATTCTTTTTCAACTTTTCAATGAGTTGCGTAATATTTTTATCGTATTGTAATAGCTCATTGTTATAACTAGCTATTTTTTTTAGATCGGACTTATTTGGATTTTTTTTATTCATAAGTTTATTCAACTTAGTAAATAACTGATCTCTTTTTTTCCTCATGTCTACTAACTTCGACTGCAACTGAACATCATTCTTTACATGTCTTTTTAAACTAGTAACATTAATACTCATCTATACACCCCTTCAAACAGAAGTATCATTACTTTATTTTACTAAGTAATACAATAAACTTTTGGCTGTATGCTTAAGTTCTAAGTTTTCCAAGAGAAGACCATTTTTTCCGTTTTCCCCCAAACTCAACTTACCTTTCACATAATCGAAACGCTGATACTCAAGAATATAATTGGGAATCCCCTCAGGAAGATAGGTTCTGACTTCTAAAACTTGTTCATTTTTTAAATTTAGGTATTCAGCAATAAACTTACCCCTTTTATCTTTATCAAAGTCATACTCATAAAATTTAATGTATCTCATAGGTTCAATTGAGCTTAAATAAACAGTTTCTGAATGGTCTTCACCTAGTTCAATCACGTCGACTATGTTGTTTTTCTGATTTTCTGCATTGGATGTATAGACAACATCAATCGATTCAGTGATAAAGGTTTCTACTTTTCTAACTAATAAATATCGACCAATCAAGTAAAAAAGAAAGAGCATTAAAGTGACAACAGAAGAAAAGAAAGATATAGCTTCTATCAGATTTAGTGTACGTAGCTCATTTATTAATCTAGGGCTGATGTAACCAAAGACATATCCGGCTAAGAAAATTGCTATTCCTACACTAATTTTAAAGTTTCTATCACTCTTTCTTATCATTAGTTCTATTCCCCTTTTGACGTTGCTAGTTCTTCATTCGTATTATAGCTTATTCACCGGGTTTCCGGGTCCTAAAGCAAGAGCCGCGTAACAGGCGATATACGCGGCTTTCATTAAATAGAAGTACATTTAGTCGCTTCATGGATAAAAGCTGTTTTAAACGCTCATTTGGACACTCAGGATTGATTTCAGCTTCGTCTGATAAGCAACCTTATGCAATATTCAACAACAATGAAAAAGGCGGAGGTGACCCGTCAGGATCATCTCCACCTTTGCTCGAAAAGAAGCGTATGACTTCTTCATTCAGTTTGATTTGAATCGTCTCGATCTGGCGACTTGCATCAATCGTGATTTCTTCGACTAGGATACGCACTAAACGTTTCTGTTGCTCCACAGTCAGCGCTTCGTCATAAAGCGTCATGAAGTTGCTTAGCACGCTTTCTACAACGTCAGTATCCACTTTCAATCGATCTTGCTCACGAAGTTTCCGTGCAATCTGGGACAGCTCATTCTTCGTCGTCTCGATGTCGAAGTCACTCGCTTCTAAGCGTTTTTGTACCTCGACTTTTTTAATCATCCCGTCTTCATAAAGACCGAATGTTTTTTCACGCTTCCTTTCCAGACTCTCTAGGCGGCGCGTCAGGTGTGCATGACGCTTCTGTAATGGCTGGATTCCCTCCTTCGCATTCTTGTTCACCGCTTCAATAAGTCCTTTTAAAAGTGACCGATCGTTTAACAACTCGCGAATACGGTTGATGACATAAGGATTCGCTTTATCAATTCGAACCCCGTTAGAGCTACATACAGATGATCCTTTGTTTTTCCATTGCCCACAGGCATAGTATTCAAGCACGCGCTTTTCGCCGTTCTTTCGTCGATTCGTCGTCCGGGAGAGCACCATCCCTGCACCGCATTGCGGACACTTCATGATTCCCGTCAGCAGATAGCTGCCCGAGTGAACCCGGTTTGGCGTGTAGCTTCTTCCTTTCAACAGCTCTTGCGTTTTTTTCCATGTCTCCGCATCAATGATGGGGTCATGAATACCTTTGACGAGTACAGGATCTGGATTGATGTTGTTACGGCGTTTGGTCGCCCACTCCTGTCGAACGTTGTAGCGGATGTATCCGGCATAAAGCGGATTGGTCAGGATGGTCTTGATTCCATTGATCGAGTGCTCGCGTTTATGCTTGGTCTTGTACCCCTCACGATTCAACAGATTGGCAATAGTCTTGTAACCATCGCCCAGATTGTAAAGGGTAAATATCCGGCGCACGACCTCTGCTTCATCTGGATTGATTTCAAGAATCGTATCGCCCCGTTTCCGCATCGTGTCCCGTACTTTGATGATGTCATAGCCGTATACGACACCCCCGTTCCATCGACCACTCTGAGCGCGCTCAATCATCCCCATTTTCACGTTCTCGGCGATGTTCTTCCGTTCGAACTCAGAGACGGCAGCCATGATGTGAAACTGAAAGCTTCCTTGTGGGGTATTCGTATCGATGTTGTCCGTGTGGGAATAAAATTCAACGTTACGTAACTTCAATGAATCAACGATGTTCAGCATATCCGTGATTTTTCGGGATAGACGATTCATTTTCCAGACGAGTACAATATCAAGTCTTCTTTCTTCAACAGCCTGAAGCATTGCCTGAAGCCCAGGACGGTTTACGACGTCCTTCCCACTAATCCCTCGGTCCACGAACTCTTCAACGAGTTCAAAGCCTTTTTCTTCGCATACTTGACGAAGTATTTTTAATTGGGCATCGATGGAATACCCTTCATCGGCTTGCTCGACCGTGGAAACGCGGGCATAAATTGCCGCGCGCTTTCCAGTTGTCGAAGTAAAGTCCTTTTTCGAATACGATTGTTGAAGTTCTAAAATCATGTTCCCTAATGAATTAGTCATTTTTCGTCTCCGCCTCTCTGTTCGCTTGTTGGTACAGCACCATGTCCTTGAGAATATTTGCTAGTTCGTTTGCTTGAGTGTCGATGTGCATTGTTCATTCGCTCCTTAAATGTCGTCTCCGTCTTGCGGGGGAAGTTCAACGTCAATCAATTGCAAGTCAGCTTCAATTTGCTGCACTCGGGTCTGCTGAGAACCAGGGTGTTCCCATTGAGGTCCATATCGAAGGCTTAACTCGGCCTCGGTAGGCAGATAATCATCAAAAGTTCCAGACTCAAAAGTGACCCGATACCCTGTCAATCGATCGTTGCCTAATGTCTTCGTTCGTGAAGTAATGCGATCACTGTCTGAAACGATGAAGCCTTTGGACTTCCACTCTTTCAAAACCACCTTCGGACTCGTATAACCCGCCTTTCTGAAAAACTCATGAAGATGTTCTTGCAGTATGAATACTTCGAATCGACTCGGATGTCTGATGGGTTTGATCTCACCTAAGACGTCATTACTCACAGGACGGTATGAGTCATATTTAAATTTCCGAATGTGTGTGATGACATAGTTGCGGAATTGATCGTATGCGGTGTTCGCAATATCAAGGGTCTTCAACTGCTCTTCAAAGATGTGCACCATCATATCGCGAAACTCCTGAAACTCTCTTGAAACTCGCGCTTGATCATCCTCTGCTGATTTGAAGAAGTATGAATATGCTAAACGAATCGATAAATCTAACGTGGCAAACATCGGCGATAGTCGGTTCACGTAATTGCTCGAATTCGATACGAGTGCTTCATAGCTGTCGCGAGTCCTGTTCCAAGAAGCCAATACTTTCTTAGGGTCAATACGGAGCAAGCCTTCAGCAAAGATTGGTCCCAATATTCCATGATGCTCATGAATTATTTTTGAGACAGTCTCAGCGACTTCTTTCGATGGCATAAAATTGAGATCGGTGACCTCGATAGCGCGAACGGAAACACCTGCATTCTTAACATTGCGTCCATGTCGATCCAAGTTCCGTAGGCTTTGCTCACCTGTGGATACGCAAATCGTCGCAAAAACGGCTCGTGGTCTTTGTCGGGAATCACGCCCTAATCTCGCACGTTCTTCACCGTTCGAAAACTGATAAATCATATCTGACGCATCACGGGACGCCATCGAAGACTCATCGATGAGTACAGGTAGACCGAAGTTTCCTTGAAAACCGTTCAACAGTGCATTAGGTGTCGCATCCCACGATGTCTTAAGAGGCGCCTCTAACGGACTACCGCCAACACTGACAGCCAATTTTGCGGCTGTGGTCTTCCCTGTCGAGCTGTTCCCATGCAGATGGATGATGTAGTTGAGAAGGTCTGGCTTTTGTAACTTAAGATAGCCATGTAACAAGGCAGAGAATCCGATTGCTAGTGCGAATTTGACTTCCTTGTGCGGAAACAGTACTTTCAGTCGTTGAATGAGATCATCCGCATTGCCTTTTACCGTCACCGCTTTACGATATCGCTCACTCACCTGACTTTCCGTTATAAAGAGTTCACCCGTTTCTGTACGCTCGTACTCGTAAGCTTGATGGGCAAACAGTATCGAGTCTCCATCGATGCGTTTTTGCTTACGAAATCCTACATACTCGTGGATGGAGTTATGGGTAAGTTCATTGATTTGGAGCATCAGATAGTGAGCAAGTAACGGCTTATTGCCAGGAGTCGGATTGATGACTACCCCGAGGCTAGATAGATTGGACGACACCCCTTCATTGATACTTTGAGACGAGAGTTCGAGTTCATACCACTCTAAACCCTGTAATTTGTATGCGATGGTCGCGATCAGCTCTCCTGTGATGCTGTTTCGTGTCACACTGCGTACATACATCGGGGTACATAAGCGTTTACGTGCAGGCATATAGTCATCGTAGTCCTTATCGTACTTCATCGCGTAAACACCCTTTGGATTTAAAAGGAACTCAGGTCCGTCCTCGTAGTGCATGAGATACTGACCGTCTGTAAATACCGATTGATAGTCTATGTGCTCCACCTGCTCGTCTGGTATCGTTTCATACGATTCTGCAATTGACTCGTCGTACTCGTGTGCTTGCGGTTCGTGTTCGTTTCGTTCGGATAAATGCGACATTCCTCATATCCCCTTTTAGTTAATGTCCGGGCCCGGTAGACACACTATATGGCATGGATTTGTATAAAGGGAATAGAAAAACAACAAAAACTTTTCGCCCCGCTGTTGCTAGGGGTTTTGCATCCTCGCCGTCGTAAGTGCCTGTCCTGCTATCGATAAAACCGGAGGATTTTTCTTGATAGATGGAGTATTTTATAATAATTGAAATATTCAGTTATTTATAATTATTCAATTTTTACCTGATTATAAGATTATTCGAGTAAAAAAAATAGCGAATCATGATTAAAAATCCATAATTCGCTACACCCCATTCATTTGTGTCTAATTATTGAAATCGTGAGATTGATAATAACTTTGCACAGCTCTTTCATCTTCATTCCTCCGATAACTTTAAATAATAAGACAGATACAGCGCCACCATATTGCGATCTTCAGCAGACAATTGACTCAATACTTGTCTGACCACACCCTCATCGATATCCGTCCCATCCGACACGTATTCCTCCATCAAGATGTCTTTCATCGCATCTTCATCCCAGATGCTATCCGAGTCCGCATTGATCCATGCGTCCGACTTGCAATAGACTTCCTCGCCGTCAATCCAAATTCGTTGATACTCGTTCATTATTTATTCCTCCTCGATTAGTTGAATCAGTTTCAGTTCGTCACGTTGATAGATGACCAGACACGTTCTTTGCTCATCACGTATGAGATGGACCAGATATTCTTTATACAGATACGTCTCAAGCAGGACCCGGTTTCCCGTTGTTTTTTCGATTTCATCAGGTAAGAAGGACAGGTCCAACTCCTCTTTATCAAATTCGAATGCCTCGCTGACAATCAGGTCCCACCACACCTCATCCGATTTATCCACATACATAAGAGCGCGGTCGATAATCGTTCTAGCATCATCCATCAGCAATGCCCTCTTTCTTTCAATGAGACATATCCTTCTGTGCCGATAATCAAATGATCGAGCAACGGAATGCCGATTAAGTCTCCCGCCTGTGCCAAGCGCTCTGTGACCGATACATCTTCTCCACTAGGTTCACAGTCGTCAGACGGATGGTTATGACACACCATAATGCACGCTGCGTTCGAGAGAATGGCAGACTTGAACACTTCACGAGGGTGAACTATGGACGCACTTAATGAGCCGATATGGACCGTCTCTAGCACGACTGGTTCGTTCTTCATATTTAACCCCATCAGCACAAAATGCTCACGATCAAGGTCACCCATATAATTACGGAACAAAGAAACCGCATCACCTGGTGAGGTGATGCGGCGTTTAGCGTATAGTATTGATTTTTCTCTTACCAACTTTAGTGTAACGATAGGGATTCGTTTTTTTGGTTCATTGCTCATCATATTACCTCCTCAAATATTCTCAAGGAAATAATATATATTTAAAATTATCATTAAATTCGGAATTGACTAGAGGCGCTCTTATTCACATCAGTTTAGTCTGTATATGTTCTACAGAACTACCTTGTACGACTTGAACTGTATGCTAAAATTTAATTACTACATGTTTTGGAGGCTAGTAAATATGAAAGAACTATCTGAAGAAAAAGCAATACAACATTCCTTCGATACCCTCATTCGTTCGCTGGAGGGCGATCGCATGGTTCAACGAGATCGGGGCACACTTTTCGAATTATTAGTTGTAGCTTACCTTAAAAATGAACCAATGTATGCGCGCTTGTTCGATGAGGTATGGATGTTACATAACGTTCCTGAAGATTATAAAATCCCTAAAAAAGATACAGGGGTTGATTTGGTTGCAAGGAACCGTGAAACTGGAAAACTCGTCGCAATTCAATGTAAATATTATTCGAAAGATACTACTATCCAAAAATCTCATATCGACTCTTTCTTGAACGAAGTTGGGAAAAGTTATTATGACGAGGGTATCATCGTTACGTCTACTGACAAGTGGAGTGATAACGCCAATAACGCTTTATTAGACCGAGATAAGAGCATTGCTCGAATTGGACTTTCTCAATTACGAGATAGCGAAATTGATTGGACTCAGTTTTCAACAGAAAAACCTCAAAACATTCCGCTAAAATCCATTAAAGAGCCACGTTCACACCAAATTCCTGCTATTGAAGCTGTAATCAATGGCTTTAAATCAGCTGATCGCGGAAAATTAATCATGGCTCCTGGAACAGGAAAAACGTATACCTCGATGGTTATCGCAGAAGAAATGGCTTCTAAAAAAGAAGGTCCTTTCCGTGTTCTTTATCTTGTTCCGAGTATCCAACTACTTTCTCAATCGCTTCGTGGATGGACAAGTGATTCAAAGTATAGACAGGACATGGATACGTTCGCAGTATGTTCGGACCGTAAGGTGACAAAACGCGTTAAAGGTGCAGATGAGTTTGAAGATATTGCGGCTGCTGATTTAGGTTATCCTGCGACTACTGACTACAACAAATTGATTGAGCGACAAAACGATATCGACTCATCTGAACATCAAAGCAAATTTTTGGTCGTCTTTTCTACATATCAATCTATCGATGTTATTATCGACGCACAAAAACATGGGTTCTATGAATTCGACTTAGTAGTCTGTGATGAAGCACACCGAACAACTGGTGCAACGGACGCTGGAAAAGATGCTAGTGCCTTCGTTAAAGTCCATAGCGATGATAACATCAGAGCTCGTAAACGCCTCTATCAAACTGCGACTCCTCGTATCTACGGTGAAGATGCAAAGCAAAAAGCTGATGAAATGTCTGTTCTAATCGCAGACATGAATGACGCGAATATTTATGGGGAAGAATTTTATCGCATTGGCTTTGGCGATGCTGTAAACAAAGGCATTTTAACAGATTACAAAGTCATGGTTCTCGCAGTTGATCAAAAGATGGTTGAGCGCAATTTTCAAAAAATGATGTCAAAAGACTCAGAACTCGAATTTGATGATGTAACTAAAATCATTGGCTGTTGGAACGGACTTGTCAAAAGACAAAGTCATTCAAATATAATATCAGCTAATCCAATGAAACGCGCGATTGCTTTTGCCGGAACCATCAAAGATTCCAAATTGATTACTGACATGTTTACAAATGTTGTAGACATGTACATCAACGAATCTGGGTATCAAGCGGATCCCGTACGTATTCAAATCGAACATGCAGATGGATCAATGAATGCTTTACAAAAGAACGAGAAAATATCATGGTTAAAATCTGAAGTTCCACCAAACACATGTCGTATCCTCTCAAATGCCCGTTTCCTAACTGAAGGAGTCGATATCCCAGATCTTGACGCAGTCATGTTTTTAAAGCCTCGTAAATCTAAAATCGATATTGCCCAAGCAGTAGGTCGAGTTATGCGGAAAGCCGATGGGAAAGAATATGGGTATGTCATTCTACCAATCGGAATTCCAGCAGGCTTTGATGAGAATGCAATTTTAGATAAAAATGAAAAATATCAAGTTGTGTGGGACGTTCTTAATGCATTACGTTCTTTAGATGAACGTTTTGACTCCACAATCAATAAATTAGAGCTTAACAAAAAGAAGCCTGATCAACTTCAGGTCGTAGGTGTGGGAGAGGCGCCTGACGAGGACGACGGCGGTTTTAAAATTGCTGATCCGGAGACAGAACAGCTTCAATTCGGACTTGATATGGAAGAGTTTTCCGATATTGAGCGAGCTATTTATGGGAAAATCGTCAAAAAAGTTGGCAATGTGCGTTATTGGGAAGATTGGTCAAAAGACGTATCAGAAATCGCACAGCAGCATATCACACGCATCCAAGTTATGATTGAGGATACTAATAATCAGGCATATCATGCCTTTAAGCAATTTGTTTCTGGACTCAGACACAACATCAATGAATCAATTTCAGAGCAACAAGCGATTGAGATGCTAGCACAACATCTGATCACCAAACCTGTTTTTGAAGCATTATTTGACTCATACAGTTTCGCTAAAGATAATCCTGTTTCTCAGGCAATGGATGCTGTATTAAGCGTCATGGATGAAAAAGGATTAATCAAGGAGCAAGAGCGACTTGAAAAATTCTATGAGAGTGTTCGTATTCGCGCAGAAGGTATAGACAATCTTAAAGCGAAGCAAGACATCATTATTCAACTTTATGATAAATTCTTCAAAGTTGGATTCAAAGAAACAACAGAACGCCTTGGAATAGTATTTACTCCTGTTGAAGTAGTGGATTTCATTATTCATTCAGTAAATGACGTGTTACAAAAACACTTTGGTAAATCTATTGGAGATGAAGGTGTAAATATTTTAGACCCCTTCACGGGAACGGGAACATTTATCGTTCGTCTATTGCAAAGTGGACTAATTTCAAAAGAAGACTTGCTGCGTAAGTATACGCAAGAGCTTCATGCTAATGAAATCGTACTTTTAAGTTATTACATTGCAGCAATCAATATTGAGGAAACCTTCCATGCAATATTAAAACAAGAATATCAACCTTTCGAGGGAATCGTTTTGACCGACACATTTGAAAGTACTGAAAAAGAAGATTCGTTTGAGGATGAGTTATTTGGTGCAAACAATGAACGTCTTGAGAAACAACGAAAAGAACCTATTTTCGCAATCATTGGAAATCCACCTTATTCGATAGGGCAGTCCAACGCCAATGATAACAATCAAAATCAAGTTTATCCAAGTCTAGATGAAAGTATTGATGCTACTTATGCGCGCCACTCAAAGGCAAGTCTAAAGAAAAGTCTTTATGACTCCTATATCAAGGCTTTTAGATGGGCAAGTAACAGAATTCGGCAAAAGGGAGTTATAGCTTTCGTATCGAATGGATCGTTTATTGATAGCAACAGTACAGATGGTCTTCGTAAATGCTGGCATGAAGAATTCAATTATGTATATATTTTGAACCTTAGAGGTGATCAACGAACTTTAGGGGAACGCTCTAGACAAGAAGGTGGAAAAATTTTTGGTTCAGGAAGCAGAACCCCCATTGCTATCACAGTTCTCGTTAAAGATGGCACTGATGACCATCATGTTTTTTACCATGATATAGGCGACTACTTAACTCGGGAACAAAAGCTTTCTATTATTTCTACGTTTAAATCTGTAGATGGTATTGACTGGACTGAAATCAAACCAGACGCTAATAATGATTGGATTAATCAGCGTGATCAAAATTATGATAAGTTCCTACCAATGGAGGGTGAGGTTTTTACTAACAAAGCTATCGGAGTTAGCACAAACCGAGACTCATGGGTATATGGCTTCAATCGTGAGGCAGTTATTCAAAATACAAATTTAATGGTGAATAACTATAACTCAGAAATTTTACGTCTAGCTCATATCCAAGATCCGAACGAAAAATTAAAACTAATCAATACAGCTGATACTTTTATTAAATGGAGTAGAGGATTAAAACAGAAATTCAAAAAATCTGAAGAAATCAATTTGAATGATAATATTGTCAAAAGTATGCATAGACCTTACGTAAAAAAATGGCTTTATTATGATAAGAATGTTGTAGAAATGCCAGGGAGGTATCATTCATTATTTGGAGAAACCAATAAATTAATTTATGTTACCGGTGCTGGTTCTAGTCGTGACTTCTCTTGTCTTGCAATCGATGCAATCCCGAACCTTGACTTGATGGAAAAAGGGCAGGGTTTCTATCTGCATGACAATAGCAATAAAGACGCTCTATTCTTAAGCACTAGCAATATCTCTGAATCATTCAAAAATAAACTTAACATTTCAGACGACGAAGTTTTTTACTACACATATGGTATTTTGCACTCGAAAGAATATCGTGAGAAATATGCAAATGACTTAAAAAAGGCGTTACCTCGCATTCCAATTGTAAAAAATGGCTATTCGGATTTTATGGTGAAAAGTTAAGCACAGATATTAAAGTATAAAATCGGATTAAATAGTTGAAATCAACGTACTTTTTTTTGCGCTAGATTGTGTTACTGCAATTAGTAACTGTGATTATTTTACATCTCCATTTCGGATGGTTTCCTCTATATGCAGCAAGCATAAAGAATATACTAGAGGTCAAGGACGGAGTTGACTTATGTTTTCGACAGGAGTATTATGGATTCATAAACATATCAAAAAAAATTGATTAGGGGGTGTGGGCCTTGGATCAATGCATAACGGATATTCCAAGAGTCCGTCGAGGTGATGTGCCCCTTCCACAAGAAGAGGCAATTCAAAGAATAGCTTCTGTGACAAAGGCTTTTAGTGATCCAATTCGTTTAAAAATGGTTTACTTGCTTTCAAAGCAATCTGATTTGTGCACCTGTGAGTTTGAAGAATTATTGGACCTGAGCCAGTCCAAAGTATCGTATCACCTTAAAATATTGCTTGACGCTGGAGTTATCGATCGCGAAATCCACGGTTCATGGAGTCATTACAGCCTTCGAAATCCTAAAATATTGGAACAGGTTCATGCCTTGTCCCAATGATAAAAAGCGAGTGTTTCGGTGCTGGCTTTTTATTTTAAGATTCACATCAATTTTTTTTGATGTCATAATACTCTGACTTGTATTGGGGATTCTTAGATTAACAACTTACGATGTCCCGGTTACTCATGAAACCCGTTCAACTGTTACTGCATTATTAAGTTTTTGGTTATGCCAGGTAATCTTTTGCCTTTTAGAATGAAATTGGAATTACTTATGTTATTCAAATCAAAAAAAGTTGATAAACACCTTTAATTAAGGAGGAATGGAATAAATGAAGAAAGAAGTTCTTCGAGTAAGTGGTATGGATTGTCCTTCCTGTGCAAAGGATATCGAAAAAACGGTAGCGAAGCTAAACGGGGTTGAGAAAGCAGAGGTAAACTTTATTGCTGAGAAATTAACCGTCACATATGATGATTCTCAATTGCCCCGTGAAAAAATCGAGGAAAATTTAAAGAAAATCGGACATCCAGTCGTTAAATAATAAATTGATCCGAGATCCTAATATATATGCGATTACCTGGCGTAATCAAAAACTTGGCTTGCAGTTATAATTGAAAGCTTATTTTCCTAGGAGAAAGGGAAAGTTGATTAAACATAAATTCCTAATCAAAAAAATTGATGAATAGTGATTTGACTTGAAATTAGACAATGATAAAGGGAGGGCTCAACATGAGTAAGTCAAAATGGTGGAAACAACCAAGAACGGTATTGCTGATTATTTCAGGGATCACAACAGTCTTTACATTAATCTCAGAACTTTTCCTAGGTTTACCGGAAATATGGGCTGTTGCATTGTATGGTGTTGCAATTATTATTGGGGGTATTTACCCAGCCAAGAGTGCATGGATGGACTTGAGAAGGAGAAAACTTTCCATAAATACTCTGCTTATTGTCGGAGTTATCGGGGCCATCTATCTGGGATTGTGGGAAGAAGCCGCAGGTCTTGTGGTCATCTTCTCCTTAGCTGAAGTGTTGGAAGCTTATGCAGTAAATAAAGCCAGGGATTCCGTCCGAGCGCTTGTGGAACTGGCACCCCGGGAAGCAACCGTTTTACGGGAAGGCCGCGAAGTTCGCATACTAGCCGATGAAGTCGAGATTGGCGATCGGGTTCTGATCCGACCAGGGGAGAAAATACCAGTAGATGGGGTTGTTGTAAGCGGTACGTCTACAGCGGATCAATCGACAATCACAGGAGAATCCATTCCGGTTGCAAAAATATCAGGCGATGAAGTATATGCTTCCACAATGAATGGCCGCGGTGCTTTGGAAATTGAAGTGACGAAATTGGCGCAGGATACCACCTTGTCAAAAATCATTGAATTAGTGGCAAATGCACAAGGAGATAAAGGAAAAGCACAACGTTTCAGTGAACGCTTTGGTGAAGTCTACACGCCGATCATGTTCGTGATCGCCGTTTTAATGGTTGTTATACCAACCCTTTTCTTTGGCCAACCGTTTGACACGTGGCTATATAGAGCGTTAATCGTATTGGTTGTTTCATGCTCCTGTTCTCTAGTGCTTTCAGTTCCAGTAGCTGTCGTAACTGGTGTAGGAAATGCGGCGCGAAACGGGGTTATGGTAAAAGGCGGCAGCTATATGGAAACGGCCAGTCACATCCAAGTGGTCGCATTTGATAAAACGGGTACATTAACCGTCGGAAAGCCTTCGGTAACGGATATTGTATCTGTCTCCGATTTATCAAAAGAAAAACTGCTGGGAATTGCCGGTGCGCTTGAAAAACTTTCTGAACACCCTTTGGCTGAGGCAATTCTTCAAGAAGCTTCAAAAAGAAACATAAATCTTCCAGGTGTTGAAGAGTTCGACACATTAACCGGACGGGGAGCTAAAGGCAGCATAAATAGAACCACATACTATATCGGCAGTCCCCGGTTGTTCAGCGAATTGAATGTAAAACTGAATCAAGATCAATTAAAACAAATTGAAACACTTCAAGGACAAGGAAAGACCGTCACGCTTTTGGGAACTGCTGATCTTGTACTTGGATTAATCGCGATAGCGGATCGACCGAAAGAAAACGCAAAACAAGCGATTCAACGTCTGAAAACTACCGGTGTAAAACGAATCGTCATGCTTACGGGCGATAACCGGCTTACTGGTGAAGCCATTGGCCGGGAACTTGGCGTGGATGAGGTACGGGCAGAATTACTGCCGGAAGATAAAATTACAGCGATTAAAGAACTGCAAAAGAAGTACGGTCTTGTTGCGATGGTGGGTGACGGTGTAAACGATGCGCCTGCACTGGCTCAGGCCGATGTGGGGATCGCGATGGGAGTCCAAGGGACAGACGTTGCTTTGGAAACGGCTGATATCGCATTGATGCAGGATAATTTGGATCAACTGGTTTATCTGATCAAACTTAGCCGTAAGACCGTTGCGAAAATACATCAAAATATCGGGTTTTCATTAGCTCTTCTAGCCCTCCTTATTGTTACAGCCTTGACCGGAGTGATGAGCCTGACTACAGGTTTGCTTCTTAACGAAGGAAGCGCCTTGGTTGTTATTGCAAATGCGATGGTTCTCCGGAAGTATCAGATGAATAAAGCCAATGCCATAGGTAACGAGTGATGAAATTTTTTATCATTGGTGAGGATTTACCTATGGATTGGCATTCTAATCAAAAATAATTGATTAGCATACAAGGAGAGTTGATGATGGGCATAACAGAAGGCATTAAAAGCATTCATAAACAATTAGACACAATACGAAAGATCCCTAAATGTGTAGGATGTGAATGTGTACTTGACGTGATGACAGCCGTTGAGCAAGATCTAGAAGATATAGATAAACCGATTGCAAAAGAAGTTCAACTGGATTTAAAACAGTGGGTTGACGAAGGGAACAAAGTTAGACATAACTGTCTTGGGTGTGAAGTTTGTTTCCCAATTAAGCCGTACAATCATTTTAGTTCATTGATTAATGGATCGAATGAAATTGAAATCAATGGAGCTGCATGTGGCTGTAATGACAATGCATGCGGAAGTCAACCCCAAGTAAACAGTACTGCGTGTGGGTGTGATGACGATTCGTGCGAAGGTGAACCACAAGTAAATAATACAGCATGTGGTTGTGATGAAAATAAATCGAAGAATACGCACCCCTCAAATTGCAGCTGTGAACTTAAAACCGAAGTTCAGAAACAATCCGTTTGTGGAACAGTGGATCCCAACGATAGCAATGTGGCCTCCCCCTCGACCCAGCAGGAACAAAAATGGCCAATAGCAGAAGGAAATTATCTAGTCGGAAATGATACATCTTTTGTTGCAATATGTACTTTAGCCGATACAGATCTCCCGTCCGAAATACAAGGTTCCGGATTACTAAATCATATATCTATTGTTGGTACCTTATCGACAGAAAATCTAGGAATAGAACGCTTGATTCGAAATGTTACCGCGAATCCCAATATTTCACACTTAATACTATGTGGGCGCGACTCTCGTGGTCATCAAGCAGGGCAAGCCATTTTGTCATTAAAAGAAAATGGGATAGACGATAAGTATCGGATTATAGGCGCAGTTGGACCTCGCCCGGTGCTCAAGAATATTACCTTGAAAGAGATCGAAATTTTTCGCCAACGAGTGAAAATCGTTGATGAAATTGGAACACGAGATGTCGAACGATTGCATCAGGTAGTTCGTGCTTATGAGGGCAAGCCAAATGGGGACCCAGTAATGCTTCTTCCGATAATTCAAGAACCCAAAATAGTGAAAGCAGAACGTCTTAAAAATGATGAGTGGGTTCATGACCCAGAGGGATTTTTCCTAGTTATTCTTGATCGAAATAAGAAATCAATTAGGTGTGAACATTACATCCTGGATGGGACTCTGAATGAAGTTATTGAAGGAAAACTAGCCAGTGATATTGCAAATACAGCAATCAAGCGCGGTTTGCTTTCTCGTTTGGATCACGCAGCATATCTGGGGAAAGAATTGGCGAAAGCTGAAACAGCTCTTGCCTACGATATGCCTTATACGCAAGATTTACCGTTATCAAAAAGTAAAGCCCTCAATCAAACGGTTGTTTCCTAGATGAATAGAACGATTATTCAATTAGTTTAAAATCTGTTATACGAGAAACGATTAGTATTTAAAGAGCTAACTTACTAGATGTAGAAGGTGACACAATGGAGATTCTAAACCTCCCCCACTTCAATATCAAACAATTTGCTGAAAATGAACATGACTTTCTGATCCAGGTGGAGACAGCCTCTCCACCTTCTTTTTGTCCACATTGTGGATGCGTGGCAAATCTGTATAAGCATGATAACAGAGACCATCTTTGTATGGATCTGCCTATTCATGGAAAACGTGTAGGGCTTCTTGTAAAGCGTCAGCGATATAAATGCCGTGAATGTAATCAAACTTTTTGGGAACGATTAGAACACACCATAGACGAGAAGCGAAACTGCACCAAACGGTTATTGTCTTACGTCGAGAAGCAAAGTCTTAAACGCACGTTTGTCAGTATTTCAGAAGATGTCGGGCTGAACGAAAAGACGATACGGAACATCTTTCGTGATTACATCAATCGCCTGGAAGAGACGCTTCGATTTGAAACACCTAATTGGCTTGGAATAGACGAAATTCACATTATCAAGCCAAGATGCGTTTTAACCAACATCGAGGAACGTACCTTGTTAGACGTTCTACCCAATCGCAATAAGGAAACGGTTGTAAGCTACCTCTCACGCCTTCCAAACAGAGGACGAATACAATACGTCACAATGGATATGTGGCGACCGTATAAGGACGCTGTGAAAGCTGTACTGCCCAAGGCGACTATCATCGTCGATAAGTTTCACGTTGTCCGTATGGCGAATCAAGCCTTAGAATCCATCCGCAAACAGCTTAGAGAAGGCTTATCACCGAAGGAACGGCGCGGGCTTATGCACGACCGCTTTATCCTCTTGAAACGCCATAAAGAGCTTACGGAAATGGATAAGATAACGCTTGACCTATGGACGAAGAATCACCCCTCTCTCGGTATTGCTTATGACTTGAAGGAATCATTTTTCGATATTTGGGATACCGACAGCAGACAGAAAGCGTACCTCAGATACCACGATTGGAAAGCCAAGATACCAAAGGAACTGCAATCCGCTTTTGAGCCTCTTACAAAGGCTATGGCGAATTGGGAAGAAGAGATATTCAACTACTTCGACCATCGCATTACAAACGCCTATACGGAGTCTCTGAACAGCCTTATACGTGTCACAAACCGTTTAGGAAGGGGCTACTCCTTCGAAGCTTTACGAGCCAAAATACTCTTTACAGAAGGACTTCAAAAGGAACGTAAACCCAAGTATCAGAAACGTTTGGATGACTACGAACTTCGAGACTACAACTATCCGATGTTCGAGAAAATGTTCCCCGTTGGCGTTGTTCGTGAACGTGAGCGTGGCGAGCTTCTTGGTGTCGACATTTCCACCTTAATTGAGAAATTGGAGAAGGGCGAACTATAAGCCCTTTTCCACTATTAAATCCGAATACCCTAAATTTAGAACTTCTTCTCCATTTTCAATAAAAACTTCAGAGTCTTCATTCAGAAATTCTTCTTCATACTTATAAATTATTCTCCCCTTACTTTTAATTTTATTTTCCAATAACAATGCCAATAGTCGAATTGATCTTATTTCACATTTCTTAAGCATCGATTTTAAGTCAAGATAAGTATCAGCCATTTCAGGAAATCGATTATAAAATCTCATTCGTAATTCAAATAACTCGTCTGTATCTTGGTTTATATCATACATAAAAAATTTTAAGAGCTTATTATCATCCTCCCGTGAATTAAATAAATATTTTTCAATGAAATTAATATCGTCAGTTTCATAATTGGGGCTCATACTAACAAGTAATTTTATAACAAGCTCTTTTTTTGACGGATTGTTAAGCCATTTTTCTAAAATCCCGTGTTCCCGAAGTAACTGAATATATTTAGGTCTTGAATATAATACGTTTTTTATAAGAGGATTATTGTAAATTACATTTTCACAGGAGTTCAAGATAAAATACTGTATATTTCTATCTGGATTTTCTATCTGACTTAGTATTTCTAAGAATACAAATTTAAAAAAATACCGAACTTGCTCTGCTTCAAATATTCTTTGCCCAACACTAACAAAATCTTGGCTATCAAATTCATATAAATTCTGCATAAACATCTGAACTTGATATCTTCTTCCAGGAGTTTGTTTCTCTTTACTTCCAATAATATCAATGACATCTTCACCGTTATAATATCTCTGAAGCATTTTTTCAGCTAAAAAACAATCCAATATAGATTGATGGGCAAACGATACTTTATTATCTTGAATTATTAAAAAAGCATTTGAAGATAAAAATTCTAAAGATGATTTATTTTCGTTTAAAATAGTTAAAGGAATGAATATTCTACCATTCATTTCTAAAAAATTTACCATTTTATCTTTAATCTGAATTAGATTGTTTTCTTCTAATCCATACTCGAAACATTTATATGATAACTGCTCCCACCATTTGGACACTAAATGGCTCGCAGTAGAACATTCCTCATAAACTTTAGTTGGATCTAATCGTTGCCATATATACAAATTACTTGGAATTTCCAGCATTTTTTTTAGTTTATAAGTAAGCTGTTCATAACGCTTCCCAACAGTACTTTTTACTAAATCCTCGTCTAACTCATTAACTTGAATCTTAGACCATTGAATGACATCCTCATCCGAATCACCTTTTTTAAATAATGAATTTATATTATTATCGTTTTCTAAGTCATGTGTTCGACATACGAAAACGATGGATATTTTATTTTCCCTCTCAATGTTCAATTTCCTAACCTGATTTATAATCTCGGCGCATACCAATAAAGCATCTCTAGAGTGTGCCACAGTCCAACGTAGTGCATCCAATTGATCTAGAATGATTACTGCTCTTTCATTTTTAGAAATATTGTGAATAGAATATGTAACCGATGCAGGTAATCCTAAATCTTCCCCCCATTTTTCTGCAGTCATGCTTGGAATCCGTTTATCTAATTTTATTGCCAAATACGGTAATGCTTTTTCTTCACAGAAATTAATAATATCTAATGTACATCCACTTTTTCCTCTACCAGCCTTTCCATGTATTATCAAGGAATTACCTGAATCTATCGTTTCTCTGCACATAGAAAATTCTTTTCGATTGATTAACCCACTTTTCAATGGAATAAATGCTGCTTTATATTCCTGATTTAATTCCATAAGCCTGAGCTTTATTAGTTCATCTACTTCAAGGTTTTTAGAACTACTTAGAAATGGTTCTGAACTAAATTTTTCTTCAATAGTTTTTACAAGATTACTTTCTAATTTACCCATTGACTCATCAAATATTGATAGAGTAGCCTTCTCTTTAACACTCAATAATGATTCACGAAAATCAACTAGTACATCGAACAAATCAGAAAAGTACTCTTCAAAATCATCTGGTTTTTTAATGTGTGAATGATCATATTTATCTCTCTTAAAATTGACAAACTCGACAGCTTCTATTCCCAATTCTTTAGAAAATTCTTTATAATTTCCTCTTGGGACATTGTAAGCATTAAATATCCTCTGCATTATCTTATTACTAATATGATTTTGTTCTAGAAAATCTATAAAATACTTACTATCAACCTCAGTACCATCAAATTTCCAATTAAAGTCATTAACTTTATCCTCTATTTCTTTAATCAACTTTTTTTCCTCTTTATTTGATAACCCACTTGATAAAATATAACCCGCAATATTTGGTGCTATTAAAGTTCCTGCTATGTATATTAAAAAGCTCATTTTCTACCTCCTATTCGATGCTTATAAACAGTGCTATTAAAAAGGCGACGCTTACCAATAACCTAGATTCCCTAATGCAATTATATGATTAATTATCAATAATTAATCATTAAAAACTTTTAGTATCTTTTTTAAATATTTTAGTACAAACTAGCTAATTTAGTGATATAAAATAAGCTCTCAAATCTATATCAAAGATTTGAGAGCTTATTCGTAATTACTAAATATGAAGCGGAACCTCATGAACATTATATGAAAATCAGCGTAAATTTCTCACTTACTTATGATACGGCTCATTCCGATTGATCCGGTACGCCCGATAAATCTGCTCACACAAGACGAGCTTCATCAACTGATGCGGGAACGTCATCTTCGAGAAGGAGATCGTATCATCCGAGCGTTTCATGACGTCGTCCGACAAGCCGAGCGAGCCGCCGATGACGAAGGCGATTTTGCTCTTGCCGTATGTCGCCAAGTGGTCGAGCTCACGGGCGAACTCTTCGCTCGTCCGTTGCTTGGCGTCGATGGCCAAAGCGATCACATGCGTGTCCGGACTGATTTTCGACAAAATCCGCTCGCCTTCTTTTTGTTTTACTAGAATCATGTCCGCTTCACTCAAATGCTCGGGTGCTTTCTCGTCCGCGACCTCGATTTCCTGCACTTTCGCATAGGCCGACAAACGTTTTGTGTACTCGGCAATCCCTAGTTTCAAATACTTCTCTTTTAGTTTGCCGACCGTGATAATTGAAATATTCATCCAATTCTTCCTTTTTCCACAGTTTTTTTGGAGTTATCCATAGGGTTATCCACAGAGTTATCCACAAATCCACATGTTGATAATCATTTTTTGCTTGACACAACATATGTTGCGTCGACATCGCAGAACTCACACGTCACTTGCCCACTTGTGGATAGTTCTTCGAGCAACGGGTATTCCCCCGTCTCGTCGACAATGATATCTAAAGCGATTTCAACATGTTCCTTGCATACTTTTTTTTCCACAATGTTTCCTCCTTAAAAAAGAAGCGTCGCCGCTCCTTTAGGTTGCTTCAGTTAATGTGGCCTCGGTCTTGCCTATCTTGCCGCGTCGCGTATATTCAATCGTGACGTTATCCCCAACCGTGGCGTCCCGGTACAGCGCGTCCCGCAAATCGACGTAACGTTTGATGTCGCGGTCGCCGATTTTGACGATGACGTCACCGACGCGAAGGCCGGCCTCTTCGGCTGGACTGCCGGGCGTGATCGCCTCGACGAACACCCCGTCTTCGTTATCAAAACTAATCCCATACTCTTCCCGGACGTTACCCGGTACGGCGATGACTTCTTGAATCGTGACGCCGAGCTGGGCCCGCGTCACTTTTCCATCACGCTCGAGCATATCGATAACCGGCAGCGCGACATTGACGGGAATCGAGAAGCCGACCCCTTCGACGCTCGCCTCGGCGATTTTCATCGAGTTGATGCCGACGAGCTCGCCGCGGATGTTGATGAGTGCCCCCCCGGAGTTACCCGGGTTGATGGCGGCGTCGGTCTGGATGACCTCGGCGTTATAATCCATGAGGCCGTCACTGTTCGTGTCGACTGGTACGGTGCGTTCGACACCACTGACGATACCACGGGTGACCGAGTTTGAAAAGACGCCGAGCGGATTCCCGATCGCCATGACGGTCTCGCCCGCCTGAAGCACGGTCGAGTCGCCGAGCGCGATTGGCGCGACATCGATATTGGCCGGTAGCTCGACCGAGGCAACGGCCAAATCGTTGAGCGGGTCTTCACCGAGAATCGTCGCCGCAGCAACTTGTCCGTCGGCGAACGCGACGTTGATCTCGTCCGCTTCTTCGATGACGTGGAAATTCGTCACGATATACGCCGTGTCACCGTCGACCTTATAGATGACACCAGAACCCGCTCCGGCCTCCCACTGCGAGTCCGAGGTGAACGCCCGCTGGATGTTCGTAATACTGACGACGGACGTCTTAGCGCCCGTCACAGCGCTCGTGATGTCAGATTCCGTGACGGTGACGGCTTGTTCCGTCCGAATCAATTCATTCGTCACAAAACGAGAGGTCGGGGAATCCCAGAGCATCATCGCCAAAAAGAACAAAGCCGCTCCTAAGAATCCGCCAACCCCTCCGAGTAACAACGGTTTTAAATTCACTCGCGGCTTATGGCGCACATGCTCTTCTTGCTTCGGGCGCCATTCGCTACGAGATGGGTACGTCGGTTTTACATCGTTCATTGTATCTGCTTCGTGCTCTAAAGGTTCGACGTCTTGAGGCTCATACTCATGGTGTCTCTCTTCATTCACGACGCGTCCCCCCTTCAAGACAGTGTATTACCTGTCTTTTCCCAAGTTCGCTTATAAAGAAACGAGCGAAGTGGGGGTCGATGGGTCGGTATCGCACAATTTGATGCGACCGAGGTCGACATCGCGCATCCCGAGTGTTTGGGACACGCTCATTTGAGCGAGTTCTTTCATGTTGTTGTCTTTACTGAGGTGGGCCAAATAAATCCGTTTCGTCTGGTCTCCGATGACCTCGCTCATCGCGATGGCCGCGTCTTCGTTCGAGACGTGACCGTAGTCCCCGAGAATCCGTCGCTTGACGCTCCACGGGTACCGTCCCATTTGAAGCATCGAGACGTCATGGTTCGATTCGAAAATAAAATCATCGGCCCCACGGATGACGCCTTTCATTCGGTCGGACACATAGCCCGTGTCCGTGATGTGGGCGAGGCGTCTGCCTTCATGCGCGAACTGGTAGAACATCGGGTCGGCCGCGTCATGGCTGACGTTGAACGACTCGATTTCGATATCGCCGAACTGTTTAATCTCCCCTACCTCGAAGTGAAACTTCAAGGCCGGGTCGACTTTTCCAATCAACGATTCCATCGCATCCCACGTCTTCGCGTTCGCATAAATCGGTAAGTTATATTTTCGAGCGAGAATCCCGACACCTTTAATATGGTCGGAGTGCTCATGCGTGACGAGCAGTGCATCGATCCCATCAAACGATCGTCCAATCTCAGTGATGCGTTGTTGCATCGCCTTCCCGGTCAATCCGGCATCGACGAGCAATTTCGCCCGTTCCGTCTCAATGTAGAGGGCGTTCCCGGTCGAACCGCTCGCAAGCACACTATAGCGTAAAGTCACTCGATCACTCCTTTCATTCTTCTGAATCAAATTCGACCCGTTCGACGGTCCCATCGATCGCATTGACGAAGTAGACGTCCTCGTCAATCGTAATCGACCAGAGCGGCGGCATGATGATCAAGCTGCCGGAACTGTCGAGCGGCAGGCTATAGAAGCCCGTGTTGATGGCCCGCATCTCTTGGTTCGGCTGGAAGTACTTCCGGGCCGCGAGTTGCGAGATCGCCTCGCTCGCCGTCAAGACGAGATCGTCTTGCGACTTCGAGGACAAGTTCGTCAAATGACGTTGTTTATAGTCGGTCACTTCAAGCGCTTCGTTCAATTGAAGCAACAGGAGCGACGGACCGATGTACTGCTCGGTCCCCCCATCGATCTCGGGGTTCGAGAAGATCTTATTGTTCTCATACGTCTGTACGAAGGCGACTTGACGCGTCTCGGCGTCATAGCGCCAGTACGCATACTCGGAACCGAACGGGACATACTCGGAGACGAACGTCGACGCAGTCGTCCGTAAATCGTCTTGATCGAGCGGGACCGGCTGTTTGAGCTCGACTTCGAGTTGCATATTGTCGAGCGTCGTCGCCAGTTGGGCTTCCCGGTTCTTCGTGATCATCGAGGCCGACATCTGTTCCGACGACCCCGTCAAATAACCGATATCCCGACCCATCCGCGGCAACTTCGACGCATCGACGTTTCGTTGGTCCAAGATTTGCGCGATCGACGTATTATCGTTCGTCACGACCTCTGTCGCCCACGTTTCCGTCAAAAGCTGGAACAACAGGTAGATGTTCAGCGCGAGGAAGGCGAAGAGAAGAATCGTTTTCGCTTTACTCCAATCCACGATACATCATCCTTTCTGTCCAGTCATCCGGTTGATCGAATGGGATCCATCTTCCGGCTTCCCGAACGAACCAGTTCGGGGAGAACGTGACGTAACGGCTCGTGTCTTCATTGTATTCGATCTCATACCCGAGTCGAATCTCGGTCACGTTTTCAAATCGTCCGGCATTGACGAGCGTATCGACCACATCTTGTCCGTCCGCGAGCTGTGTCGTCCCGACCGAGATCAAGCGATCGATCTCGAGATGGTGCCGAGTGATCGACCGGACTTGTGTCCCGTCGTTCTCGACACGCAACGTCGATAAGTCGACGGCATCGTTATTGATAAACGCCTCCCGTTGACTGAACACCGGGAAACCCTTCACGTGAAACCGGAACACGGTCGTTTCAAAGCCTTTGTTGGCCGGAGTGATCGCATCAAACCGAAGCGACAAACCTTGGCTCTCCGACGTCTCATCGACCCAACCTCCGTGGAAGTTGACGAACTCGACGATCGTGTCGAGTCCGATGACCGACTCCTGTTCCGAACTGTTGCGTGATAAGTTTCGATAACGGCTCGCGTTCAGGTTCGCATCATATTCGGCGACGCTAATCCCGTTCGTGAGTGCGCCCACGGAGCTGGCCGGATCGACTTCCTGCACGTTCGGGTCGCCCGGGAAGAACGTATCGCGCATCCAATCGAGACGGGCCGAGATTTGAATCTGAGATACGTCGTAAGCGAACAGCTCGTTCATCTCCGGTCCGACGACGGGGATGTAGTTGACGCGTTCATCCGTGTACGTGACACGACGCATCGATCGGTCTGAGTCTTTCAAGAACAGACTGTTGACGTCCCCTTGGCCGACTTTCGACAAACGCCCTTCCCAAAGTGATTGGTCGCTCATGATCGTGCGGATGCGCCACGTGTCGTCCTCCATGAAGATGAGGGCCCGCTGTGGCACTTTCCCGGACAAGCTGTATGAGCCCGGAAGCATGTAGCTGAGTGTATCCGCATAATACGGCTCCGGTAAAATCAATTCGACGGCCTCATCGACACCCGCATACAAACTCGGGACGTTCTTGACGGCGAGCGGTTTAAATTCGCTCGCCTCGAACGACTCCCGGATGACACGCATAATCTGTTTCGGTGAGTTTTTCGTGGCGAAGACGGCGTTGTTCTCGTGGACGACCGTCTGGGCCGGTACGATGACTTGGCGCGGTTGTCGCTGCAGCGACTCATCCACCGTCGCGACTTGCGTCTCTGACTGGACCGACTGATACTTCGGATGGTAGTCCCAGAGGATGACCGTTTGGACGATGGACGTGACGATCAAGGTGAGCAAGACGAGCGATTTCACTAGTTCTGGCTTCGCCAAGAAGCGTGGTCGTTCCATCAGTCATTCACCTCCACGATCGTATCGAATGGGATGGTGAAGTAAATCGTCGTCCCGCGTCCGAACTCACTCTCGGCCCAAATGTCGCCGCCATGGGCGGAAACGACTTCTTTGGCAATCGACAAACCAAGTCCGGTCCCGCCGATATTGCGGGCCCGAGCCTTATCGACCCGGTAGAACCGTTCAAAGATTTTCTTCAAATTCGATTTCGGAATGCCGACCCCTTCATCTTTAATACCGATGACGAGTCGCTTGGCACGGAGCATCGTCCGGAACGTGATCGTCCCGCCTTCTGGCGAGAACTTGATGGCGTTCGTGATGATGTTGTCGATGACCTGCGTCATCTTATCTTGATCGGCGTGGACGTATACCCGACGTTTCATGAGCTTCCGGCGGAACTGGATCGTCTCGCCTTTCGTCATCTCATGCCGGTCGATGATGTCGTTGAAGAACTGGATAAAATCGAACTTCACTTTTTGCATCGTATACTCTTTGCTGTCCATCTTCGATAGCTGCAACAGATCGTTGACGAGGCGAATCATCCGCTCCGTCTCATTCTGGGTCGTCTCGAGGAAGCGCGGGGCGAGCTCATCGTCCTTGTATGCGCCTTCCGCGAGCACTTCGAGGTAACTCCGCATCGTCGTGAGCGGCGTCCGCAGCTCGTGGCTGACGTTCGCGACGAACTCGCGGCGGTCTTGCTCGACTTGTTCTTGCTCGGTCACATCGTGCAGAACGACGATGAGACCGGTGATCGGTCCGCTATGCTTTTGAATCGGTGAGAAGTAGGCGCGGACGAGGAATAGTTCTTCGTCCGTACTGAGGTCGATCAGTTTCGGCGGCATCGTCCCGTCTTCCGGAATGACGATCTCGTCATCGAATTCGAGCAAGTTCTGTAGGTTCGCCCCCATCGCTTCTTCTTCAGCGAGCCCGATCATATCGCGGGCTTGGTCGTTCATCAAGATGACGCGCAAGGAGCGATCCGTCGCGACGACCCCGTCCGACATGTTCTCGAGGACGCTCGTCAAGCGGCGCCGTTCGGCTTCCGTCGTTGCGTTCGCCTCCATGAGTTCATCGGTCAATTCGTTGAAGGCGTAAGCAAGTTGGCCGACCTCGTCGTCGGAATAGACTTTAACTTTCCGCGAGAAATTCCCTTTTCGCATCTCGACGGCTTGACGACGCATATCCGCAATCGGTCGCGTGATCGTCCGTGACAGCAACACCCCAAGGATCGATGTGATGATGAGAGCGATGAGCGTCCCGGTCGCGAGAATCCTCGTCACTTGTTCCATTTGGTTATAGATGGACTGCATCGAGGCCTCGATATAGATCATACCGGTCGTCGTCCCATCGACCTTGGATTTGACCGGGACGGCGACGACACGCATGCGTTCGTTCGAGTCTTCATAGACGAGCGTCTCTTGCGCTCCGCTCGTCGCAAACGATTTTTGAATAAACGAGTTCGCCGTCCGTTGTCCGACGAGACTTTGGTTATTCGGATTCGACGTCGCCCGGACGACACTGTTCGTGTCGATAATCTGGACTTCGCGAATGTCATCAGCTAGCGTCGTGCTCTCCGTAAACTCAGACAGCAGTTGATCCAGTACCTGGTTCAACTGCTGGTCCGAAGTCGAGTCACCGCCGTTCGATGCGATCCCTTCACTGACGTTATAGCTCAGAAGGTTGGCGCGATCGACGAGCGACTGCGAGAAGTTGTTGATGTATTGTCGTTCGAGGGAGCGCACAAAGTACACTCCGATGACTTGCATCGCAACAAGAATGAGCAGCGCATAGATGACGACGAGCTTCCACTGGATAGATTTAAAGAAGTTCGTCCGTTTCATCGTTTAGTCTTCTTCTCCTGCTTTTAAATAGTAACCGACACCACGGCGCGTGATGATATACGTCGGCGTCGATGGGTTGTCTTCGACTTTTTCGCGCAAACGTCGGACCGTCACATCGACCGTACGGACGTCGCCGAAGTAGTCATAGCCCCATACCGTCTGGAGCAAATGCTCGCGCGTCATGACTTGCCCGATGTTTTGGGCAAGATAATGGATGAGCTCGAACTCACGGTGTGTCAGTTCGATTTTCTCTTCCCGTTTCGTGACCATGTATGAATCCGGATGAATCGTCAAGTCACCGATGACGATATCATTGGCGTTGGCACCTTTCGTTTCTGGGGCCGGGGCCGTTGCATGACGGCGCATGTTCGCCTTGACGCGGGCCAAGAGCTCGCGCGAGCTGAACGGCTTCGTGACGTAATCGTCAGCACCGAGCTCGAGTCCGAGCACTTTATCGATCTCAGAGTCTTTCGCCGTCAACATGATGATCGGCATATCGTATTTCTTCCGGACTTCACGGCATACTTCCATACCGTCTTTGAGCGGCAACATGATGTCGAGCAAAATCAAATCTGGTTTGACTTCTTCGACTTTCACGAGCGCCTCTTCCCCGTCATAGGCGACGTGGACTTGGTAACCTTCTTTTTCAAGCTTAAACTTCAATATATCTGCGATTGGTTGTTCGTCATCTACCACTAAAATCGTACGATCCATTCAGTGAGTCCTCCTCTTATCGTTAAACGTACATGTCTACATTGTAACTCTTTTTCTATAGGTTAGAAAGCGTGGTCCATTTCCGTGGAAATGAAAAGAGAGCCACGAGGACTCTCTGTCTTATGCTTCGTAAATATCACGTAAGATGACCGTCTGCTCACGTGCCGGTCCGACCGAGAACGTCAACAATTCGATACCTGTCAACGCTTCGATGCGCTTGACATAGTTCTGCGCGTTCACCGGCAAGTCTTCGAACTTGCGAACGCCTGTGATGTCTTCTGTCCAGCCTGGGAGCTCTTCAAACACCGGTTTGCACTGTTCGAGCACGCGGAAGTTCGGTGGGTACTCGTCGAGGAGCTTGCCTTCGAACTCGTATGCCGTACAAATCTTGAGCGTCTCAAGACCTGTCAACACGTCGATTGAGTTGAGGCAAAGGTCTGTGATGCCGCTGACGCGGCGCGAGTGGCGGACGACGACCGAGTCGAACCAACCGACGCGACGCGGGCGTCCTGTCGTCGTACCGTACTCTTTTCCGACTTCACGGATCGTGTGACCGATCTCATCGTCAAGCTGGGTCGGGAACGGGCCGTCTCCGACACGTGACGTGTACGCCTTACAGACGCCGACGACGTGATGGATCTTCGATGGTCCGATTCCGGCACCGCTCGATACGCCGCCTGAAGCTGCGTTCGATGATGTGACGAACGGGTACGTTCCATGGTCGATGTCGAGCAAGACACCTTGTGCGCCTTCAAATAACACTTTCTGTTCTTCGTCGAGCGCGTTGTTCAACACGACCGATGTATCACATACGTACTTGGCGAACTGTTGGCCGTACGTGTAGTATTCTTCGAAGATGTCATCGAATTCAATCGCATCGACTTCATACATCTTCACGAACATGCGGTTTTTAATCGCGAGGACGGTCTTGAGCTTCTCGGCGAACACTTCTTTGTCGAGAAGGTCAGCGATGCGAATCCCGATACGCGCCGCTTTGTCCATGTAGCAAGGACCGATCCCTTTGAGCGTCGTCCCGACTTTGGCGTCGCCTTTCGCGTCCTCTTCGAGCTTGTCTTGCAATTGGTGGTACGGCAAGATGACGTGGGCCCGGTTCGAGATGCGGAGGTTATCCGTACTCACGCCACGCTCGTGCAAGTACGCGAGCTCCGTGACGAGCGATTTCGGATTGACGACCATCCCGTTCCCGATGACACATGTTTTGTCCGAGTAGAAGATCCCCGATGGAATCAAGTGAAGTTTATACTTCGTATCGTTGAAGACGATCGTATGACCAGCGTTGTCTCCCCCTTGATAACGCGCGACGACCTCGGCCTGCTTCGATAAGAAGTCCGTGATTTTCCCTTTACCTTCATCGCCCCACTGCGTTCCCACTACGACTACTGATGACATAATGAATCCTCCTTGTAGATAAACGTTCTATTCAAACCATCCGTAAGTGTACACTTGCTTCTCGCGAAAGTCAACCTAATACCGAACGATATTTTTACGTTGTAACCTTTCGTTCGTTATTGACGCATCATTTCTCATCCAACGAATGAATTCTTCAAAAATTGAATACGTTTAGGTCCAAAGACCGACAAAAAAGGCGACGTCTCGTGACGTCGCCTTTGGCGGAATGACTCGTCCTACATCGGTGGCGCAAAAGCTTGCGTCTCCATGTTGACGAACTTGTTATATTCTTTTCGGAACGAGAGCTTGACCGTGCCGGTCGGACCATTACGCTGTTTGGCGATGATGATCTCGATCGTGTTGGCGTCTTCACTCTCTTTATCGTAATAGTCGTCCCGGTAGAGGAACGCGACGATATCGGCATCTTGCTCAATCGCCCCGGATTCCCGGATATCCGACATCATCGGCCGCTTGTCTTGACGGCTCTCAACACCACGTGAGAGCTGGGACAAGGCGATGACCGGCACTTGAAGCTCACGCGCGATCGCTTTGAGCGTACGTGAAATCTCCGAGACTTCTTGTTGCCGGTTCTCGCCCGGCTTGCCGTTCCCGACGATGAGCTGCAAGTAGTCGATCATGATCATGCCGAGGCCGTGCTCTTGTTTCAAGCGGCGGCACTTGGCCCGGATCTCGTTGACGCGAAGACCCGGCGTATCATCGATATAGATACCGGCTTGTGACAGCGACGACATGGCGAGCGAGAGTCGCCCCCAGTCCTCGGCCTCGAGCCGACCCGTCCGCAGACGCTGGGCGTCGATATTGCCTTCCGCACAGAGCATCCGCATGACGAGCTGCTCGGCACCCATCTCCAAACTGAAGATGGCGACGTTCTCGCCGGTACGGACGGCCACGTTTTGCGAGATGTTGAGGGCGAAGGCCGTCTTCCCGACGGAAGGACGGGCCGCGACGATAATGAGGTCGTTACGTTGAAACCCGGCCGTCATCTTGTCGAGATCGCTGAACCCGGTCGCGATACCGGTGATTTCGCCACTCGATTGGTGCAGTTTTTCAATCGTCGAGTAGGCGTCCGATAAGACGGAGCCGATCGGATGAAAGCTCGACTGCCCTTTTCGTTGCGAGACTTTCAAAATGTTCCGCTCAGCATCTGACAGGACGGCATCGACCTCGTCTTGGCGTTCATAGCCGTCCGAGACGATATTCGTCGCAGTCCGAATCAAGCGGCGGAGTGCCGCCTTTTGATCGACGACGTTCAAATAATACCCGATGTTCCCGATGGCTGGAACCGCCTCGGCGATTTCCGCCAAATAGTTCAATCCACCGATTTCATCGAGAATACCTTGGGCTTGAAGCTCCGAACTGAGCGTGACCAAATCGACGAGTTCGCCCCGGTCATTGATTTTCAGCATCGCCTCAAAGATCCGTTGATGGCTGACACGATAAAAGTCGTCCGGGTCGACCCGTTCCGAGGCCGTGATCAGCCGATCGGAATCGAGAATGACGGCCCCGAGGACAGCTTGTTCCGCTTCGACGCTATGTGGCGGGGTATTGACTTGAATCGCATCACTCATACGTGTCTACCTCACCTTCACGCTTCTTGAACATGAACGTTTAACGTAGCCGTGACGTCGTGGTGCAACTTCACCGGCACTTTCGTAAACCCGAGCGCTTTGATTGGGTGTTCGAGCTCGATTTTACGCTTGTCGATCTTGTAGCCCATCCCTTTCAACGCTTCACCGATTTGTTTGCTCGTGACCGATCCGAAGACGCGACCGCCCTCACCTGACTTCGTCTTGACGACGATCGTCTCTTTTTCAAGCTTGTCCTTCAACTGCTGGGCTTGTTTCAATTCTGCTTCAGCCGCTTCTTCGGCGCGTCGCTCTTTTGCGGCGAACGCCTTCAAGTTACCCGGTGTCGCTTCGACCGCCAAGTTCTTTTTAAAGAGTACGTTCTTCGCGTAAGCGTCCGCGACGTCTTTGACGTCACCAGCTTTACCTTGACCTTTAACATCTACTTTTAAAATGACTTTCATTCAGAATCCTCTCCCTCTGTTTCATCTGTCATATAATGATCAATCGCTTCTTGTAATAACGTTTTCGCCTGTTCCGGGCTCACGTTCAATTGTGTCGCCGCATTCGTCAAATGACCGCCCCCGTCCAGCATCTCCATGATGACTTGGACGTTGACATCACCGAGCGAACGGGCACTAATGCCGGTTCGGCCGTCAGGTAAGACGGCGATGACGAACGATGCTTTGACGCCCTCCATATTAAGGAGCTGGTCAGCGGCTTGGGCGATCAACACTTGATGGTGCACTTCATCGTCCGAGGCGACGGCGATCGCCATGCCGTCGGAATAGATGTCCGTGTTTTCGAGAATATGAGACTGTTCGATATACGAATCGAGGTCTTGCCGCATGAAGTGCTGGACGAGCACGGTGTCTGCCCCTTGAATCCGAAGGAAGGAAGCGGCATCGAACGTCCGCGACCCGGTCCGCAAGGTGAATCCTTTCGTGTCGACCACCATACCTGCGAGGAGCGACGTCGCTTCTAAAATCGATAGCTTGCGCGTACCGGCCTGATACTCGATCAACTCCGTTACGAGTTCGCACGTCGAGGATGCGTACGGCTCCATATAGACGAGGACCGGATCTTCAATGAACTCTTCACCACGGCGATGGTGGTCGATGACGACGACCCGTTCCGCGCGGTCTAGAATATCCCGCGAGATGACGAGCGACGGCCGGTGCGTATCGACGACGACGAGGAGCGTCTGTTCGTCGATGAGGGGTTGAGCCTCGAACTCGGTCAAAAAACGGCTATACAGCTCTTCGTCGTTTTCGACTTCATTGACGAGACGTTGGATCCCAACGCTCGTCTCGCCGGCCGGGATGACGACGTACGCCTCACGTCCGACAAATTCAGCCAGTTTCATGATGCCGATGGATGCTCCAAGCGAGTCCATATCCGGGTTTTTATGCCCCATGATCAGGACACGGCTCGACTCGCGAATCAAATCACGCATCGAGTTCGAGATGACGCGGGCGCGAACCCGGGTCCGTTTCTCGGTCGGGTTCGTCTTGCCGCCGAAAAAGCGGACTTTCCCGTTATGACGTTTGACGACGACTTGATCCCCGCCGCGTCCGAGCCCTAAATCAAGGCTCGATTGCGACAAGTTCCCCAGTTCCGTCAGCGTCGTCTCCCCACAACCGATCCCGATGGAGAGTGTGAGCGGAATTTTATGCTCTTTCGTCGCCTCACGGACCTCATCGAGAATCGAGAATCGATTGTTCTCGAGTTCGGAGAGCGTCCGTTCGTTCATCACGAGAAAGAAACGATCGGCTGCCGTTCGACGCATATAGATGTGGTATTTTTGAGCCCATTGGTTCAAGAGGACGGTCACGCGTCGATTGATTTCACTCCGGACCTGTTCATCCACAGCGGTTGACATCTCGTCATAGTTGTCTAAGTATAAGACGCCGATCACCGTCTGTGTTTCCGAGTATTTTTGTTCAATCTCTGCCTCATCCGTCATGTCGAACAAGTAAAGGGTCTGATATTCCTTATTGTAGAGGACCCGATAAACGCGGTCTCCGACTTCGATGGTCGCCTCGTCCTCTTCTTCCTCAATCAACTCGGTGAACGCCGAGTGAATCGAATCGATCGAGATCCCGAGTTCCATCTCGAGCTCAAAGATGAGTCGAGACTGTTCATTGAACCAGCTGATGCGACGAGTTTCGTCAAAGACGAGAATCCCAATCGGCATGCCGGTGAGCGCTTCTTTCCCGACGTCTTCGATTCGATGCGACAAAGAATGGACGTATTGTTCCCACGCCTTGCGTTCTCGTCGAATCGTCACTTGCTGATAGATGAAAAAAATCAGCGTGCCCACGAACAGGGTGATTGCCGCCACAATGCTGTAGAACGCCAATCCTAACGCGACAAGCAGTCCAATCACATATGGAACGGCGTGACGCGCGTACTGGTTCTTCACTGATGTTATTGCTTCACCACTGTACATGTGTGCCTCCTAAAATGAGTGGTGTTCCACCCATGATATCTAAATGGTTTCTGCTCTATCATACCATATCCGTCCGTTTCACTTACACTCCTACATCGGCTCGGAAAACAAAAAACGACCTATCCCGAGGGATAAGCCGTGTGTCAAAAATTACTCTGCAACGTATGGAAGCAAAGCCATTTGACGTGAGCGCTTGATAGCGACAGTAAGTGGACGTTGGTATTTCGCTGAAGTACCAGTCACACGACGTGGAAGAATTTTACCACGCTCCGAAACGAAGCGTTTGAGCAATTCTACGTCTTTATAATCGATATGAGTGATGTTGTTCGACGTAAAGAAACATACTTTACGACGACGACGACCTCCTGGACGACGTGCCATGTGAAGACCTCCTTTTTAGTTTAGTTTCGAATCGACGCGATCAAAATGGTAGATCGTCATCCGATAAGTCGATTTTTCCGCCACCCGAGAACGGGTCAGCTTCAAAACCTTTGTTTGAGTTCGAGGACTGAGATGAAGTCGAAGAAGCGGCTGCGCCCCATCCTGATCCACTTGACTCACCACCACCGAAGACATCTCCAGCCGGTGCTGTATCACGTTGCGTTGAAGCACCGCGTGGTTCAAGGAAGCGTACGCTATCGGCTACGACTTCTGCCCGGTAACGACGTTGGCCATCTTGACCTTCGTAACTACTGATTTGAAGGCGACCGTCTACGCCGGCCATGCTGCCTTTTTTCAAATATTGTGCTACGTTCTCTGCTTGTTTGCGCCAAACGACACAATCAATAAAGTCCGCCTCGCGCTTCCCATCTTGTCCAGTGAATGGACGATCGCAAGCGAGAGTGAAGCGAGTTACGGCAATCCCGCTCTGCGTATAACGCATTTCTGGATCGCGTGTCAATCGACCAACTAACACAACTCGGTTAATCATCTCAAAGCTCCCCTTTCGCAATATGAAGCGTTAAGAATTAACGCTCGTCTTTAGTTGTCATTTGACGGACAACGTCATCAGAGATCTTCATGAGACGCTCTGTTTCTTGAATCGCTTTAGGCTCAGCAGTGATGTTGAGAAGAACGTAGTGTCCTTCGCGCATCTTGTTGATTTCGTAAGCGAGACGACGTTTACCCATGTCTGTTGTTTTATCAACAGTACCACCGTTTTCAGTGATGACGTTGTTGAAGCGTTCGATTAAAGCTTTCTTAGCTTCCTCATCAACTGATGGACGGATAATGTAAAGAAGTTCGTATTTACGCATTATCTTTCACCTCCTCTTGGACTAACGGCTCCTACCGGTTGTAGGAGCAAGGAGCAAACAATTGTTTTACTCACGTCATAATATACTATCAAACTTCTGTTCATTTTACAATACGTTTGCGGAAAATGGCTTAAACGTTGAAGCGGAACGTGACAACATCGCCGTCTTGGAAGACGTATTCTTTTCCTTCTGAGCGAAGTTTCCCTTGTTCTTTAACTGCCGTCATGTTGCCGGCAGCTGACAAGTCTTCATACGATACGACTTCGGCACGGATGAACCCACGTTCAAAGTCAGAGTGGATGACGCCCGCACATTGTGGAGCTTTCATGCCTTGCTTGAACGTCCAGGCGCGCACTTCTTTCTCACCAGCCGTGAAGTATGTGGCGAGACCGAGCGTCGAGTAGGCGGCACGAATCAATTGATCGAGCCCCGACTCTTCGATGCCGAGGTCTTGCAAGAACTCAAGGCGCTCTTCTGGCTCGAGTTCTGAGATTTCTTCCTCGATGCGAGCACAGATGACGATTACTTTCGCCTCTTCTGTCGCGGCGTGTTCACGAACTGCTTGGACGTAAGGATTTTGGTCCGCGTCAGCCACTTCGTCCTCACTCACGTTCGCGACGTAAAGCATCGGCTTCATCGTGAGCAACTGGAAATGTTTGACGATAGCGAGTTGATCCTCTGTCAATTCAGCAACACGAGCCGGGCGCTCCGATTCGAGGACTGCTTGAACGATTTCAAGTGCTTCGAGCTCTTGAGCTGCGCCTTTGTCTTTCGACTTGACCATTTTTTGAACGCGTGTGATGCGTTTCTCGACCAATTCAAGGTCGGCCAAAATCAATTCGAGGTTGATGGTCGTGATGTCATCGATCGGTGAGACTTTACCCGCGACGTGTGTGATGTTGTCATCTTCAAAGCAACGGACGACTTGGCAAATCGCGTCGACTTCACGGATGTTAGCCAGGAATTTGTTTCCGAGCCCTTCCCCTTTTGACGCACCTTTTACGATTCCGGCGATGTCTGTAAACTCAAATGCGGTCGGTACGGTCTTCTTCGGTTTGACGAGTTCCGTCAACCGGTCAAGACGCGCGTCCGGTACTTCGACGACCCCAACGTTCGGGTCGATCGTGGCGAACGGATAGTTGGCTGCCTCTACACCGGCTTGCGTGATGGCGTTAAATAATGTCGATTTCCCGACGTTCGGTAATCCGACGATTCCTGCTGTTAATCCCACTTGTATTTCCTCCTCATCCGGCTTTCCCGGGAAATGTTGATCCGTCTGTGGAGTGGGTACGTTCAGTACACCACACCGTCACATCCTTCACAATTATAGTTAGTCCTCGATTAAACCGCAACTCACGGTTGTAACATAGAGAAGAACGCCACTTATTCAGCGGCGTTCTCTTGTGGAAGCACTTTTTTCAATCGCTTATCAAAGTCGCGGCGCGGCATGAGTACACTCGCCCCGCAGCCTTGACACTTGATACGAATGTCCATCCCGACCCGAGTCACCTGCCAACGGTTCGTCTGACAGGCGTGTGGTTTCTTCATTTCTACAAAATCGTTCAACTCATACGATTTAGCCTGCATTTTCGGGCGCTCCTTTAGTCGATGTGGTTGGCGGCATCATGACGGTCCGCGGATACGGGATCTCGATTCCGCGCTCATCAAGTCCGGTTTTCAACTCTTTATGCAAAATCCGTCCGGCCGCGAAGTGTTGCGTCGGTGGAACTTCGGCCATGAGACGATAGACGACTTCCGATGGTCCGAGCGACTGGACCCCGGCGAGCGTGATCGGCTCGATGAACAAGTCGTGATACTTCTCTTCGACCGTCTTCGCGATCTCTTTCAACGCCTTCTCGACTTTGCCCATGTCTTCTTCATAGGCGACACCGATATCGACGACCGCGACGCTGTTCTCGAGCGAGTAGTTCGTCACTTGCATGATCTGTCCGTTCGGGATGATCGTCACTTGCCCGTTCAATCCCTTCAACTTCGTCGTCCGAATCCCGACTTCGATGACGGTCCCGTCGACTTGTTGATTCAAATTGACGTAATCCCCGTTCTTGTATTGATTTTCAAAGATGATGAAGGCGCCCGTGATGACGTCTTTCACCAAGTTCTGCGCCCCGAACGAGATGGCGAGACCGGCGACCCCGGCCGATGCGATCAAACCAGCGATGTTGACGCCGAACTGGCCTAGCACCGTCAAAATCATAATCAAGCCAAGGACGTACCGAATCGTGTTTTGAGCCAGTTTTGACAGCGTCTCATTTTGGCGCTGGGCCACGATATTATCTTCTTTGATTTTGCGCAAGGCGAACACGCGCTGCACCATCGACGTCAAAATGCGTGACGCCACATAAAGCGCCAAGATGATGAGCGCGACACCTGTCAATTTAATGCCGAGCCCAATCCACATCTCCGTGTCTTGGAAATAAGCGACGAACCGATTGACGTTATCAATCGTCTCATCGGCCACTGTGCTCAAGTCTGTATCTGTATTTTGTGAAGCCATGTTGTCACCTCTAAAGTTATAGATTCTAACTCATCAAACCATAATTGACGACTTTTCTCAAACCCTACATCCGGACGTTATAAGTTTCGGTGTTCCGGGAATGGGATAATACGGTTTCATTCCGCAATTGCAACTAGACGTAGGCAGCTTAGAAGAGAGGATGAGATTCATGCCGTTTCGCCTAAAACCTCATAAACCATACTCTTTCTTCATCGAACATACCGAACGGAGTGGATCCAAGCTCTTTGCCGATCAACTGCACGACCAGTTGGCGAAAGAGACGCATCGTCCCATCGTCCTCGTGTGTATCGGCTCCGACCGTTCCACGGGGGATTCACTCGGACCGCTCGTCGGTACCTTCCTCGAAGAACGGTCCGTTCGCAATATCCATGTTTACGGGACACTGACAAAACCGGTCCATGCCTTGAACCTCGTCGAGACGCTCCACGAGATTCAGACACGATTTCACCGCCCCCTCATCATTGCAATCGACGCCTGTCTCGGCCGATTGTCGAGTGTCGGGTATATCTTCTTTTCGGAAGGGCCGCTCGCTCCTGGCGCCGGCGTCCAAAAAGAGCTCCCTTCGGTCGGTGAATACAACATCAAAGCTGTCGTCAACGTGAGCGGCTTTATGGAGATGATGATTTTGCAGAACACACGCTTACATCTCGTCTACGAGTTGGCCCGTTTCATCACCGACGGGTTCGTCGAGTTCGACTTACGAATCGGACGGCTCCATCAAGAAGAGGCAGCCATTACCCGGCTTCGTCAATCTCGCGACGAATCGAAATCTTGAGGCGATAAAAGCGTCAACAAATGCTCCAAATCGTCTTGCGAGAAATACTTCAGCTCGAGGACGCCCCCTTTTCGACGCGGGCGAATCGATACATCCATTTGAAGACGTTCCGCTAGCACCGCCTCGACGGCTTCCACGTCGGCGTCCGAGCGTTTGAGCGTCTTTTTTTCAATGCGCTCTTTTTGTAAATAGCGCTCGAGCCGTCGGACCGTCCATTGCTCGGCGATGACGCGACGGGCAATCTGTTCCATCGCCTGAACCGATTTCATGCCGGTGATGGCCCGGGCGTGGCCCATCGTCAACTCACCGACCATGACCGCATGCTGGACCGCATTCGGTAACCGAAGCAGTCTGAGGCTGTTCGTCACATGGCTCCGACTCTTGCCGACGCGTTCGGCCAGTTGTTGCTGGGTCAATCCGAGCGTTTGCATCAACTGTTCGTAGGCGAGCGCCTCTTCGATCGCGTTCAAGTCGGCACGTTGAATATTCTCAATCAAGGCGAGTTCCATGACGCGGTCCGAGTCGGCCGTGACAATCAATGCCGGGATATCCGTCTTGCCGGCTAACTTCGCAGCTTGAAACCGGCGCTCGCCGGCGATGATTTCATAAAACCCACTCGCTTTACGGACGACGATTGGTTGCAACACACCATAACGTTCAATCGATTGCCTGAGCTCGTCTAGCTTTTCTGGCTCGAACTGCTTACGGGGCTGGTTCGGGTTGGGACGAATGTGTTTAATCGGTAACCGTTCCATCCTGATTCCTCCATTCCTTCTGACTGATAGCTATAAAAAAAGCACAGGCTCACTTTTGTGGCCGTGCTTTCGGGATTCGAATTCGAATTTCAACAAATTCGTCTTCTTCGACTTCCTCGGTCTGGACTTCAATCCCGGTCTTTCCGATCAAACTGACCGAGTCCCGGATCGTATTGAGGGCGATTCGCGTGTCACGTGCGAAACTTTTCGTCCGACGGCGTTGCTTTTTCGGTTTCCGCTTCTCTTCTTCAATCGGTGTCGTCAAGAAGGCGACGCGTTCTTCCGTCTCTTTGACGTTAAAGTCCTGCTCTATAATCTCCATGAGCACTTGGAGCTGGAGTCCTTCCTCTTTGAGCGGCAAAAGCGCCCGAGCGTGACGTTCATTGATTTGGCGGTCGCGCAAACATTGCTTGACGTCGTTCGGCAATTTCAACAGGCGTAGTTTATTGGCAATCGTCGACTGACTCTTGCCGAGACTCTTCGCGAGCGCGTCTTGTGTCAGACCTTTCATGGCGAGCAGACGATCATACGCCTCTGCTTCCTCAATCGGACTGAGCTGTTCGCGTTGCAAGTTCTCAATCAGCGCCAAGGCAGCTGTCGTATCGTCATCCATCTCCCGGACGATGGCCGGAATGACCGACCAGCCGAGCGATTTAACGGCGCGGAAGCGGCGTTCCCCAGCGATAATCTCGTAGCGATCCCCTTCCGCCTTGCGAACGACAATCGGCTGCAAAAGACCATGTTCGTCAATCGTGACGGCCAATTCGTCAATTTTAGCCGGCTCGAATACTTTACGCGGTTGATAACGGTTCGGTAAAAGCAACGATAAGGCAATTTCTTGGACAGCATCATTCGATTTGACTTCTGCCAGTTCCGCGACGGCTACTTCCGGACGACTTCCGAACAGTTTAGCAAATGTTTTCTTCAACGTCGGCACCCCTCTATGTAAAAAATAAGCAGATTCCACTACCGGAATCTGCTTTTAGTTTCACGTGAAACACTATTGCTCAGATTAGCGGCTCTTTCGCTGGGGTACCCGCTTTACGTGGATATTTCCCAGGCGTTTTTCGTAATTTATCTACAATTACGATATTACGCTCACTCATCTCTCCTGGCAATAGGAACTGGTGTGTCGTTTTTACTTTCCCACCGAGCACGGCCAAGGCGTTTTTCGCATCGATAAGCTCGTCAGAAACCTTCGCTGCTTTGAGCGCTACGAACGTTCCGCCGACTTTTGCAAGCGGTAAACAGTACTCGGCGAGCACCGTCATCCGGGCAACTGCACGGGCGGTTACGACATCAAATTGCTCACGAAATTTTTTATTTTTTCCAAACTCTTCGGCGCGTCCATGATGGAACGCCACACCTTCTAACCCGAGCGCGAGCGCGAGTTCGTTTAAGAACGTGATTCGCTTGTTAAGCGAGTCGATAATCGTCACGTGAAGGTGCGGGAATAGAATTTTGAGCGGCAAACTCGGGAATCCAGCCCCGGCACCGACATCACATACGGTATCCACGTTTGCGAAGTCGAAATGGAACGCCGCACTGAGCGAGTCATAGAAATGCTTCAAATACACTTCTTCCTTGTCCGTGATCGCCGTCAAATTCATCTTCTCATTCCACTCGACGAGCATCTCGAAATACAGTTCGAACTGAGCGAGTTGTTTCTCGCTCAATTCAAACCCTTCTGCCTGCAGCGCCTCAATAAATTGGGATTGGTTCATCGTTTCACTCCACTGTCGCGTATTGTCCTTGCTCGATATAGACAAGAAGGATCGAAACGTCCGCCGGGTTTACCCCGGAAATACGTGACGCTTGTCCAATCGAGAGCGGACGAACTTGTTTTAGTTTTTGTTTCGCTTCCGTCGCAAGACCACCGATTGCATCGTAATCGAGTTTCTCCGGAATCCGTTTTTCTTCCATCCGACGCATCTTCTCGACTTGCTCGAGCTGCTTCGAGATGTAGCCTTCGTATTTCACTTGAATCTCGACTTGCTCCGCCACTTCAAACGGCACTTCGATCGGGGCCGGTGCAAAGCGCATGAGCGTCGCGTACGTCACTTCTGGCCGCTTCAAAAGAATACTGGCATGCGTCGCTTCTTTGAGCGGGTTCGCGCCAACTTCTTCGAGCACGGCGTTCACGTCAGCCGACGGTTTGATGACGAGTCCGTTGAGACGTTTTACTTCTGCCGCAATCGCGACTCGTTTGTCTTCAAGATGGGCATGACGCTCTGGTGACAATAGACCGACTTCATGACCGATGTCGCTCAAGCGAAGGTCCGCATTGTCGTGACGCAGGAGCAACCGATACTCGGCACGGGATGTGAGCAAGCGATACGGCTCGTTCGTCCCTTTCGTCACGAGGTCGTCAATCAAGACGCCGATATACGCCTGTGAGCGGTCCAAGATGACCGGATCTTTGCCGAGCACTTGGCATGCGGCGTTGATTCCGGCCATGATTCCTTGTCCGGCCGCTTCTTCATAGCCGCTCGTCCCGTTGATTTGACCTGCCGTGAACAATCCGCCGACCGTCTTCGTCTCGAGTGTCGGCCAAAGTTGCGTCGGTACGACTGCATCGTACTCAATCGCGTATCCAGGGCGCATCATCTCTGAGTTCTCAAGCCCTGGAATCGTCCGGAGCATTTGATGCTGAACGTCTTCCGGCATACTCGTCGAGAAGCCTTGCACGTAAATTTCTTCCGTGTCGCGACCTTCTGGCTCGAGGAAGATTTGGTGACGCGGTTTATCGTTGAACCGGACGACTTTATCTTCAATCGATGGGCAGTAACGCGGGCCCGTCCCTTTGATGGCACCTGAGTACATTGGCGAACGATGCAAGTTCTCATCAATCAATTGGTGCGTCCGCTCGCTCGTGTAGGTGAGCCAGCACGGGATTTGCTCGATCGGGTCGAGGTCTTTCGATGTGTAGGAGAAGAGCGACGGATTGTCGTCCCCTGGTTGAATCTCCGTCTTCGAGTAATCGATCGTCTTGCCGTCGATTCGTGGTGGTGTCCCCGTTTTGAAACGGACGAGTTCGAGCCCGAGCTCTTCTAAATGCTTCGATAATTCGACCGAAGGCATCTGGTTGTTCGGACCGCTCTCATACGACAACTCGCCGATGATGATTTGACCGCGCATGAACGTACCCGTCGTGACGATGACCGCTTTCGAGCGGTACTCCGAACCGGTATTCGTGACGACACCGGCGACTTTCCCGTCTTCGATGAGAAGTCGTTCGACGAGCGCTTGACGAAGCAATAGGTTCGGTTCGTCTTCAAGCACTTTCTTCATATGATTTTGGTATTGGAATTTGTCCGCTTGCGCCCGTAATGCGCGCACTGCTGGACCTTTTGATGTGTTGAGCATCTTCATTTGAATGTATGTCGCATCGATCGCCTTCGCCATCTCGCCGCCGAGGGCATCGATTTCGCGAACGACGATCCCTTTCGCGGGACCACCGATCGATGGGTTGCAGTACATGAATCCGACCATATCCGGATTCATCGTGAGCATCGCCGTTTTCGCGCCCATGCGTGCCGACGCCAGTGCGGCCTCGATCCCTGCATGACCGGCTCCGATGACGATGACATCAAACTCGCCTGCCGTGTAAGCCATAGTTGTTCCTCCTTATTATTTCCCAAGACAAAACTGTGAAAAGAGTTGATCAATCAAACTTTCTTGAACGGTGTCCCCGTTGATCTCGCCGAGCGTGTCCCACGCCCGTCGTAAATCGATTTGGACCATATCGATCGGCAAATTCATGACGGCACTTCCGAGCGCCTCATCGATTTGTTCGATCGTCCGTTTGATGAGTTGAATGTGTCGTGCGTTCGAGATATATGTCATATCCTGTGATTCGACGCCTTTAGCGAAGAACAAGTTCGAGATCGCCTTCTCCAATGCGTCGATTCCCTCTTCTAATAAGAGAGACGTCGCCACGATCGGGCGACCTGCCGCTAGTTTCTCCAGCTTAGAAGAATCCATACTTTGTGGCAAGTCCGTCTTATTGATGATGATGATCGCATTCATACCAGCAATCGCCTCAAACAAGGCCTCATCCTCGACAGTCAGACCTTCGTGCCCGTTCAAGACGAGCAAAATCAAGTCCGCGCCCGTGAGCGCCTTGCGCGATTTCTCGACACCGATCCGCTCGACGATGTCTTCCGTCTCGCGAATCCCTGCCGTATCAATCAATTTGAGCGGAACGCCTTTGACGTTCACATACTCTTCAATCGTATCGCGCGTCGTGCCGGCGATTTCCGTGACAATCGCTTTCGTCTCTTGAACGAGCGTGTTCATGAGCGATGACTTGCCGACGTTCGGCCGACCGATAATCGCTGTCGCGAGACCTTCCCGCAAGATTTTCCCTTGTCGCGCCGTCTCAAGCAGTTGCTCGAGCACACGTTTCACTTCGCCCGCCTTGTCTTCGACGATGGCCTGGGTCATCTCTTCGGCGTCGTATTCCGGGTAGTCGATATTGACCTCGACCGCCGCAATCGTCTCAAGCAACAATTGACGCAACTCGCGGACAAGCCGTGACAAACGTCCTTCCATTTGTGACATGGCGACGTTCATGGCCCGATCCGTTTTGGCCCGAATCAAATCCATGACGGCCTCTGCTTGCGACAAATCGATGCGTCCATTTAAAAAGGCGCGTTTCGTGAACTCGCCAGGTTCTGCCAAGCGGATGTCCGGTTGTTCAAGAATCAGCTCGAGGACACGATTGACCGCGACGATTCCTCCGTGGCAATTGATTTCGACGACGTCTTCTCGCGTGAACGTCTTCGGTGCGCGCATGATGCTCACCATGACTTCATCGACGACCTCGTCCGTGCCAGGACGTTTCAATTTTCCGTAATGGATCGTATGTGACTCCACTTTCGTCAAATCTTTTCCAGAAAACACACGGCCCACCGTCTCGACGGCGCGGTCACCGGACAAGCGGACGATTCCGATTGCCCCTTCACCCATCGGCGTCGAAATCGCCGTAATCGTGTCAAACTCTAGCATCATCTTTCCCTCCCATACTTCTTACTACTTCCTCTATCTTATGCATAACGCACCTACTATACACGATATTTGTCTCGAACGAAAGAGTCCGACCTCTCGAGCAACGGTTGCATTTCAAGGAATTACTTTAGTACAATAAAGGAATATATTTCCATGGAGGACGTGATGAAATGCGACAGCAAGATGCCATCGCCACATTGACCGACAGCCTCATCTCCGACACGGATGTGCAGGCCATTTTCTTGAAAGGATCGTTCGGACGTGGTGAAGCGGACGAACATTCCGATGTCGACTTGTACGTCATGGTCGCCCCTGACAGCCTGAATGAGTTCTTGCCGCGCCGCCGCGACCATCTGGCCACATATCGCCCGATCCTGCTCGAGGACGAAATCGATATCGTGGCCCCGCAACTGATCGTCGTCTATGATGATTTCTTGCATCTCGACTTCTTCACGGTGACGGCGGACACGTTGAACCATCAAGACACAATTACGGTGCTGTACGATCCGGAACACCGACTGCAACATCACCCGAGTTCGCTCACTTTATCTGTTGAAAATTTGAGCGGACACGTGTTTGATGCGATTTGGTTCTTTTTCCAATATACGAAAGCCCGTGACCGCGGCAACGATGTCTGGGCCGTCGAGATGCTCCGGCAAGGCATGAGTCATTTCGCTTACGCACTTGCCGCTCACTATGAACCTGAACGGGCCGCGCTCGGGTTGAAAGACGTGGCCGCCCGGCAGCGGATTGAAATCCGGACCTTTTATGAAGCGTTGACACCCGACCATCATGCGACAGCCGCTCGCTGGTATATCTCCCGTCTCGAAGCCGAGCGTCCCTTCTTCGAGACGACCGTTGCGTTCGAAGTGATTCGTCCGTTTTTGGACCGACTCGTCACCCGTGAAAAAAGCCGCTCCTGATGTGAGCGGCTTTCGTTTATGCTTGCTGACGTCTCGACGAGCGGAGCGTGAAATAGAGCACCCATTCGATCACCCCGACGGCGATGAGAAAACCGCCGAACAATTGGAACAAGACGAGCAGGCTATCGAACGGGTTCGCCAACATGAGCAGGCCAATCCCAATCCACAATAGACTGCTCAGCATGAAGTACATCCACCGATTGGCGATCGTCCGGCGAAATCCGACGGCTTGAATCAACCGGATGATCCCCCCGAACAAGAAGAGGGCACCGATGAAGATTGGAAGCAGGCTCGCTAACGTCTCGGCGAAGAAAAAGACGATCAAGGCGATCAATAGATAGATGATTCCCATAAAAAAGCCGGGTGGGAGGCCGTTTCGTTTGTGGCGCAACCCTTGAACGATGGCGATTAGACCGATGATGGCAAAATAAGCCGCGACCACATAGACAATCGCATCAAAAAAGAAACGTGGATATAAGATGATGAGTAAACCGATGATGACATAAAGTGCTGCCTGAATGAATGTCGACCGTTCCAACCGTTTGATAAGCGTCTCCATTTGAAAGACCCCTTTCCGATGTAACGAAGTAGACCACTTCTTCCTTTATTCCCGTATTCGGCCCTTATCCATCCGAAGCGACAAAAAAAGGCTGTGGATTGGTTATCCACAGCCTTAGGATTTATTTACGTTTTTTCTTTTTCGTCTTCTTCTCTTCTTCAGCAAGCGCGGCACGTTCTGCTTCTTTCGCCGCAATCTTCGCTTCAGCTTGGACTTTCATCTTCTCACGCATCGGGAGCATGATTGCCATCGTCACGATGATCGAGATGATGTAACCGACGACCCAGTACATCGAGAGGGCAGCCGGAAGGGTAATCGACATGACGAAGATCATCACCGGGAAGATGTAGAGCATCATTTTCAATTGTGGGTTTTGTTCTTGGCCCGCCATTGAAATTTTTTGCTGTGCAAACGTCAAGATTGCCGCGAGAATCGGCAAGATGAACGTCGGATCTGGTGCCCCGAGGTCGAACCAAAGGAACTGCGCTTCAAAGATTTCAGGTGTCCGACGGATCGCATCGTAGAACGCGAAGAGGATCGGCATTTGAATCAAGATTGGCAAGCAGCCCGCGAGCGGGTTGATTTGATACTCTTGATACATCTTCATCATTTCTTCTTGAAGCTTGCGTTGCGTCTCTTGGTCTTTCGAGCTGTACTTCTCACGAAGCTTGAGCATTTCCGGTTGCAACACTTGCATCGCACCCATGCTCTTCGTCTGCTTGATCATAAGCGGTAAAATCAAGAGACGAACGATAATCGTCGCAACGATGATCGAGTATCCGTACTGCCACGTCCCACCGATTAAGTAAGCCGCTTCTTTCAACAACCATGCCAATGGCCAAACAAAGTATTTCGACCAGAAGCCTTCCGTCTCAGCCGTGATCGGCTCTCCTTGGATCGTCGATGGGTCGACACAACCAGCCATCAACATGATGACGCCGGTCATGACGGCCAACAATCCTAATTTTAGCTTTTTGCTCATAGTTCCTCCTACGCTTTCTTTATCGATTCTTTTGTTTCATCACACGTCTATCGGTCAATCCTAATTAGTTCGCATTATATATGAAAGAACGAGCTCGGATTGTTACGATCGATCGACTTGTCTCTGTTTCCAAACTTTAGCCCGTTTAAAGACGTGTTTCAAGCTTTCCGTCACTTCATCTTGTGTAAGGGACGTCGCAGGTTTGCGCGCAATGATGACGTAATTGTGCGGAGCCACGTTTGGTTCGAGCAAGCGAAGTGATTCACGCATCAATCGTTTCATCCGGTTTCGTTCCACGGCATTTCCAAGCTTTTTACTGACCGAAAGTCCGACCCGGAAGTGCGCTTGATCCGCTTTTTGCGTGTAGACGACAAACTGACGATTGGCCACGGAGCGTCCTTCACGAAACACCGCTTGGAACTCTTCATTCTTTTGCAGGCGGTATTCTTTTTTCAAAATTCTCACTCCATCCTTCACTTCAAAAATCGTCAACTAACATCATACCATATCCCATTCGTTTCAACGAGGGCGAATCAGCTTTTTCCGTCCGTTTGTGTGACTTCTGTGACGATATAAAAAAAGATTGCCCAAGGAAAAATCCTCGGGCAATCTCATGATCTTTATTAGACAGTCAAGGCTTTGCGACCTTTACGACGGCGAGCTGCAAGAATGTTGCGGCCGTTTTTAGTCGCCATGCGAGCACGGAATCCGTGGACTTTCTTACGCTTACGGTTGTTAGGATTGAAAGTTGGTTTCATGGTTAAAGCACCTCCTCAAGGTTAACGCTCTATTAGCAAGTTATAGTTTCATTTAAGGCAGTCTTTAAGATTATATAAACAGTTCCCCAGATTGTCAATGAATTTTCGTTAGGTTTTCCATTAGGGCGAAATCAATTGCCAGGGGAGGGGGAGACGATCTCTGGATGGCACGATTTAGAAGAAACGGAAGCGTTAAGTAACATCGAGAATTAACAATCTTACAGTGACTTTTTTACAAACAGCTGTCTTAAGCCATTTTATCCACATATCCCAAGAGTTATCCACACTTATATGTGAATAACTCCTTCTTTTTCAACAAATTAAGCATGCCGTTTCTTAATTTTTCATTTTCTTCTTTTAAAAAAATATTCTTCTCCATTCCTTCTTCCTCTTTTGTGTATAACTTTTCTGACCACAACTTTGCTTACTAACAATTATCCACAACATATCCACAGTTTATCCACACTGTACACAGCATGTGGATAACTGCCTGTGGATTCTTTTGGTCGTCTGTGGATAAATATCAAAAACCGTTGCCACGTCTATTTTATTTTGATAAACTGAATGTGCACAAACTTGTGGATGAACTTTTAGCAATTCCAAGATATACACAGGCTGTGGATAACTGTTATCCCCAACATCAACACCATGTGGATAACGTTATCCACAGTTTTTGTTCTCTGGGGATAACCCTAGTATCTACTATAGAATAGTGAATGTGTATATCATGTGAATAAGTTTCGCCAACATGTGAGTAAAGGAGGTCTTTC